>JAKPBN010000444.1 GCA_029778945.1 Spirochaetota bacterium
CTCTTTGTCCTCGAGAGCGCCCTCCTCGCGGCCCTCTTTTCCCTCGCCGGGGCCGCCATCGGCGCCCTGGCCTCCCTCCTCGTTCGGGCGGCGATCACCTTCCCCGCGGGAGGCAACCTCGCTATCCTCCTCGATTCGGGCCACCTCGCCCTGGAGCCCCGCCTGGGGGACATGGGCCTGATCATCCTTGGCATCACGCTCTACGCGGCCTTCTTCTCCTGGCTCCCCGCCCGGCGGGGTGGACGGATCAGCCCCGTCCAGGCCCTCACCTCCACCTTCTGACAAGGAGTATTCCATGAAACACCAGCATCGGGCCCTCGGCCCCTCCCTATCCGCCATCCTGGCCCTTGCGGCCTTTTCCCTCCTGGCCCCGGCCCTAGGCGCCCAGGCAAAGGCGACCGATCCCAAGGCCGCGGCCCTTGTGACCGCCTTTGAGGACAAGACCAACCTCGAGGGCCTCGATGTGACCTCGACCTTTACCCTGGTCCAGAAAAAGGAGGGCGAGGCCGACCGGGTCCTCCGCATCCAGATCTACCGTAGGGACTCGGCGGACACCTTTACCCTGGTCTTCCAGTACCCGGATTCCGAGAAGGGCAAGGGCTATTGGAGGAGCAAGGATGACCTCTATCTCTACCTGCCCTCAACCCGGGAATTCGTCTACCGCAACCGCAAGGACGATGTGGGCGGCTCCGACGTCAGGGCCGACCTCTTTGGCAAGTCCAACCTCCTCGGCCAATATGCCGCGAGCCTCGCCGGGACGGCCAAGGTCGCCAACTGGGACTGCGACGTGGTCAGGCTCGATGCCCTGAAGCTCGATGTCGCCTATCCCATCCAGAAGTGGTATTTCCGCAGGACCGACGGCCTCGCGGTCAAGGTGGACAACTACTCGGCCGGGGAGACCCTTCTCCGCACCTCCTACTACGTGGACTACAAGCGCTTGGATGGGGGCAAGTACCTCTTCACCAAGCTCCTGGCCGTGGATGCCCTGGAGAAGGGCCAGAAGACCTTTCTCACGAACGAGGGCATCTCGACGGACAAGATCCGCAACTACATCTTCTCCAAGGCCTTTCTCGAGGAACAGTCCCGCTAAGGGGGGAGTGCCATGCTAGAACCACGCGGAATCGCAAGCCTTGCCCTGGCCGCCGCCATCGCCTGCCTGCCCCTGGCCGCCCAGGCCGAGGGGGATGATCCCTTTGCCCCCGGGGCCTTTGACTCCGCCGTCTCCTCAGGCGGCTCGGGCGCCGCCGGGGCCGGCGGGATGGCCCCGACGGCCCCAGGCTCGGCCGTGGCCAGGACGGAATACCTCCTCGGGGGCTCGGCCCTCGTCCAGGCCGGGGCCACCCTGCCCCAGGGCCTGGGCGGCTACGCCGCGACCTCCTTCGCGGCCGGCAAGGCCTTCGCCAAGGTCAGTGTCCCCGACTACGGCAGCCTGTATATTGCGTATAACTTCTATATTCCCTTTCTCGAGGCCCTAGGCGGCCCGGACTACGCCGCCCTCGTTCCCCCTCTTGCCCTGGGCACGCCCACCTGGACGGTGGCCGAGGCCCACTACAGTTTTGATATCTCCAAGCGCCTCTTTGTCCGCCTGGGCAAGCAGCTCATCTCCTGGGGACCCTCCCTGGTCTGGAACCCCGTGGACTTTATCAATCCCCAGAAGGCCGACGCCTTTTCCTCCGTGGACCTTCGGGCCGGGAAGCCGGGCCTGAGGCTCCATGCGCCCCTGGGGTCGGCCAACGTCTTCGCCTTTCTGGACTTCTCGGGCCTCGTGTCCGGGTCGAGCGTCAATAGCCTTGGGGAGGGCCTGGGCTACGGCCTCCGGCTGGACACCACCCTGGGCGGCTTTGAGCTGGGCCTTACCGGCTATGGCGGGGCCTCGAGCCAGGCCAAGCTCGGCCTGGATTTCTCCGGCTACCTCCTGGGCTTTACGGCCTACGGGGACCTGGCCTGGGCCCCGGGCTATGACTCCTATGAGCAGAGCCTCAAGGCCGGCCTTGGCCTTTCCCGGACCCTGGGGGAGCTCAAGCGCCTCAGCCTCTCCGCCGAGGCCTATTGGCAGTCCGACGGAAAAGACCTTACAGGGGATTCGACGACTATGGCCACGAAGCCATCCCTCTACATGGGAGCCTATTACGCCTATGCCGCCCTGGAGGCCAAGGAATTCCTGTCCCCCGACCTGACCAGCAAGGTCTCGGTCCTGGCCAACCTCTCGGACTATTCCTGGCGCCTCCGCCTCGATGAGAGTCTGGCCCTGCCCCGGGCCGTTCCCCTCACCTTGAGCCTCTCCTACTCTGGGGGAGGGGCGGCCAAGGAGTTCACCTATCAGGCCGGGGATGGAAACCTTTCCCTGGGCATCAGGACCCTGATCTCCTTCTAAAGCCCCAGGCTCGGGGCGGGGGGAGGCAGGATATAGTTGACCCCTCAACTATATCCTGCTACCTTCTGCCTCGCCCCCAGCCAAGGAGCCCCCCGTGGACCAAGAACTTTCCAAGGGCCGAAGGAATCTCATCCTCATAAACGCCTGCGTCATGACCTTTATGGCCACGATCGACGGCTCCATAGTCAACATAGCCCTGCCCACCATCGCCGCCTCCCTGGGGGTGGGCATCTCCGCCGTCCAGTGGGTGGTGACCACCTACCTCCTGGCGGTCTCGTCTCTCCTCCTCGTCTGGGGCCGCCTCTCGGACCTCCATGGGCGCAAGCGCTTCTTTGGGGCCGGCCTGGGGGTCTTTACCCTGGGCTCCCTCCTCTGCGGCCTGGCGACGAGCCTCCCGGTCCTGGTGGCCGCCCGGGTTGTTCAGGGCATTGGCGCCTCCATGGCCATAGCCCTGGTCCAGGGCATCGTCACCTCTGCCTTCCCCCCGGCCGAGCGGGGCAAGGCCCTAGGCTTTATCGGCTCTGTGGTGGCCGTTGGCAGCCTCGTGGGACCGAGCCTGGGAGGGGTCCTCGTGGCCCTGGCGGGCTGGCGGGCGATCTTTTTCATCAACGTCCCCATCGGCCTCATAGGCATAGCCCTCACGATCCTCAACCTGCCCGAAAGCCGGGGCAGGAAGGGGGAGGAGGCCTTTGCCTGGTCCGGGGCCCTCTTCCTCTTTTTCGCGATTGTGTCCTTCTTTGGGGCCATGCTCGCCTTCCAGGAGGGAGCCCTCCCTGGGCCCGCATCCCTGGCTCTCCTCCTTTTGGGCATACTCCTTTTCCTGGGTTTCTTGAGGACCCAGAGGAGGCCCTCGCCCCTGGTGGACTCGAGCCTCTTCTCCTCCCGGATCTTCACGATGGGGGTGATCGACTCCAGCCTCTCCTATGTGGCCATGTTCTCCTATACCTTTTTCATGCCCTTCTATCTCCAGACCGAGAGAGGCCTCACGGTCCTGGCCGCGGGGGCCCTCATGTCCCTCTTTCCCCTGGTCACGGCCTTCCTGGCGCCCCTGGCCGGGGCCCTCTCGGATCGCATAACCTATCGGCCCCTGACGATCGCGGGACTGGGGCTTTCGGCCCTGGGCCTGGGCCTCCTGGCCACCCTGGGCAGCGCGACATCCCTGGTCGGCATAGGGGCCGTGATTGTCCTCCTGGGGATGGGCTCGGCCCTCTTCCAGTCCCCGAACAACTCGAGCGTGATGGGCTCGGTGCCCCGGGACAGGCTGGGGATAGCGGGAAGCCTCAACTCGTTTTTCCGCAACCTGGGCATGGTCACGGGCACGACCCTGGCGGTCAGCCTCTTTTCCCTTGTCACCCAGGCGAGGATGGACAGCGTCGCCTCGGGGGGCATCGACGCCTCGCTGTTCCTGCGGGGCTTCCGGGTGGTCGTCCTCGTGGCGTCGGGCTTTGCCCTTCTAGGGGCGGCGGGGGAGGTGTTTGGGAAGAGGGGGGGAAGTAAGAAGTAGTTGAGTAGTTGAGTAGTTGAGTAGTTGAGTAGTTCAGTTCTCTCACTCATCCACTCATCCACTCACACTCACACTCACACTCACACTCACACCACTCTTATCATCACCATATAGAGAACCGTGCCGACTCCGATGCTCAGGAGGACATTGCGCCGCCATAAGTGGAGGCCCGCGGTGACCGCCACCGAGACGAGCTCCGCCAGGCCCCAGGGGGCCTTGGAGAAGTCGATGCCCTTGAGGCCGTTGAGCACCAGGATCGTCATGATCATGGGGGGCATGTAGCGCTGGAGGTAGTCCAGGACGGCCGGGGGCTTGCGGCTGCGGAAAAACAGGAAGGGCGCGGCCCGGCAAAAGAGGGTGACAAGGCCCATCACGAGGGCGGCCGCAAGGACATAGCCCAGGCTCATGAAAGCCTCCTTCGGAGGAGGAGGATCCCCCCGATGGATAGGAGGATCGCCACGAGGAGGAGGTTGGTGGGGCCCACGGCCAGGTAGGCTAGGACCGTCGCCAGGCCGGCGATGATATAGGGCGCCGGCCGCTTGACCGTGTGTATCTGCTCCACGAGGAGGACCACAAAGAGGGAGGTCAGGGCAAAGTCCAGGCCCCGGGTGTCAAAGTGGATAAGGCCTCCCAGGAGGGCTCCCAGGGTCGTGCCTCCGACCCAGTAGGATTGGTCCAGGGCCGAGACGGCCAGGTAGAACTCCTCCTTCTGGGACTCTGTGCTGCCCGCCGGGGCTTCCATAGTGGTCAGGAGCCCATAGGTCTCGTCCGTGAGGGCATAGATCAGGTAGGGCTTAAAGCGCCGGGCGGTCTTGAAGCGCTCCAGGAGGGAGAGGCCATAGACCATGTGGCGGGCATTGAGCACCAGGGTCAGGACGGCGATCTCAAGGTAGCCCGTGCCCGCCGATAGCAGGCCCAGGGCCATAAACTGCGCCGCCCCGGCATAGACCACCACCGACATGAGGGGGGCCATCCACCAGGGCAGGTCGGCCTTGACGAGGAGGAGGCCAAAGGCCAGTCCTATGGTGAGATAGCCCAGAAACACCGGCAGGCTGGCTCTCAACGCAGCCTTGAGGATTGTGGAAGGTCTACGGCTTCTGTGCATAGGAACGGAATATACCTTGGAGGCCGGCCATGGAGCAAGGCCTTACCTTGACAGGGGGGGCCTCCTCCCCCAAGAATGCCAGCGCGTCATACGGAGGGCGCCAGCATGGCCAGCATAGTCACCAAGGTCCTCGGCATCATTATCCGGCCCGATCTAGCCCTTTTTGTCGAGGAGGGCTTTGACTCCGTGGAAAAGGAAAACTTCTATAGGCCCCTGGGGGGGAGCATAGAGTTCGGGGAGCGGAGCGAGGCTGCCCTGGCCCGGGAATTCCAGGAGGAGCTCGGGGCCGAGCTTGTCGACCTGCGTCCTTTTGGGGTCCTGGAGAACATCTTTACCTACGAGGGCGAGGAGAGGCACGAGATCCTCTTTCTCTATTCCTGCGGCTTCCGGGATGACGCCTTCCTGGAGAACAAGGCCTACAAGATCCAGGACGGGAAGAGGGCCGAGTACACGGCCTCGTGGATGGCCTTCGAGGACTGGTCCACGGGGCGGAGGCATGTTGTGCCCGACGGCCTCGTGGACATGCTCAAGCAGGCGGTCCAGCTCTACGAGAAGCCCGATCTGTAGGCCTTAGCTGTTGGCGGCCTTGAGGAGCTCGTCTTCCCAGAAGCTCACCGGATAGCGCTCGGGCTTGGGCGGCGGGGGAGGGTTGTCCCTCTCCCATTCCCGCCTGCGCCGGGCCCGGAGGTATTTGTCCGCCACGCTGGGGAAAAGCTCGAGGAGGAGCTCCTCCTTCTCGTTCTGGGCCAGCCTCTGCTTGCCCGCCTCGGGGACCTCGGGGTTGGGCTGCTTGCGGTACTTGGAGACATCGTAGGCCGTCTCCTCCCGTATCCCGCAGATCCTTTCCCGGAAGCCGGGATCGACCGGCCAGGGAGTATGGCCGTAGCTGCCCTTGACGAGCTCGCTGAAGTTCTTGGACACATTGGTGTAGAAGGGCTTGCCCTGGGCGCGGTCGACCACGCAGTTGACCGCCTGGACCCCGACGATCTGGCTCGTGGGAGTCACGAGGGGAGGCACGCCGCAGTCCAGGCGCACCTCCGGGACGGCGGCGAGGACTTCCTGGAGCCTGTCCCCGAGCTTGGCCTCCTCGAGCTGGGCGAGCATGTTGGTGTACATGCCCCCGGGGATCTGGGCCCGGCGGACCGCCTCGTCCGGGGCGGGATAGTTGAAGCGGGCCTCGATCCTGTGGCAGAGCTCGAGGACCTTGTCGGTCTTGCCCCGCTGGGCCTCCTCGACGGCCCCGTCAAAGAGGGCGGCGTCCTCCGGGGGGAGCTTGTGCCGGGAGAGGTCGATGACCGGCGGGTTGTTGTCCGGATACTGGTCGAACTTGGCGAGCTCGGCGCGGATGAGGCGGAGCTCCCGGTCCATGGCCCCCACGGCGGCCCGGTCGACCCCGGTCTCCAGGCCCAGGCGGTCCGCAAAGAGCTGGACGATCTCATAGGCCACATGGGCGGGGCCCCCCGACCAGGCCAGGGCCGTGGTGTCCACAATGTCGACCCCGTTGACCATGGCCATCAGGATCGTGGCCGTGCCGTAGCCCGGGGTGCAGTGGGTGTGGAGGTCGATCGGGATCCCGACCTCGGCCTTGAGGGCCTTGATCAGCCTGGCCGACTCCTCGGGGTCCACGAGGCCCGCCATATCCTTGATCGTGATCATGTCGGCCCCGAGGCTCTCGAGCTGCCTGGCCTTGTCCACATAGTAGCGGATGGTGAACAGGTCCTTGGGCAGGCGCCGGCCCTTGAGGAAGGCCCGGAAGCGCTCGGCCCGGGGGAAGTGGGGATCGACGGTGTAGCAGACCGCGCAGTCGGCCAGGCCGCCGGCTTCCTTCACGGCCCTCATGGACGAGGTCATGTTGTCTATGTCGTTGAGGGCATCGAAGATCCGCATGATGTCGACCCCGGAGGCCACGGCGTTGCGGCAAAAGCCCTCGATCACCGAGTCCGGGTAGGGGGTATAGCCAAAGAGGTTGCGGCCCCTCGAGAGGGCGGTGAGCTTGGAGCTTGTGCCTATGGAGGCCTTTATCTTCTCCAGCCTGTCCCAGGGATTCTCGTCGAGATAGCGCATCACCGAGTCCGGCACGGCTCCACCCCAGACTTCCATCGCGTAGAAGCCCGAGTTCTTGTAGAAGGGCAGGACCCGGTCCACCTGGGCTTGGGTCATCCGGGTAGCGAATTGGGACTGCTGGCCGTCCCGAAGGGTGAGATCCCGGATGAGTAGTCGCTTGGCCATTGTGCCTCCCTGGTACTGAAATTCACTTTAAGTATATAGGGCAAGGAGGCCTGGCTTCAATCCTTTATGACATTATTCGCAATATTGTCTGGAGATTTTATTGGCAGCGGCTTCCAATGTAGGCTGCAGCCTGCCGCGGGCGGCCTAGCGGCGGCCCAGTCCCTCGGATATCAGATCCGCGTATTTCTTTACCTTGGCTATCTTATCGTCAAAGCCCGGCCCCTCGAAGCGGACCGAGGGGCCCGACATGGCCAGGGCAGCCACGACTTCCCGGCGGGCGTCCAGGACGGGGGCTGATATCGAGGTGACCCCTTCCTCCCTCTCTCCGAGGCTCACGGTGTAGCCCGAGCGGCGGAGCTCGGCCAGGGCTTCCTCGGTGGTAAAGGGGTCGGTCCTGAGGAAGTCCCGGCGCCTCTCCTCGGAGAGGTAGGCCAGGAGAACCCTCCCTGCCGCCCCCCGGGTGAGGGGATGGCGGTCCCCCACATTGATGACCCGGCGCAGGGGCCGGCTGGACTCCACGGCCTCGATGCAGGCCCTTTCCCGATCCTGGACCACATAGAGGCTTACTCCCTCGTCGTAGATCCGGTTCAGGTCCTCCATGAGGGGCCTGGCGACCTTGCGTATGTCCACGCTCGTAAAGCCCAGGGCCCCTATCTGGGCAAGCTTGGGCCCCAGGGCATAGCGCTGGTTGTCCCGGCCCCGGGAGAGATAGTTCCGCTTTTCCAGGGTGGCCACAAGGCGCGATGTGGTGGACATGGAGAGGTTGATGCGCTTGGCCAGGTCGGTGAGGGAAAGCTCCAGCTGGCCTGGCCCGAAGCAGTCGAGGATGTCCAAAGCCCTATCCACGGCCCGGACCGAGCCATCCTTTTCGGTCATTCTGTCAGCCTCCCTTCCAGCGCCAGGGGGTCCATGGAATGGATTACCACCTGATGGAATCATAGCATGCGCAGGAATACTGTCAATAATCGCCGTATGCTTTTCCGGGGTCTCGAGGATGAATTCGATATTGTCCCTTAACAAGAAGGGAAAGCGGTGATAAGATAGGCTAGGGACTCGAGACCTGGGCCCAAGCCAGGCCGGGCAATACCTGATTATGATTCCATTAGACGGGATGAATGCCTTGTGATTACCATCTAGTGGAATTATTGATGCATATACTCTCCCATTGGACAGAGAGGGAAGTGCCCCTTGTCTTTGCCAGAGGCGAGGCCATGATGTATGCTCAAGGAAGCGCCCTTTCCAGCCACCTTATTCCGTAGGCCGAAACCCGCCAACGGCGCCCCCAGGGCCCCGAAAGCGGAATCATGTACGAGAGTGAAGGATATGAGCGAACAGAAGAAAAGCTATTCCCATGTGATCCGGGAGAGATGGTGCAAGGGCTGCGGCATCTGCGTCGCCTTCTGTCCCAAGAAGGTCCTGGCCCTCAAGAATGGAAAGGTGGTCGCCGAGCGTCCCGAGGACTGCATCGGCTGCAGGATGTGCGAGTATCGCTGTCCTGACCTGGCCATCGAGATCCACGAAGTCCAGGATGCCGCCACGTCCGGGGCCGAGCTTGTCGATCCCGCCCTGCCACCGGAGGCCCACCATGCCTAACACAGTCAAGCTCATGCAGGGCAACGAAGCCTGCACGGTCGGGGCCCTCGCCGCCGGCCTGCGCTTCTACGCCGGCTACCCCATAACGCCCTCCACCGAGATCGCCGAGCTCTGCGCCGAGGAGCTTCCCCGGGTCGGCGGCTCCTTTGTCCAGATGGAGGACGAGATCGGCTCCATCGCAGCGATCATCGGCGCCTCCCTCACGGGCAAGAAGGCCATGACCGCCACGAGCGGCCCGGGCTTTTCCCTCATGCAGGAGTGCCTGGGCTACGCCTCCCTCTGCGAGATCCCCATTGTCATCATCAACGTCATGCGCATGGGGCCCTCGACGGGCATGCCCACGAGCCCGGCCCAGGCTGATGTGATGCAGGCCCGCTGGGGCACCCATGGCGACCACCCCATCATCGTCCTGGCTCCGGGCAATGTCCGGGAGTGCTTCGAGCTCACCCTGCGGGCCTTTGACCTCTCGGAGAAGTACCGGGTCCCCGTGATTGTCCTCACCGACGAGGTGATCGGCCACATGCGGGAAAAGGTCGAGCTGCCCGATCCCTCGACGGTGAGGCCCCTGAAGCGGGCCGCCCCCAAGAGCCCCGCGGGCTACAAGCCCTACGCGGCCGACCCCAACGGGGGAGTCCCCCTGATGGCCCCCTTCGGCCAAGGCTATCGCTGGCATGTGACCGGCCTCTTCCACGACGAGTCCGGGGCCCCCTCGGGCAAGGCCGACGTGGCGGACAAGCTTATCCGCCGCCTGGCCGCGAAGATCGAGAACAACGTGGACGACATCTGCGAGTACTCGGGCGAGGGCCTCGAGGACTGCGACATCGCCGTCGTGGCCTTTGGCGCCTCGGCCATGTCCGCCCTCTCGGCGGTCCGCAAGGCCCGGAAGGCCGGGATCAAGGCCGGGCTCTTCAGGCCCCGGACCCTCTGGCCCTTCCCTGAGAAGGCCCTGAGGGAAGTCGCCGGCCACGCCTCCACCATCATCGTGCCGGAGATGAACCTGGGCCAGATCGCCCTCGAGGTCGAGCGCATCGCCTCCTGCTCCTCCAGGGTCATCCGCCTCGGGAAGGTCAACGGCGAGCTCTTCCGGCCGGAAGAGGTATTCCAGTCCATCATGAGCGCAGCGAACGCTGGCGAAGGGGCCAAGTGATGCCCGAGACCCTCAGCTATTTCCGGCAGGAGCGCCTGCCCCATATCTGGTGCCCCGGCTGCGGCCACGGCACGGTGACCACGGCCCTCGTCCGGGCCATAGACAAGCTGGGCCTGGACAAGAACAAGGTCTGCATCGTCTCCGGGATCGGCTGCTCCTCCCGGGCCGTGGGCTACCTCGACTTTGACACCCTCCACACGGCCCACGGCCGGGCCCTGGCCTTCGCCACGGGGATCAAGCTCGCCCGCCCCGACCTCAAGGTCATCGTGATGACCGGCGACGGGGACTGCACGGCCATAGGCGGCAACCACTTCATCCACGCCGCCCGGCGCAACATCGGGATCACCACAATTGTGATGAACAACGAGATCTACGGCATGACAAGCGGCCAGTACTCCCCCATGACCCCCAAGGGCATGCTGGGGACGACGGCCCCCTACGGCAACGCCGAGAGGCCCTTTGACCTCTGCGAGCTGGCCAAGGCCGCCGGAGCCACCTATGTGGGCCGGGGGACCTCCTACCACGTGACCCTCCTCCAGGACCTGATCGAGAAGGCCCTCCACAACGAGGGCTTCTCCGTGGTCGAGGCCATCACCCAGTGCCCCACCTACCTGGGGCGCAAGAACAAGATCGGCGGGCCGGTGGAGATGCTCAACTGGATCAAGGACCAGACGGTCAACGTCAAGGCCGCCGCCGCCCTGCCCAAGGAGAAGCTCGAGGGCAAGTTCCTCATAGGGGAGCTCCACAACGCCCCGGCGCCCGAATACGCCGCCGAGTACGCCGAGCTCACCCATCGCGTCCAGTCCAGTTTCGACAACTTCAAGGGAGGGCTCTGGGAATGCGCGTCGAATTCCGACTGAGCGGATCCGGAGGCCAGGGCCTCCTCCTCGCGGGCATCGTCCTCGCCGAGGCCGCCATCATTGAGGGCAAGAACGCCGTCCAGACCCAAAGCTACGGGCCCGAGGCCCGGGGCGGCTCGAGCAAGGCCGAGGTGGTCATCTCCGACGAGGACATCGACTACCCCAAGGCGATCGACCCCGACTTCCTCCTTGCCCTGACCCAGGAGTCCTACCGGACCTACGGGGCCCTCCAGGGCCAGGGCCTGATTGTCGTGGACTCCTCGGTGGAGCTCTCCAAGGACATCACCGCCAGGACCATCGTGGTGCCGATCCTCAAGACCGCCAAGGAGGACCTGGGCAAGGGCGTCGTGGCCAACATCGTGGCCCTGGGCGTCCTAGGGGGCCTCTCCGAGGTGGCTAGCCCGGACAACCTGGAGCGGGCCGTCAGGGCCCGGGTGCCCAAGGGCACGGAAGACCTAAACCTAAAGGCCCTGAGGGCCGGGATCGAGCTGGCCAAGAAGGCCCATGTGGCCTGGAAGCCCAGGGATCTCTTTGACGCAGGAGAGCACGATGAGTGACACTGACAAGGACATGCCGGGCTACGAGGCCTGGAAGGCCGGGGTCGCGAAGTCCGTGGCCAAGTTCCCCGAGCGGCGCGCGAATTTCGTGACCGGCTCGGGCGCCCCCGTGGCCGGCCTCTATACCCCCCTCGACCTCAAGGGCAAGGCCTACGAGGCCAACATAGGCTACCCGGGGGAGTATCCCTACACCCGGGGCGTCCAGAATACCCTCTACCGGGGCCGCCTCTGGACCATGCGCCAGTACGCGGGCTTTTCCACCGCCGAGGAATCCAACAAGCGCTACAAATTCCTCCTCGAGCAGGGGACCACGGGCCTCTCGGTGGCCTTTGACCTGCCCACCCAGATAGGCTACGACTCCGACCACGCCCTCTCCCAGGGCGAGGTCGGCAAGGTAGGCGTGGCGATCGACTCCCTGGCCGACATGGAGACCCTTTTCGACGGCATCCCCCTGGACAAGGTCTCCACCTCCATGACGATCAACGCCCCAGCGGCGGTCCTCCTCGCGATGTACATCGCCGTGGCGGAGAAGCAGGGCGTGAGCCCGGACAAGCTCAACGGCACGATCCAGAACGACATCCTCAAGGAGTACGTGGCCCGGGGGACCTACATCTTCCCGCCCGCGCCCTCCATGCGCCTCATCACGGACATCTTTGCCTACTGCTCCAAGGAAGTGCCGAACTGGAACACCATCTCCATCTCGGGCTACCACATCCGGGAGGCGGGCTCCACCGCGAGCCAGGAAGTGGCCTTTACCCTCGCCGACGGGATCGCCTATGTAGACGCGGCCATCAAGGCCGGCCTCGACGTCGACGACTTTGGCCCCCGCCTCTCCTTCTTCTTCAACGCCCACAACGACCTCTTTGAGGAGGTGGCCAAGTACCGGGCCGCCCGCCGGGTCTGGGCCAGGATCATGAAGGAGCGCTTTGGGGCCAAGAACCCCAAGAGCCTGATGCTCCGCTTCCACACCCAGACCGGGGGCTCGACCCTGACGGCCCAGCAGCCGGACAACAACGTGGTCCGGGTCGCCATCCAGGCCCTGGCCGCCGTCCTCGGGGGTACCCAGTCCCTCCACACGAACAGCCGGGACGAGGCCCTCGCCCTGCCCACGGAGGAGTCGGTCCGCATTGCCCTGCGCACCCAGCAGATCATCGCCTACGAGTCCGGGGCCGCGGAGACTGTCGATCCCCTGGCGGGCTCCTACTACGTGGAGAGCCTGACCGACCGCATCGAGACCGAGGCCCTGGCCTACCTCAAGCGCATAGACGACCTCGGAGGCGCGGTGCGCGCCATTGAGCAGGGCTATGTCCAGCAGGAGATCCAGGACGCGGCCTACGCCTACCAGATGGCCATCGAGTCCGGGGACAGGGTTGTCGTGGGCCTCAACAAGTTCCAGGTCAAGGAAGGGCCGCCCAAGGGCCTCTTGCGGGTCGACCCCTCGGTGGGGGAGGGCCAGGTCAAGAAGCTCCAGGCCCTGCGGGCCAAGCGGGACAATGCCGCGGTCAAGGCCGCCCTCGCCGGCCTCGAGGCCGCCGCCAAGGGCTCGGACAACCTGATGCCCCTCATCCTGGACGCCGTGCGCAAGTACGCGTCCCTGGGCGAGGTATGCGATGTCCTGCGCAAGGTCTTTGGCGAATACCGCCCGAGCGCGATGTTCTGATAGAGACAAAGAGAAATTAGCCACAGAGGCACAGAGGCATAGAGGGGGAGGCAGGGGAGAGAGGAATTAAGAGAAGGGGATTTTTAGGAAATGGGGTGAGAAAAAAGGATCGACTTCTTTTTAATCATCAAATTTCTTGATACTTATTTCTTTCTCTGTGCCTCTGTGCCTCTGTGGCTTACCTTCCTTCTTCCTCTCTCCTCTTTCTTGGAGGAAGTCATGGAAAAGAAGATAAGGGTCCTAGTGGCCAAGCCGGGGCTTGATGGGCACGACCGGGGCGCCAAGGTGATAGCCAGGGCCCTGCGGGACGCGGGGATGGAGGTCATCTACACGGGCCTCCGCCAGACCCCTGAGCAGATCGTCCAGGCAGCCATCCAGGAGGACGTGGACGTCGTCGCCATGTCCATCCTCTCGGGGGCCCACAACCACCTTTTCCCGAGGGTGACCGAGCTCCTGGCCCAGAAGGGCGTGGACGATGTCCTCGTGATCGGAGGAGGCGTCATCCCCGAGGATGACTACGACTTCCTCAAGTCCAGGGGCATCGGGGCCGTCTTTGGCCCCGGCACGCCCACCAAGTCCACCATCGATTTTATCCGCAACAACCTGAAGCGCGCCTAAGGCTCGTGGTCATGGCTGGGGTCGAGGAGGTCGCCGCGAGGATCATGGCGGGGGAGATGCGCTCCCTCGCCCGCCTGATCACGGCCCTGGAAAACGGGGATCCTGCGGCCATCCCCCTCATGAAGGCCCTCGCGGGCCAGCCGAGAAGGGCCCAGGTCGTGGGGATCACCGGTCCCCCGGGCTCGGGCAAGTCTACCCTTGTGGACAAGCTTATCGCCGTCCTCCGCTCCCGCAATCTCAAGGTAGGCGTCATAGCCGTAGATCCCTCAAGTCCCTTTACCGGGGGGGCTATCCTGGGGGACCGCCTGCGCATGAACGTCCATGCCACCGACGAGGGCGTGTTTATCCGCAGCCTCGCCTCCCGGGGCAGGCTCGGGGGGCTCACCAGGGCCACCATGTCCGCCGCCCGGGCCCTGGACGCCGCGGGCTATGACATCATCCTTGTGGAGACCGTGGGCGTGGGCCAGTCCGAGGTCGAGGTGATCGAGGTCGCGGACACCGTCGTCCTCGTGGCCGTGCCCGGCCTGGGGGATGACATCCAGGTCAACAAGGCCGGGGTGATGGAGATAGGCGACCTCTTTGTGGTCAACAAGGCCGACCGGGACGGGGCAGACCGGGTGGTCCGGGAGATCCGGACCATGCTGGAGACCGCCGCGGCCCTCAAGCGCAACAGCCTCTCCGAGGTGGCCCCGGTGGACACCCTCGTGGGCCGGGCCGGGACCGAGCTCCGGAGCCACCACGGCCTTGGGCAGGACTTCGACCTTGAGGCCCACCTCGCCCTCGGCCCGGCGCCGGCGGATTATGCGCTCCCGCCGGTCGTCAAGACCGTGGCCGAGACCGGCGAGGGCGTCGAGGCGGTCCTCGACCTCATCCTGGCCCACTTCCATGCCCAGCGGGAGAGCGGGGCCCTCGAGCTTCGCCGCCTCAAGGGGGCGAGGAGGGAAATCCGCAACCTCCTCCACGAGGACCTCGACCGGGCCCTCTCCTTAGAAGCCCTGGGCCGCCAGGAGGAAGCGCTCGCCCTGGACCTGGCCAGGGGCAAGATCGACACGCAAGGGGCGGCCGAGAGCCTCTCGGCCGCACTCAGGAAAGGGGGATATTGATGAAGGTAATCTGCATCGATCACATCGGGGTGGCCGTCGAGAGCCTCGCCGAGTCGCTCAAGGTCTACGAAGGCATCCTCGGGCTCGAGCTCCATGGCACTGAGACCGTGGCCGAGCAGAAGGTGACCACTGCCTTCCTCCCCGTGGGTGACACCGAAGTCGAGCTATTGGAGTCCACCGACCCCGAAGGGCCCATCGGCAAATTCATCGCCGCCAAGGGCCAGGGCATGCAGCACATAGCCTTCCGGGTGGAGAACATCGACGAGGCCCTGGCCGAGCTCAAGGCCAAGGGCGTCCGCCTCATAGACGAGGTGGCGCGCTACGGTGCCGGAGGGGCCAGGATAGCCTTTATCCACCCCAAGGCCACGAATGGGGTCCTTGTCGAGCTCTGCGAACGTAGGGCATAATACTGACACATCTTTGAATTCTGTAAAGGGTGGTTAGAGGATATGCAGGAAAAGATCGACCAGCTCTCTGAACGCCGAAAGAGGATCCTCGAGGGTGGCGGAGCCAAGCGTATCGCCGCCCAGCACGAAAAAGGCAAGATGACCGCCCGAGAGCGCATCGAAGCCCTGCTGGACACGGGGTCCTTCACGGAGATAGACGCTTTTGTGGAGCATCGCTGCACCGACCTGGGCATGGACGAGGTCAAGGCGCCTGGCGAGGGCGTCGTGACCGGCTATGGCACCGTGGGCGGCCGCCTCACCTATGTCTTTGCCCAGGACTTTACCGTGATCGGCGGCTCCCTTGGGGAGGCCCATGCCAAGAAGATCACCAAGGCCATGGACATGGCTATCAAGGTGGGCGCCCCCTGCATCGGAATCAACGATTCCGGCGGGGCGAGGATCCAGGAGGGCGTCGATGCCCTCTGCGGCTACGGCGAGATCTTCTACCGCAACGTGGCGGCCTCGGGGGTGATCCCCCAGATCTCCGTGATCATGGGCCCCTGCGCCGGCGGGGCTGTCTACTCCCCGGCCCTCACGGACTTTGTCTTTATGACCGAGAAGACCGCGAACATGTTCATCACCGGTCCCCAGGTCATCAAGGCCGTCACCGGAGAGGATGTCTCCGCCGAGGCCCTGGGCGGCGCCCTTGTCCACGCCGGCACGAGCGGGGTGGCCCACTTCACCTATCCCGACGAGGCCTCGACCATAGCGGGGATCAAGAAGCTCCTATCCTTCCTCCCCCAGAACAACGTCGAGGATCCGCCCCTGGCCAAGACCCAGGACGCGCCCACCCGCCGGGACGAGGACCTGGCCAAGATCATCCCCGATTCCTCCAACAAGCCCTATGATGTCAGGGACGTGATCCGCCGGGTCTTCGACGCCGGGGACTTCCTCGAGGTCCAGCCCCTCTACGCGATGAATATCGTGACCTGCTTCGCCCGCCTCGGCGGCCGCTCGGTGGGCGTCATCGCCAACCAGCCCAAGGTCATGGCCGGTGTCCTCGACATCAACGCCTCGGACAAGGCCTCGCGCTTTATCCGCACCTGCGACGCCTTCAACATCCCCCTCGTGACCCTCACGGACACCGCGGGCTACCTCCCCGGCGTCGGCCAGGAGCACGCCGGAGTGATCCGCCATGGGGCCAAGCTCCTCTACGCCTATTCCGAGGCCACGGTGCCCAAGCTCACGGTCATCCTCCGCAAGGCCTATGGCGGAGCCTACATCGCCATGTGCTCCCGCCACCTCGGGGCCGACCAGGTCTTCGCCTGGCCCTCGGCGGAGATCGCCGTGATGGGTCCCGACGGGGCCGCCAACATCATCTTCAAGAAGGAGATCGATGAGGCCGCCGACCCCGCGGCCGCCCGCAAGGACAAGATCGCCGAGTACAAGGAGAACTTCGCCAATCCCTACAAGGCCGCCTTGAGGGGCTATGTGGACGATGTGATCGACCCCGCGGACACGAGGCAGCGCCTCGTGGGTGCCCTGGCCATGCTTCTTGGGAAGCGGGTCCAGAAGCCCGTGCGCAAGCACGGCAACTTCCCGGTCTAGGGGGCGCCGCCATGGGCAATTCCGTCTTTGACCTGGTCGGGCTGGGCCTTGCGGTCCTCGCCTTCCTCGCCGTCCTCTATCTCATGCCCACCGTCGCCCGCCTGGTGCGCAAGGCCGACCCGACCCTGTCCGGGGCCGGCGCCTCCGGCACGCCAGGGGAGGCCAGCCCCGAGCTCATCGCCGTGATCGCCGCGGCGGTGGCCGCGGCCAGTGGCATGGGAGTCAACGAATTCCGCGTCGTGGGCGTCAACCGGGTCGAAGGCTCGGGCAGCTTCAACACCCCAGTCTGGGGCCATATCGACCGCTTCGCCCGGCAGTCGAACATCCGCTAGGAGGAAGAGCATGAAACGATATCGCATAACCGTGAATGGCCAGAGCTATGATGTCGCCGTAGAGGAAGTCGCCGGCGGCACCGCCTCCCATGTCCCCAGCCCCGTGGCGGCCGTCCCCGCCCCGACGCCTGCGGCTGCCGCCGAGGTCTCCGCCGCCCCGGCGCCTGCCCAGGCCGTGGTCTCCGCCGGCGTGGCCGGAGCCACCTCGGTCCGGGCTCCCATGCCCGGCACCGTCCTGTCCTTCAAGGTCAGCGCGGGCCAGCAGGTCAAGCGCGGGGATGTCATCCTCCTCCTCGAGGCCATGAAGATGGAGAATGAGATTGTCGCCGCCTCGGACGGCACCGTCGCCGCCCTGAGGGTGGCCGCAGGCGCCGCGGTCAACACGGGGGATCCCCTGGTCGACATCGTCTAGGCCACGAGCTTCCTGAATGGAGAGGCCGGCCCTGGGCATTGCCCGGGGCCGGCCTTTTTTATGCCCTCTACTTTGGCTTGACCGCGCCAGGTCCAGGGCCTAGCGGCGCCTGCCCTTGGCCTTTCCCTTGCCCTGGGCGGCCGGCTTGCCGGAGGCCTTTGCGGGCGCCGGGGCGGCTTTTCCGGGTAGGAAGGCCAGGGCCGCGCAGGCCAGGGCCGTGGCCAGGAGGACGAGCTGGAAGACCGTCATCCCCAGGAGGGCCGTGCCATCGTGGTCGGCCCGGAGGAACTCGAGGGAAAAGCGGATCACCGAATAGCCCCCGAGGAGGCCGAGGAGGGACAGGCGCCCGCCCTGGGCCCCAGGCTTTTTTCTCTGGAGGAGGAGGATAAGGCCCAGGAGGATGAGGTCCAGGGCGGCCTCGTAGAGCTGGGTGGGATGCATGGGAAGGGAAAAGGCCGATTCCGGGCCCACGAGACCGCGCTCGCTGCACCATTCCCAGGCGAAGGAGGAGAGGGACCTGTCTGTCCTAAAGCTTGGGAGCCTGAGGGCGTAGCGGGGAAAGGCCACGGCCCAGGGCAGGCTCGAGGGAGCCCCAAAGGCGTCACCATTTAGGAAGCAGCCGATCCGTCCCACGGCCTGGCCCAGGAGGACTGCCGGGGCTGTGGCCGCGGCGACCGTGGGGAAGTCTACCTTGGCTATTCTCGAGGCCAGGTAGCCGCCCAGGGCTCCAAAGGCAATGCCTCCGCTGACCGAGAGGCCCCCCTGCCAGAAGCGGAAGAACTCCAGGGGATCCCCGAGGAGGACCCCGGGGTTCCAAAAGATAAAGTGGGAAAGCCGGGCTCCCAGGATAGCTCCGAGGGCCACGAGGAGGAAAAAAGTCTCCAGGGCCCGGTCCGGGAGTCCGGCCCGCCGCCAGCGCCTCGCGGCCCAGATCCCGGCCACCAGGAAGGAGATCATAAAGTACAGGCCTTCGTAGAAGGGCATGAGGCGGGACCCAAGGCTGATTGTCAGGGGGAGCATGGGTTTTTATAGCACGGGCAGCGAGGAATCCACAAGCTATGGTCCGCAGGGCCCTTGTCTCTCCCCCGGGCCTTCTGCTAAACAGAGTTGCGATGGCCCACATGCAGAGCACCAGGACAGGCGGAGGCCGGGGCCTTAGGACCCTCGGGGCTATCCTTTTCGCGAGCCTCCTCCTCCCATCCGGCCTAGTCGCCCTCCAGCCCCCCCAGCCAGCCTGGGGAGCCGAGGATGGGGATAGCCCCTCCCTCGTCCTGGCCGCCTGGACCGGAGACATCCGGCCCCTGCCCGATCCCACGGCCTTCCGGGACCGCGCCCTGGTCCTCTGCTGGCACACCTTCCTGGGCGCTTCCTCGGTGGACACGGACTTTTCCAAGGTCGAGGTGGCGGCCCAGCTCGATGCCCTCCAGGCCCTGGGCTATCGCTTTGTCGACCTCGAGGATGCCCTGGCCGGCCGGATCGAGGGCCACCTCAACCTTGTGGCCACGATGGATGACGGCCACCGATCGGTTCCCTCGGGTGTGGAGGGAGTCTTCCTCCCCCGGGGCATCAGGCCGGCCCTATTTATCTATCCCGCCATCATCGGGTCCATACCCAGCGCCATGGATGACGAGGGCCTCCGCCGCCTCCAGGCCGAGGGCCTCATGGTGGGCGCCCACGGCTACCACCACCTTTTTGTGACCGAGGACCTGTACAAGAGCAGCCGGGCGGATTTTGAGAAGGAGATCTTCAAGGCCAAGGACAAGACCGAGGCCCTTTCCCGCCTCCCCGTCCTGATCTACGCCTATCCCTATGGGGCCTATTCCCCCATCACCATCACCGAGGTCGCCCGGGCGGGCTATGCCTGGGGCCTGGCCGTTCGCCCGGGCTTTGTCTATGCCGAGCCCAGCCTAAACCAGCCCTATGAGCTGCCCCGCCTCGTCGTGACCCGGGCAAACTGGAAGGACATCTACGCCCTCCTGGAGCGCAATGCCCTCTCCCCAAGCGGACAGTAAAAGCCGCCTTTAGGGGGGTGGGGACCGGGGAGGGAAACCTTTAGCGGTGACAAAGGTTCCCCTCCCCGCAAAAAAAGGCACGCTTTGGAAAGGTGGGGACCGGGGAGGAGAACCTTTGGCGTCTACAAAGGTTCTCCTCCCCGCAAAAAGAAAAGCCCCCCGTGTGAGGAGGGCACAACGGGGGGCAAAGGTCTGCTCATAGCCCGTCCGGCACCGGGGAGGGGGAGGCCGGAGGGCAGGTAAAACAAATGATGCTTTTCAAAATATATCCAAAGAGTCCAATAATGTCAATATACCCGGAACCCAATCCGCAGGGGAGGCCTAATACCCGAGGCCCTGGGTGCCGACATTATACCAGGGAGTCCAGGATCCCCTAATCCCGGGAGGTCAGCTAGCTTGAGTCTGCGGTGCAATAGTACGGGCAAGGAGCGGGGCGAGTGAACGTCGCCGTCCTGGCCCGCCCCGAGGAAGTGGGAGAGCTCGTCTCCGTCCTGGGCATACTCCAGCGCCTCAACGTGCCCGCCTTTGGC
Organism: Spirochaetota bacterium; assembly: GCA_029778945.1. Taxonomy (GTDB): domain Bacteria; phylum Spirochaetota; class Spirochaetia; order Treponematales; family Rectinemataceae; genus JANYKC01. The sequence continues at coordinate 20,031 of JAKPBN010000444.1, forward strand.
CTCAAGATCCGGGAAAACTGGGAAAAGATGGACAAGCCTAGCCTCTCTTCGCGGATCCAGAAGGCCAGCCACCTCCTCGTGGTGGCCAAACGCGAGCTTGCGGAGGAGGCCTGGTTTGTCTTTGCCGCGGGCTTTGCCCTGGGCAAGTCGGCCCGGCTCTGCCTTTTCCGCCTCGAGGCCACCTGGAATCCCCCGGCCTTTCTCCAAGGCAGCCCCATCCTGGACAGCCTGGCCGAGCTTGAGGAATTCTACCGGATCGAAAAATTCGACTGGGAAAGCCAGGAGCAGCGCCACCTGGCCCGCTCGAGCCTCCTCGAGTTGGGCATCTCCACCCATGCGGAGTCCCTGGCCACCTGCATCGCGGAAGGGGATCTGCGGGCCGTGGAGCTATTCCTCAAGGCCGGCTTTTCCTCCAACTCCCGGAACAAGCACGGGGTGCCGGCCCTCTGCCTGGCCGCCCGGTCCAAGCGCCTGGCCGTGGCCGAGCTCCTTCTGGGCTTTGGGGCTGATATCGACCTCCAGGGCGAGGACCGGGGCTATTCCGCCCTCATGGATGCCGCGATGGTCGGCTCCGTGGAGTTCGTCGAATTCCTCCTTGCCCGGGGGGCCAATCCCAATCTCCAGAGCAAGGATGGCCAGACCGCCCTGGTGATAGCCGTGGGCAGGACGGACATCCCCATGGCCGGCCTCCTCCTCAAGGCCGGAGCGGATCCGGAAATCCAGGACAAGCTCGGCCTCTCGGCCCGGAAGTACGCCAAGCTCTTCAACAATCCCGACCTCCTCTCCCTCTTCCCTCCATCGTCCGGCCCTGGATGAATTCCCGTCTGGCCATGCGTTGGGCGAAAGCATTCATTGCGCCGCCATCGCGCCTGCGGTATCTTGTGCCCGGAGGTGGCCCGTGATCAGCATAGAGGCGGCCCGGGACGGCTTTGTCGTCTCCGTGGGTGGGCAGAGGCTCCTAGTCCATGGCAGGCGCAGCCCCTGCATAGAGATCGGCCGGGCGGAGATATCCTTCCACCGCGGCAGGGGCGGCCTTTGCGCGCGGCGCAAGCGCTCATCCTGGCTGTCCCTCCGGGACTTTTCCGTGATCACCAACGGCCCCGAGCTCACGGTGATCGAGTTTGGCGGAATCCTGCGCATGTCCTTCCACCGGGAGGAGGAGCTCCTCCGGCTGGGCTTTGAATGCTCTGACCCCTCCTGGAACCTCTTTCGCATCCGCCTCCAGGCCCAGGCGGGGGAGCATATCTACGGCCTGGGGGAGGGGGGGGCACCCCTCGACCTCAAGGGCAGGTCCAAGGCCCTCTGGGTCGCCGAGAAAGGCCGTCTCCATGGGGGCAGGGGAGGGCGCCTGGCCGCCCAGTTCCGTCCCGGGGCAAGCGGGGAAAAGGGCTTTGCCCTGCCCATACCGGCCTTTGTCTCCTCCAGGAACTATTGGTGCGCCCTGGACAGCCCCGCCTGGTCGGTCTTCGATTTCCGCCGCCGCTCGACCACTACCATAGAGACCTGGACCCTTCCCTCCTCGATCATCGTGGGCTCCCGGCCAACTGCCCCTGAGACCGTACGGGAGCTCCGGCGGGTCCTCGGGGCCCAGCCCCTCCTGCCCTCCTGGATCTTCGATGGCATCTGCCTGGGCCTGGGCCCGGGCGCCATGGCGGAGGAGCTCGACGCGGCCCTGGCCGCAGGGGTCAAGCTCTCCTCGGTCTGGACCGATGGCCTCGAGGCCGGCAAGCCTGGCGCGGCCTTCCTCCGGCCCTCCTGGGACTGCGCCGCCGGCCCGGCCTTCGAGCGGGACCTGCGGCCCCTGGTCAGGCTCTGGCGGGAGCAAGGGATCCGCTGGCTGGGCTTTGCCGATCCCTATCTTGACCGCCAGGGTCCCCTCTATGCCGAGGCCAGCTCGAAGGGCTGGCTCGTGAAGTCGCCCTTAGGCGGGGACTATATCCTTCCGGTGGCGGGAGGCCACCTGGCCCTGGTCGACCTCACCCACCCGGCGGCCAGGGCCTGGCTCAAGGGCCTCCTCGCCTCAAGCCTCCTCGGCCTCGGGGCCGCAGGCTGGCTCGCCGATTCCGGAGGCCTCCTCCCGGCGGACGCCGTCCTCCATTCCGGGGCGGATGCCCGCCTGGTCCATAACCTCTGGCCCCTTCTCTGGGCCGGCCTCTCCAACGAGCTGATCCAGGAATCGGGCAAGGCCAGGGCGCTCTTCTTTGCGATGCGCTCGGGCTGGCTGGGCTCGGGGGCCTTCCTCCCCGCGGTATACGCCGGGGAGCGGAGCCTGGGCTTTGGGGCCGAGGACGGCCTTCCCGGCCTTGTCCCCGCTGCCCTCTCCCTCGGCCTTACGGGCATCTCCGCTTTTCATGCCGAGGTCGGGGGCAGGAAGCTAGGCCAGGCCAGGCAGGGCAAGGCCAGGGAATGCCTCTGGCGCTGGATGGAGCTCGCGGCCTTTTCCCCGGTCTTCCGCAGCCGCAGCCCCGGGGCGGGAGACTCGGATTTTCTGGTCCACCTGGCCCGGATGTCCGACATCCATGCGGCCCTCAAGCCCTACCACGAGACCGTGGCCGCGGAGGGCCAGAGCCTGGGCCTCCCGGACATCAGGCACCCCTACCTCCACTACGAGGCCGAGGAGGAGCTCCATCGCCGGGATTGGCAATACCTTTACGGCCGGGACCTCCTCGTGGCCCCCTCCCTGGCCGCGGGGGCCGAGCTCACCGAGGTCTACCTCCCCGCCGACGACTGGGTCCATCTCTGGTCCTCAAGGAATTTCCACGGAGGCCTCGTGACCGTGGACAGCCCCCTGGGCTTCCCCGCCGTCTTCTACCGCTCCTCCTCGCCCTTTGCCGCCCTCTTCGACTCCATCCGCCGCACCGCGAGGCGGCTCTGATCTCCCCTGGGGGTGAGCTGGGGGTCCCGGCCGCCACCGTCCTTGCCCTGGTGGGCAACTTTCTCCTATCCCTGGGCATGGTCCTCCAGAAGCGCAATGTCTCCTGGCTCGATGCGGGCCGAGGCTGGCGGCGCTTCGCGAGCCCGGCCTTCGCCGGCTGGCTTGCGGGCTTTGTCCTCATGAACCTGGTGACGGTCTTTAACTATCTGGCCCTCCTGGGCCTACCGGCCAATCTAGTCTCCGCCCTGATCGGCTCCAGCGTGGCCTTTACGGCCCTCCTTACTGCCCTGGTCCTCAAGAGGCCCCCGGACCGGCGGGAAGTCCTCTGGTCGACCCTCCTCTTTGCCGCCCTGGCCTTCGCGGGTCTCCGGGGAGGACGGCCTGGGAGGAGCATCGACCTAGGGGCCCTGGTCGCCTTCCTCGCCCTCCCCCTCATCCTGGGCGGGGTCCTCCTCGTCTGGCGCCAGCGCCGGCCCCAGCGGCGGGGACGGGGCCTGGCCGTCCTCCTGGCCGCGGTCTCTGGCAGCCTTGGGGGCTACATGGTCCTCCCCATGAGGGCGGTCCAGATCGTCTCGGGTCCGGACATCCTGGCCTGGTTCGGGACTCCCTACCTCTACTTCTACCTGGCCGCGGGAGCCTCGTCCTTTGTCCTCCTGCAGCTGGCCTACAAGGATGGGGAGCTTGCGGCGGTGTCCCCGGCCTACTACGGCATCCAGGTCCTCTGGCCGGCCCTGGCGTCCTATGCCGTTCTGGGCACAGCTTTTGACCCCCTCCAAGTAGGCGGTCTTGCCCTGGTGGCCCTGTCGGTGTGGATGATCGCGAAGGGAAGGTGAGTGTGGGGACGAGCGTGAGTGTGAGGTGTGAGTGTGAGTTATGAGTGGGAGTAGGAGTTGAGAGAAAGGCGCTCTTATATGCCCTCTCTCTCCCTCACACTCACACTAATTACTCACACTAATTCCTCACACTATCCCTCTCAACAACACCGCCGCCTGGGCCTCGATGGCCCGGCCCTCCCCCGTGGCGTTCACGCCCTCGCTGGTCTTGGCCTTGAAGGAGACTGCCTCCAGGGGGAGCCCGAGTAGGCCCGCAAGGGAAGCCCTGATGGCCTCCCGGTGGGGGGCCAGGCGGGGCCGCTCCAGGATCACTGTGGTGTCCAGGTTGACCGGGGCCCAGCCCGCGGCCCCGACCAGGTCCATCACCGCCGCCGTGAGCAGCTTCGAGTCGGCGTCCTTCCAGCGGGGATCCGAGGGCGGGAAGTGGCTGCCTATGTCCCCCAGGGCCGCCGCCCCGAGGAGGGCGTCGATCACCGCGTGGAGGAGGACGTCACCGTCCGAGTAGGCGACTTCCCCGGCCTCGGCCTCGATCTCCACCCCCCCGAGATAGAGCTTCCTGCCCGGGGCAAGGCGGTGGAGGTCCCAGCCCTGGCCTATGCGCAGGCGGGCCTGCTGCTCCGCCGGCAGGTCGGCGGCAAAGGTTATCTTGCGGTTTTCCACGTCTCCCTCCACCCAGGCAACCCTGCCCCCGTAGGCGGCCCAGAGTTCGGTATCGTCCGTGCAGGCAAGGCCTTCCGCGGCGGCCCGGCGGTGGCGGTCGAGGAGGGCCGGAAAGGCAAAGCCCTGGGGGGTTTGGGCTCCCCCTAGGCTCGCCCGGGGGGGATGGCCCTCCACAAGCCCATCCAGGCCCTTCTGCTTGGGCGTATCCGTCAGGGGCACGAGGGGGAGGGCGCTGCCCTGCCGGTCCGTGGCCTCGATCACCCGGGCCACGAGGGCCGGGCTCGCCCAGGGCCTAGCCCCGTCATGGACGAGGACTATGTCCGCGTCACTGCCCTTTTCGCCCCGCTCAAGGGCTAGGCGCTCGAGGCCCAGCCTCACGGAGTCCTGGCGGCTTTCCCCCCCGGCGACTATGGCCAGGCGGCCCTCCAGGGCTCCAAGGCTGGCCGGGGAGAGGGCGGCCTCCAGCTCGGCAAGGCCCGAGGGGGGAGCGGTTATCACCACAAAAAAGAGGTCAGGGAGCTTGAGGAAGGGCCTTAAGGCCGAGTCGAGGACAGAGCCAGTCCCCAGGCTGAGGAGCTCTTTCTTGGCAGGGCCAAAGCGGGAGGATCGCCCAGCGGCGGTGAGGACCAGATAGATGCCCCGGGCTTTCATGGCTCTGCCGCGGGCGGTCTAGCTTTCCAGCCGGGCCCTGATGAGCTCGGCTATCTCGTCCTTGGGCTTGTTGAGGGAGAAGGATATCTCGTCCTGGAGGAGGTTCAGGGCCGAGTCGTAGAGCTTGCGCTCCAGGATGGGCAATTCCTTGATCTTGGACCGGTGGTAGAGGGAGCGGACCACCGAGGCTATGTCGATCACCGAGCCCTTCTTGAGGAGGTCCAGGTTCATCTGGTAGCGGAGCTTCCAGTCCGAGGGTATGGGGGCATATTCCTCAGAGATGAAGTTGAGGGCCTTCTCCGCCTCGGCCTTGGGCACAATGGCCCGGATCCCGAGCTCTATGGCCTTGTCCACGGGGACCATCACGGTCATGTCCGAGAACTCAAGGTAGATTGTGTAATAGAGGATCGTCGAGTCCTTGAAGGTCTTTTCACGGATCTCCAAGATTTTGCCAACCCCCTGGCTGGGGTACACGATACGCTGTTCAGCCTGGAAATCCGTTTTTCGAGCCTTGTCCATGGTCAAGTATTATAGCTGGAAAGCGGCCTGGAGTCAAAGGGGCGGCCTGGCCTTGTGGCCCGGCCCCTCCCTGCTCTAGAGTTGGCCCATGACGACCCGCAGGCGCATCCTGACCCTCCTAGGCTTTCCGCTCTTTGTCCTCGCGACCATCGGCCTTGTCTGGGTCTTCCGGGACCAGTTCGTTTCCCTACTCAGGGATAGGGATGTCCTGCGATCCTGGATCCTGGCCCAGGGCGGCCTGGGGATCGCGGCCTTCCTGGGCCTCCAGGCCCTCCAGGTGATCCTCTTTGTCCTGCCCGGAGAGATCGTCCAGGTCGCCGGGGGCTATGTCTTTGGCCTCTGGGGAGGGACCCTCCTCTCCCTTCTGGGCATAAGCCTGGGGGCCTTGGTCAACTTCGCCGCCGGCCGGGTCCTGGGCCGGCCCTTTGTGGAGGCCCTCTTTGGGGCCGAAAAGACCGAGAGGCTTGCCCGGCTCTCCTCCTCGCCCCGGGCCGCGGCGGGCTTCTTTATCTTCTTTGCCGTCCCGGGCATCCCCAAGGATGCCCTCTGCTATGTGGCCGGCATGGCCAGGCTGGGCCTGCCCGCCTTCCTGGCCATCTCGACCCTCGGCCGCCTCCCGGGGATCCTGGGCTCGACCTACATGGGCTCGGCCTCCCAGGCGGGGGCCTGGAAGCCCGCCCTGATAGTCCTGGGCCTGGCCTGCGTCCTCTTTGCCCTGGGCCTGCTCTTCAGGGACAGGCTCGAGGCCCTGGTGGACGGCCTTGTCCGCAAGGGCCGGGGGACGGACCAGGAATAGCCAATTGGTATTATCCCGATTGGATCCTAGACGCTGAACTTGGCCGCGGCCTCCCTCACCTCGGCGATGTGGGTCGAGTTGAGGGAGGCGAGCTCGGTGGTCTCCACGACGGACTGGTTGATCTCCTTGGTCCCAAGGAGGATCTCGTCGTTGTTCCGCAGCACCACGGCGGTGGCGTCCTTGAGGCGGGTAAGGCCCCCGAGCATGGAGGCGTTGCCCGCCGCCATCTCCGCCGAACCCGCCTCGATCTCCCCTGTCATGTCCCGGAGCCGAGCGAGGGCCTCGAGGAGGCCCCGGCCACCCTCGCGCTGCTCCTTCATCGCCGCCGCCATGGTGCCCACCGAGGCGTCGAGGCCCGTGGACTTCTCGAGGATGGAGGCAAAGGAGCCCACGGCGGACTCGGCGGCCCCCCGGACTTCCTCGATGGCCCCGGCGACCCTCTCGAGGTTCGAGGCGATCTCCCCGGCCTGGTTGGTCGACTCCTCGGAGAGGCGCTGGATCTCGTCGGCGACCACGGCAAAGCCCTTGCCCGCCTCGCCGGCGTGGGCTGCCTCGATCGCGGCGTTCATGGCGAGGAGGCTGGTCTTCTCCGCTATGTCGGTGATGACCTTGGCGGCCTCCCCGAGGCTCTCGGAATAGCGGACGATGGCGGCCACGGATTCGCCCACCTCGTCGATCCTGCCCTTGCCCTCCCGGCCCTGCTCGGAGAGGTCCTGGGAGGCCCGGTGGGCCTCCTCGGCGTCGCTGCCCACGGCCTCCATGGACCTGACCATGGAGGACACCGAGGCCGAGGACTCGGCCACGATGCTGGACTGCTCGGCTATCCGCGAGGTGAGGGACTCGATGTTCCGGGCAAGCTCCTCGATAAAGGCCGAAAGCTCCTCGACGGCGGCCGACTGCTCCCGCAGCTGGCCTCCCGAGGAGGCTATGTTGGCGTTGATCTCTATGACGGCGGCCCCGGTCTCATGGGTGGTCGAGGCCAGGGCCTGGCCCGTGGCGGAAAGGGAATCGATCCGCCCCTGGACCGTGGACACAAGGCCGCGCAGGGACTCCACGAGGCCATCGAGGCTCGCCGCCATCAGGCCCATCTCGTTCCCGCCCTGGAGCTCCGTGTGTCCCCGCAGGTCTCCGCCCCCGGTCCGCTCGACAAAGGCCCGGAGCCTGGCCAGAGGGCCCACGATGGCGGATATGGTCGAGGCCACGAGGCCGCCCACAAGAAGGATGATGAGGAGGGCCACGATCACATAGAGGCGGCTGGCCTGGGAGATCGCCTCCCCGGCGGCGGTATAGGCCTCGTCCCCGGCGGTCGTCACAAGGTTGATCAGGTTCTTGCTCGAGCCGTAGAAGGCCCCAAAGCGCAGGTCCATCCCGGGCACCAGGATGCCCAGCTCCTTGGCCGGAGCCGAGGCCACCTGGCCCAGGACATCGAGGTAGTCCTGGGCCTGGGTCCTGAGGGAGTCCACGATCAGCTGCATCGCCGGATCCTTCGCCTCAAGGCCCTCGAGCTCCTTGAAGCTCTCCCTGGCGTTTTCCAGGGCATAGCCAAAATAGGACTGGGCCTCGTCCTTGCCTGCCGTGGCCTGGGAAGCCAGGAGCTTAAAGCCCGCGGCGTCCGCCGCGAAGGCCGCCATGGCCGTGTCCGCGGCTACCCTTTCCAGGCGGGTGTACTCGGTCTGGATGGTCCTGAGCTTCCCCGCCAGGGAGGCAAAGGACCGCTGGACCAGGAAGCCAAGGCCGAGCAGGGACACGAAGACGGCCAGGGCCAGGACTATCAGCCTCAGCCTTATGGATACGCGGAGCTTGCTCCGGATTCTCATGGTTGCTCCTCCAAGAAATGGCCGACGCGGCCGGGGGCCAGTGTCGCGGTCGGCCTCATCCTACCTCAGGTTTGGCGATTGTGGGAGGGGGGAGGGGACTTAAGGGATTGACGCGGGGGCCTGGGAGTGTATAATCAAGCAGATTACTGTAGAAAGGAACAACCATGTGTGGCATACTCACTATCCTGGACATCAAGGGAAACCCCATTGAGCTCCGCAAGCTAGCCCTCTCCCATGTCAAAGCCCTGCGGCACCGGGGTCCCGACTGGTCGGGGATCTGGTCCGATGAAAAGGCCATTATCTGCCATGAGCGCCTCGCGATCGTCGATGTGACCCACGGCGCCCAGCCCCTGGTCGACACCAGGACGGGCCGGGTCCTTGCGGTCAACGGGGAGATCTACAACCACAAGGAGCTCTCCGCCGAGCTTCTCAAGAAAGAGCATGACTTCCAGACCGAGTCGGATTGCGAGCCCCTCCTCTACCTCTATGACGAGCACGGCCCGGACTTCCTAAAGCGCCTAAATGGGATCTTTGCCTTTGTGATCTACGACCCCGCGGCCAAGGACTTTTTCATAGCCCGGGACCACATGGGGATCAATCCCCTCTACTGGGGCCGGGACGGGGAGGGGAACCTCTTTGTCTCCTCGGAGCTCAAGGCTATCCACGACCTCTGCCCCAAGGTCGAGGTCTTTCCCCCCGGCCACTACTACCGGGCCAGTGAGGGCAGGCTTGTGAAATGGTACGAGCCCAGTTGGGCCGCCCCGGGCTTTATCCCCTCCGGCGAGGCCGATCTAGGGAAGCTCCGGCAGGCCCTGGAGGACGCCGTAGTCCGCCAGCTCATGTGCGACGTGCCCTATGGCCTCCTCATCTCCGGGGGCGTCGACTCCTCCATCGTGGCCGCCATCGCCGCCCGGCACGCGGAAAAGCGGGTCGAGACGGGGGGCCAGGAAAAGGCCTGGTGGCCCCGGATCCACTCCTTTTCCGTGGGCCTTCCGGACGCCCCGGACACCAAGTATGCCCGCCTCGTCGCCGAGGCCATAGGAAGCCAGCACCACGAGATCAACTTTACCATCCAGGAGGCGATCGACGCCCTCCCGGACGTCATCTGGCACCTGGAGACCTTTGACGTCACCACAATCCGGGCGGGCACCCCCATGTACCTCATGTCCAGGAAGATCAAGGCCATGGGGATCAAGATGATCCTTTCCGGGGAGGGCTCGGACGAGATCTTTGGGGGCTACCTCTATTTCCACAAGGCGCCTGACCGGGTGGAATTCCACGAGGAGCTGGTGCGCAAGCTCGGCATGCTCCACCTCTACGACTGCCTCCGGGCCAACAAGGTGACCGCGGCCTGGGGCCTCGAGGCCCGGGTGCCCTTCCTGGATCCGGAGTTCATGGACGTGGCGATGGGCATCGACCCCGCCCACAAGATGATCCACAAGGCGGGGCCCGGGGAGGCTCCCGGGTCGGGGCGGATGGAAAAGCACATCCTCCGGGCGGCCTTTGACGGCTGGGTGCCCAAGGAAGTCCTCTGGCGCCAGAAGGAGCAGTTTTCCGATGGGGTGGGCTATTCCTGGATCGACTCCCTCAAGGCCTACGCGGAAAGGGAAGTCAGCGACTCGGCCATGGCCAATGCCGTCCATCGCTTCCCCAAGAAAACGCCCCAGAGCAAGGAGGCCTACCTCTATCGCGCGATCTTCGAGGGCCACTTTCCCAATCCCACCGCCGCCGACCTCGTGCCCGACGGCCCGAGCATCGCCTGCTCGACCCCCACGGCTATCCGCTGGGACGCCGCCTGGGCCAAGCTGGCCGACCCCTCGGGTCGCGCCGTCCGGGGAGTGCACGACCAGAGCGTGTAGGGCGCTGCCTTCCCGGCCGGGCGACCCGTGGTCGCGCCGTCCGGGGAGTGCACGACCAGAGTGTCTAGGGCGCTAGCTTCCCGGCCTGGCCCTCGGCCTCGTCGGCCACGGGTACCGGGGACCGGGACAGGGCGCCCTCGGGCCGCGGCCCCTCAGGCCGACGGGCCGAGCGGGCCATGGCGGAAAGCCAGTCCCGGAATTCCGGCAGGGTGCCTGAGACGAGGCGGACGAGGTCTACCGCCATCTCCCGGTTGTGGCGGCCGATGGAATAGTCCACGAGGAGGCGGTCCAGGCGGTCGTCCCCGAGGATAGCCTGGAGGCGAACCAGGCTATCGTTGGCTCCCGGGCCCTCGGGCGCCTGGGAGCCGGCTATGCGGAGCCTCGAGGGCCGCAGGCGAGTGAGCATCGAGGACTCCAGGCCGAGGATTGCCCGCAGGGAATTCCTCTTGCGCGGCTCTTCCCGGAAGAGGTAGAGAAGGTCGAGGACGGCGATAGCCCTGTCCTCCTTCTTGCTCTCGATGATCCGGGGCACCATCTCCTCTACGTCCCTCCGCCTGAGCCTCATGGTCTTCAGGTACTTTGAGGAGCCTTCGATAAAGCCCGCCACCACATCGGACCAGATCTTGGACTGGACAATTGAGGGGATGCCCAGGCTGTTGCCCAGGGGGGCAAAGACCGTGGCAAAGGGCCAGGAGATGATGGTCCGGAAGAGGTTGGCCCGGATCACCCGGCGGTCAAAGCCCCGGAGCTTGTTGTGGCTGGCGATGTAGAGGCCGTTGGCAAAGCTGATAAAGAAGAACTTGGCGGCGTTGAACAAAAGCCCCGTGGCGGCCAGGGGCCAGAGGATGTCGAACTGGGCCTTGATAAAGCCCATGATGGGGACCGAGAAGCCCGTCCAGAACATCGACTGGGCCACGTTGGACCAGTTGACGCTCTTGGCGTGCCATTGCCGGATCCGGGCGCCCTTGACGGCCACGAGGTCGGCCAGGGTATTGCGGAAGCCCGTGATAAAGAGCCACAGGCAGGCATAGCCCACGCCGATAAAATGCTCGGCCACCGCAAAGCCCACGGCGATCATGAGGAGCTTCATGAGGCTGGGGTTGAGGTAGCGCAGGGCCCGGGCCGGGGGGATCACGGACTTGTCCGCGTCCTCCTCGTCCCCCAGGCGGTTCTCCACGCCCTCGGTGACCTTGCCCATGCAGAAGATGTCCACCTCGCCGTCCCTGCGGCCGGCCTCGGCCTGGGTGGCCTCGCCCTTGGAGAGGACCAGGCGGGAGACGGCCGCCGGCAGGGCGATGTGGTGGCGCCGCCAGCGCTTGCCGTACTTGCCCATGACGCTGTCCGAGCGGATAAAGCCCATGCCCGGGATGTCGGGGCTCCGGCCCGTGGCGTCGCTCCCCAGGACGGGGACGAGGACGGGATGGCCCTCCCGCTGGGCCCTGCGGTTTTCCTCGTTGACAATCCGGCAGAGCCGGGAGATCTCGTTCGGATCCCGGCGGACCGAGTCCCGGATGTTGTAGATCTCGATCTGGTCGATCTGGCCCCGGCCGGCCTCGATGAGGCGGGCGACTCGGCCGCAGCCGTGCTCCAGGGGTTGGATGAGCTTGAGCCTGCAGTCGCTCTGCCGCAAGATGCGCCGGAGCCTCGAGAGGTCGTCGAAGGCCGAGGCGTGGTCGGCCTCGGCGGGCTCCGGGAAAAACCGCCGCCGGAGGGACTCGGGGTTCATCATCCTGTACTCGACCCGGGCCTTGCCGTAGCGGGACTCGATGATCCCCAGGTCCCAGTCCGAGATGAGGCCATTGCGCCTGTCCCGCCGGGCCTTGGCCCTCTGGGCCTTGAGGTGGAGGACCCGGGCGAACATGGCGGGCTTGTAGTATTGCCAGAGGAATTCCCCCAGGTGGGCCCGGTTCGCGCTCCGCAGGGGCACAAAGGCGGCGAGGTCCTTCATCCGGAGCCGGGGGATGCGGTAGATCTTGCGTTCCGGGAAGCCCTCGTTGAGCTCCGCGAGGGGGCCTTCATTGAAGGCGGCGATCATGCGGCGGAGGGCCTCGACCCGGCCCTGCTGGTCCTCCTCGAGGCCGGAGAGGAGGGGCTTGAGCTCCTTGCGGTGGGCGGCAAAGTAGTTCCGGACATCCTCGGCCCGGCGGGTCTCCGGGAGGAGGGCCATGAAGTGAAAGCGCTCGCCCTCGAAGTCCAGGCCTATTTCGATGCCGATGTTGACCTTGATGCCCACGACACGGCCGGCCTCGACGGCCTCCTCCATGGTCTCTATCGCCGTGGCCCCATTGTAGGCCAGGGTGATCTCGGACATGCCCTTGATAAAGGCGTCGATCAGGATCTGGGTGGGGTTCTTGCGGCCCTGGGTGGCCGTGTCATGGACGTGGAAGTCCCAGCCCGCGGCCAGGTCCTTGAGCCGCTTGCCTGTCTCGGGGAGCTCCACGAGGCCCAGGCGGTCGAGGAAGCGCCGGATCGTCTGGGTCTGGCCATAGGTCGAGGTCGAGAAATCCTGGAGGAGCTCGAGCTGGCGCCGCCGGTCGTCCCGGCTCTTGACGGCCTCCTTGATCAGGGCCATCTGGACCCGGGCCGTGTTGAGGGGCATATCCAGGGCCTGGGTGTGGAAGGAGGCGTCCACCATCATCTTCAGGGCCCGGAGCCTCTCCCGGGCGTGGCGGGAGTCCAGGTCCCGCAGCACCATGAGGTAGGCCTCCGCGATGGAGATCCTGCGCTTCTTGAACCAGCGGGCCACCCCAAGGGGATGGGAGCGCAGGTCGGGCTCGATCATCTCGGGCTGGTCGATCCGGGTGTTGAGGTCCCGGCGGAGCTTGTAGAGCTCCCCGGAAAAGCTGAGGGCCTCAAGGGCCCTGGAGTAGAGGCGGAGGATACTGGAGTTGGTCATGGGGCATCAGTCCTTAACCGTATTGTAACACGAAACTCACAGATGCGACAGGCTGGCCCGGGACTAATCCTCGACCATGAGGACGGCCTGGCTCCGGGCCGCGGCCTCGGTCCTCCGGGTGATGAGGTTGGCCACATCCTCGATGGAGGCGGGCTTGAGGAAGTAGAAGCCCTGCATGTACTCGCATCTCCGCTCGGCGAAATAGGCCCACTGATCCTTGGTCTCTATGCCCTCGGCCACGATCTGGAGCTCAAGGCTGTGGCCCAGGTTGATGATGGCGTTGACAACCTTCTCGTTCTGCCTTTCCTCGAGGTTCATGACAAAGGATATGTCGATCTTGAGGACGTCCACCGGGAGGCGGGAGAGGTAGGCCAGGGAGGAATAGCCCGTGCCAAAGTCGTCCACCATGAAGGAGATGCCCGGGAGCCTCCGCTTGATCTCGATGATCTTGCCTATGGCGTCCTTGGTGTCCTTCATGATCGCCGACTCGGTGAGCTCCAGCTTGAGGGCCGAGGGGCGGAGGCCCGAGCGCAGGACCGTGTCGGTCAGGGTGTCCACGTAGTTGGGCTGGTCGAACTGCTTCGAGGACACGTTGACCGAAACATAGACATCGGTGTGGCCCAGGGCATGGAGGCGGCGGGCGTCGTAGCAGGCCCGCCTGAGCACGAGGTCCCCCAGGGCCACGATCAGGCCCGTCTCCTCGGCCAGGGGTATGAAGACCGAGGGCGGGATCTGCTCGCTGGGCGAGCGCTTCCAGCGGACCAGGGCCTCCATGCCCTTGACCATGCCGTCGGCGGAGACGATGGGCTGGTAGGCCATGGAGAAGCCGCCCGAGCCCAGGGCCGCCTTCATCTCCTCCTCGATGCGCCAGTGCTCGGTCGCCTTGGAGGAGAGGACGGGATCGTAGAGGGTCCAGCGGTTCTTGCCGCCCTCCTTGGAGCAGTACATGGCTATGTCGGCGCTCTTGGTGGCGTCCTCGAGGGTCTTGCCGTGGTCGGGGATTATCGCCACCCCTATGGACACCCCGACGCTGACCTTGTTGCCCACGCCCTCGCCCTTGGCGGGAGGCGTGGCCGAGGCCGCCCGCTTCTTGAGGTGATAGGGCTTGGCTATGCTCTCGAGGATGCGCTTGGCCACAAGGGTAGCGTCCTCATGTCCCCTGACCCCCCCTATCACGACGACAAACTCGTCCCCGCCGAAACGGTAGGCCGAGTCCTTGTCCCGGAGGCATACCCGGATCCGGCGGCCCGTCTCCACGAGGAGCTCGTCCCCGGCGTCGTGGCCCAGGGTGTCGTTGATGCGCTTAAAGCCGTCCAGGTCGAGGAAGAGAACGGCCCCCCGGGCCTCGGAGTTCTTCTGGAGCTCCTGGAAGAGGGCAGTCATGTCCTCGTTGAAGAGGTCCCGGTTCCCCAGGCCCGTGAGCTTGTCGTGGTAGGCCAGGTGCCTGAGCTTGCGCTCCAGGGTCTTTCTCTGGGTTATGTCCCTGACCACGCAGGTGAGGGTCCTGCCCTTGTAGTCCTTGGAGTTGCCGAAGGACATCTCCATGGGCGCCACGCCCCTATGCTTGGTCGCCCCGAGGAATTCCAGGGTACGCTTGAGGCCGAGCCTCAGCCTGTCCTCGTCGTCGACGATAAAGTACTTGCGGAACTCCAGCTCGTGCATCGCATAGACCTCGGGGGGGAAGAGGCAGCTGAAGGGCTTGCCTATGAGGTCTTCCCGCTCGAAGCCGAAGGTGTTCTTGACACCGGTGTTGGCAAAAAGGATATTAAAGCAGTCGTCCAGCCTGAAGATGGCCTCGGTGATGGTCTCCGAGAGGGCCACATAGTGGTCCTTGCTCTCCTTGAGCTGCTCGAAGAGGACATGGTCAAAGGAGAGGTCCCGGATGAGGGCTATGACGGCGGGGCTGTCCCCCAGGCGTACCCCCGAGAGGAGGCAGTCCATGGAGAGGACGGTGCCGTCCCTCCTTTGGCCCCGGAAGGCGATGATGTCATCCTGGGAGGCAGGCCTGGGCTCGGAGATGGACTCGGAGAAGTTCTGGAGTTTTTCCTGGAAGGACTGGCGATAGCTCTCGGGGATGAGGGAATAGATGGGCGAGCCGATCAGCTGCTCCCGGGAATAGCCAAAGGTCCTGAAGAAGGACTGGTTGGCGACGATGATCGCCCCGCTTGTGGAGACGATAAGGACCGAGTCCGAGACTCCGTCGAGGAGGATCTCGAGGCTCGGGTCGTCCTCGGGCCCGGCATCTAGGCTTATGGCATAGCCCTGGACTATGCGCTCTATGAGCTGGGAAAAGATGGATTCCGAGGGGCGGGGGTCGGACGGGCCCTCGTCGGCGCCCTGGCTGTGGGCCGACCGGCCGTCCGGGGAGGGCAGGCCGTCGAAAATGCCCGAGAGACTCTCTGATGCCCCTTCTCCCCCTCCATGCTCGATGGACTTGAGGAGGTCGTGGACCGCGATATCTTTTTCCATTAGACGCCTTCCGTGGCAACTTTATGAACTCTTTCAGGCTATGCGCACTGGCCCAGGCTGTCAAGATGCGATATACGCGCCGGCAAGCCCTAGGAATGGTCCGTGGGCTCCCCTTCCTTCCAGAGATTGGATCCCCCCGAACCCGAGAAGGCAAAGGGATTGTAGGAATCCACCCCGACCACATCCTTGGCCTCCTGGGCCTTCATAAGCCTGCAGGCCAGGACGGTGAGGGGCGTGAGGAGGGTCTCGATCCCCACCTTGATGGCCCACTGGGAGAGGATGAGGCTCGGGACCAGGCTCTTGGGAAAGATGCCAGCCAGGCAGGCCACGCCGACAAAGAGGCCCGTGTCCACAAGCTCCCCGGCGAGGGTCGAGGCGATAGTGCGGAGGGGAAGCCAGCGGTGGCCCGGGTCCCAGGTGACCATCCAGCTCTTCATCCTGGAGATAATGAAGTCATTTGTAAAGGAGCCAAACCAGAAGCCCACGAGGGAGGCGAGGACGAGGCCGGGCACCGAGCCCAGGACGGTCGCGAATTCCCTCTGGGTCGCAAAATCCGGGGCGTGGGGCATGGCCACCGCGGCGCTGAAGATGAGGGCCCCCAGGGCATTCATCCCAAAGCCATACCAGATCACCCTCCGGGAGGCCGCAAAGCCAAAGACCTCCGTGAGGACATCCCCGAAGATATAGGTCAGGGGAAAGAGGAGCAGGGTTCCCATGTCCATGGAGATCGGCAGGCTCCCGATCTGGAGGGTGAGGAACTTCTGGGAGACAATGTTGCTGACGAGGATAAGGCCGACAAAGGCGGCGATGACGGGCTCGAGCAGGCTAAAGGACCTGCCCTTCTGGGTGCTCATGGGACCTCCACTAGTTTTCGCTTCTATGGGCGCAGGAGTGGCTTTCGAACTGCGCCGGTGCGTGGCCATCCTTGTACCATGCCAGGGGGCCAAGGGACAATGAGGGAAGCCCCTCCTCTCTGCGCCCCAGGGCTCCCGGATCCCCGCTTGACCCCGGGGCGGCCCTGACCCAGACTGGCCCGGGGTTTTCCCTTGAAGGAATCCACTCCAAGGAGGCTTTGATGGATTTAAAAGAACGCTCCTCGATCATGGGTGATGGGCCTCGGCTCGCCCTCTACCTCTTTCCGATCCTTGGCTTGGCCATCCTGGCCACGATCCTCCTCCCGGGAGCCTTTGCCTTCGCGGGGAGGCTCTACGGCCTAGCCTATGTGGCGGGCATCGTGCTCGCCGTCCTGGGCCTCCTCTTCCAGGCCTCCTCGGCCTATGTCCTCATCTCCTCCTACAGGGCCGGGAGGCTCGCCACCCGGGGCTCCTACGGCCTGTGCCGGCATCCCATCTTCTCCTGGTGGATCTTTTCCGTCCTCCCGGCCCTGGCCCTGATCCTCAACTCCTGGCTCTTCCTCGCCGTGGCCGTCCTTTTTCGCGTCCTCTCCGGGAGCCTGGCCCGGAAGGAGGAAGCCGAGCTTGGGGCCCTCTTTGGCCTTGACTATGAGACCTATCGGGCCAGGGTGAGGGCCTTCCTGCCCCTGCCCAGGCTGAGGCCCTTCACGGGCCGGCGCCTCCTCAAGGCCCTGGCCTCCCTGGCTGTCCTTGGCCTCCTCTGCCTGGCCATCTTCCTTGGCCTCGCGCGGCCCCTGGTGCTTCGCCTTGGAGCGACGAGGGCTGAGGCCCAGGCCCCCATGGCCGGAGACACTTACATCTCCCCGGCCGCCCCTCGCTATACCCAGGCCATAGACATCGACGCCAGGCCCGAGGAAGTCTGGCGATGGCTCGTCCAGGTGGGCTATAGGCGGGCGGGCTGGTATAACCTTGACGGGATCAACCGCCTGGCCGGGGCGGACTACTTTTTCGAGGGCGGGGCCTCGGCCCGGCGCATAATCCCCGAGCTCCAGGGCCTTGCGGTCGGGGACAAGGTCCACCTTGTACCGCCCTTGGGCATGGCCGTCGTCGAGCTGGTCCCGCCCCGGAGCCTTGTCCTCGTGGCCGATCCCGGCCACAAGGGCGGGGACAATGTGGCCTGGACCTTTGCGGTCGCGCCTCGGCCCGATGGGGGCTCCCGCCTCTACAGCCGCTTTGCCTCGACGACCCAGGGTCCCCCCGCGATCCAGGCCCTGATGGCCTTTATCAACGATTTTGGCGGGGCCACCCTCCAGCAGCCCGCCATGCTCTGGGGCCTCAAGCTCCGGGCCGAGGGCCGGACCATGCTGCGCGCCAAGGCTCCCTAGCATGATCAGCTCAGTCTGTGTCTTCTGCGGCTCCAGCACGGGGGCGAGGCCCGCCTACGAGGCCGCCGCGGCCGCGACGGGAAGGGAGATCGCCCAACGCGGGCTCCGCCTGGTCTACGGCGGGGGCAATGTGGGCATCATGGGCGCCCTGGCCAGGGCGGCCCTGGACGCCGGAGGGGAGGTCCTCGGGGTCATACCGAGGAAGCTCTATGAGCTCGTCGACCATGTGGAGCTCACCCGCCTCGTCGTCACGGAGGACATGCGCGAGCGCAAGGCCGCGATGGCCGAGGCCTCGGACGCCTTTATCGCCCTCCCGGGGGGCCTGGGCACCTTCGAGGAGCTCTTCGAGGTCTGGGCCTGGCGCCAGATCGGCTACCACCGGAAGCCCGTGGGCCTCCTCGAGGTGGAGGGCTTCTACGCGCCCCTTCTCTCCTTCCTCTCCCGGGCATCCTCGGAGGGCTTTATCAAGGCCCGCCACCTGGAGGACCTGGTCGTGGCCGGGGAGCCGGGCCTCCTCCTCGACCGCCTCGCCGAGGCCAAGCCGCCATTGCCCAAGCACCCCGAGCGCAAAGCCTAGGCGCCAGGGCCGCGCCTCATCGGCCCTTGACGAGTCAAGGGCTTATCGTGGAATCTCCTCGGATGGCAGAAAGCGGCGACCGGCGGATCGTGTTTCGCTATTTTATCTACTCCCTGGGTTTTGGCCTCCTCATGGGCGTGGCCTTTCCCGTCTATGCGGCCTTCTTTGTGGTCTACCCCACGCCGAGGGCCCGGCTGATTTTCACCGGGGGCAGTGTCCTTGCGGGCATCCTTGTGGGCCTGGCCTCCTATCTGATCGGCAAGCTGACTATCCTCAGGATCATCGACTCCGTGGCCGATCGCCTGGGCGAGCTGTCCCGCTCCGAGGGCGAGGTGGGCCAGGCCCTCGACCTGGTCTCCTCGGACAGCCTGGGTCGTCTAGCGGCTAACTTCAATGCCTTCCTGGCCAAGCTCGGGCGCATGCTCTCGGGCCTGGACGCCGTGGCCCAGCGCACCCAGGAGGTGGGCTTCGAGCTTGCGGCGAACACCACGGAGACCTCGGCGGCCTCGGAGCAGATCTCCCGCCACATGGAGATGATCCACGCGGAGACCGACATCCTCCTCCAGGAAGTCGAGAACGTCAGCTGGGCCCGGGAGGCGATCCGCGCCTCGGCCGCCACCGTGTCCGCCAATATCGACCGCCAGTCCGAGTCCCTCACGGTCCTTGGGGCGAGCATCGAGCGCACGGTCGAGGACTTCCGCTCCATCTCCACGGTGACCATGGACCAGACCAAGTCCATCGTGGCCTCGGTGGGGGAGTCGGGCCGGGACCTGGAAGGGGTGGCCAAGGTGGCCGGCAAGATCCGGGAGGTCTCCGTGAGCGTGGCCGACATAGGCAGGCTCACCGCCGCGATCAAGGAGACCGCCGAGCGCATCACGATCCTCGGCCTCAACGCGGCCATCCAGGCATCCCACGCCGGCCCCGCCGGCAAGGGCTTCGCGGTGGTGGCCGGGGAGATCCGGGCCCTCTCCGTCCTGGCCAGCCGCAACTCCGAGGAGATCGGCGCGGGCCTTGCGGCCATGGAGGGCCTCGTGGCCGACGGGGTCAGGCTCTCGGAGTCCACCGAGGCCAGGCTCTCCACCCTCTTCGAGGGCATAGGCCAGAGCGCCGTGGCCATCAAGGAGGTCTCCGAGCGCTTTGAGGCTTTTATCGCCAAGACCGAGTCCATGCTCCTGGCCCACAACGCCCTCGTCAAGGTGACCATCGACGTCACGGAATCCATGATGGGCATGCGGGACAACACGGACGTGATCGAGAATTCGGTGACTATCCTCCTCGACACGGCGACCCACTATCGCCAGGCCATAGACGAGGTGGCCCAGGGGATCAGCGAGATAGCCGTGGATGTGGCCCACCTCAACAAGGTTAGCGGAATCAACTCGGAGAACACCCAGGCCCTCAAGGCCGAGGTGGGGCGGTTCAGGGCAGGCTAGGGACGGTTTGCTTTCTGCCCTCCGGGGAGCTAGATTATAGCCTGCGGCATGAGCCGGAATGGGGATTTCCAAGCCATATGAGAGCCTCCCGCCTGAATTTAGCCAAGGACCTGCTTTCCACCCTCCTGCTTGTGGTCTTTGTCCTGGCGGCTGTCTTTGGCCTTATCCCCTCGATCCAGGACCACCAAGCCGCGGTCCTCCGGGCCCAGTATATCGACGAGCAGAGGCGCCTGGTGAGCCAGGCGGTCGTCAACGCCGGCGAGCGGATCCTGAGGATGGAGCGTGTCCTCCCGGCCCTCGGCCTTGATCCCCGGAAGGCCCAGGCCCTCATCCTCCAGGCCCTGGGCTCGGAGCGCTTTGGGCTGAACGGCTACGGCTATTTCTTCATCTTTGACCGGGACGGGACCATGCTCCTCCATCCGGTTTTTCCCGAGCTCGAGGGCCGCAAGCTGGACAGCATCCTCTCCGCTGATGGCGCCAACATGGGCAAGGTCTTTTCGGCAGTCCTCGACCAGGCCGACTCGGGCTTTGCGACCTATCTCTGGGCAGCCCCGGGCATGCTCAAGGCCGAGCCCAAGACCAGCTTTGCCCTCAGGATCCGAAGCCTGGGCTGGACCATTGTCTCAGGCTTCTACGACTCCGACCTCGAGGCTTCCCTGGCCGCCTACACGAGGATAGCCGGGGAAACCCAGGGGCGGATCCAAGCCACGGCCCTGGGCCTCCTTGGAGCCTGCCTCGTGGTCCTCATCGTCCTCTCCCGCCTGGCCCAGTCGAGGATCAAGGGCATAGAGGGCAGGCTCAGGATGCAGATCCTCAACCTGGAGCAATACAAGCTCATCCTGGACGAGTCTTCCATAGTCTCCCGGACCGACACCTGTGGGGTGATCAACTATGTGAACGACAAGTTCACCCAGGTCACGGGCCATTCCCGGGAGGCCGCCCTGGGGCACAAGCACAATATCGAGCGCCACCCCGACACCCCCCTCGCGGTCTTCCGGGACCTCTGGGAGACCAGCACCTCGGGCCGGGTCTGGGACGGGGTGATCAAGAACCTCAAGGCCGACGGGACCAGCTACTACAAGCACGCCACAATCGTGCCCCTTCTCGACGAGTCCGGGCGCATTGTCGAATACCTGTCCTCGGGCCAGGACGTGACGGCGATCCTCGAGGGCCGGCGGGCCCTGGAAAGGGCCTTCCTCACCGATCCTCTCACGGGCCTCGGCAGCCGCATCCGGCTCCTTCGGGACCTCGAGGATTGCGGGGATGCCTCGGTGGCCCTCCTGGACATCGAGGGCTTTTCCGCCCTCAACCAGGCCTTTGGCTCCTCCGAGGGCGACTTGGTGCTCAAGCAGCTTGCCTCCCGCCTCCTCGACTTTGGCCGGGCCCAAGGCATGTCGGCCTACCGCATCTGGGCAGACACCTTTGCCCTCCTCGAGCCCTCGGAGGGCCGGGGGGATTTTGGGGAGAAGGTCACGGGCCTGGCGGTCCGCCTGGGCTCGGAGTCCTTTGACATGGGGGGCAACAAGGTTCCCCTTATTGTCCATGCGGGCATCTCGATCCGCGGCAAGGATCCCTTCCTCTACGCCGACCTGGCCCTAAAGCGGGCCAAGGCCAGCCATCGCATGGTCAGCGTCTTTGGGGGGGCCGAGGCCGAGGCCCCCGGGGACAGCCTGGGCAACCTGAGGATCCTCGCGAGCCTTCACGAGGCCCTGGAGAGGGACCGCATCTACCCCGTATTCCAGCCCATCCTCGACGTGGCTTCGGGCAGGATCGGCAAATACGAGTGCCTGATGCGGATCGAGGACGCCGAGGGCGGAACGATCATGCCCGACGCCTTTATCCAGATCAGCAAGAAGACCAACCTCTACCGCCGCCTCACTCACTCGATGCTCGAGAAGTCCATCGAGGCCTTCCGCCACCTGGACCACGAATTCTCCATCAACCTCACGGTCGAGGACCTGATGACCCGGGAGACTATCGACTACCTCGTGGAGGAGGCCGAGCTCAAGGGGGTGTCCGGGCGCCTCTTCGCGGAGATAGTCGAGACCGAGGAGCTCCGGGACCTCCCGGACGCCCTGGTGTCCATCGACCGCCTCAGGCAGGCCGGGATGGGGATAGCCGTGGATGACTTTGGCTCGGGCTATTCCAATTTCGAGTATCTGCTCAAGCTCAAGCCGGACTACATCAAGATCGACCGGGTGATCATCCAGAACCTCCTCGCGGACGACCGCGCCCGGGACATGCTCGCCTCCATCGTGGGCTTTGCGGGCAAGTCGGGGATAAGGACCATCGCCGAGTATGTGGACTCCCAGGCCCTGATGGACGAGGTTGTCCGCCAGGGCGTGGGCTTTGTCCAGGGCTGGTTTGTGGGCAAGGCCTCGCGGACGATCTAGCGGGCCTCCCGGGAAAGCCGGTCCAGGCTCGTGAGCTCTGCGGGGCTGAGGCGGAAGCCCATGGACCCCGCCGCCTCCTTCGCCTGGCCCGGCCGCGAGGCTCCGGGTATGGCGACCACCGTCTCCCCCCAGAAGCTCACGAGCCAGTTGAGGGCCACCTGGCTGGCCGTGGCTCCATGCTCGTCCCCGATGCGCCGCAAGGCCTCGATGAGG
This sequence comes from Spirochaetota bacterium, assembly GCA_029778945.1. Classification (GTDB taxonomy): domain Bacteria; phylum Spirochaetota; class Spirochaetia; order Treponematales; family Rectinemataceae; genus JANYKC01. Next base: position 42,261 of record JAKPBN010000444.1, read on the forward strand.
GGCCTGGTCCTTGCCAGAGTCTCGGGTCCCAGGGCCGAGGTCATTCTCCTGCCCCGGCTCACCTGGGCGATTGTCCCCGGATCGTCATGGAAGCGCCCCGTGAGGATGCCCTGGGCCAGGGGAGAATAGGCTATGAGGCTCACGCCCAGGCGCCGGGCCGTCTCCAGGAGGCCCTTTTCCTCGGCGGAGCGGTCGAGGAGGCTGATCCTCACCTGGTTGGACACAAGGGGGACGCCTCGCTTGGCCAGGACCTTGTGGGCCTCCTCCATCGCGGCGGCGGAGAAGTTGCTCACCCCTACGGCCTTGACCTTGCCGGCCTCGACGAGGTCAGCCATCGTGTCGAGCTGGGCCCGCACCGAGGAGAGGCTGAAAGGCTGGTGGATCTGGTAGAGGTCGATGGGCCAGGGCGCCAGGCATTCCAGGCGCTTTTCGATTGTCCTGCCGATATTGCCCGCCGTCCTGAGGAGGGGCCACCATTTGGTGGCCACCCTGACCGAGCCCGGGGCCACCTTGAGGGCCGTGAGGGCCCCCGCGAGACAGCGCTCGGAATTACCCCGGCCGTAGATCTCCGCCGTGTCAAACCAGCTTATGCCCCCATCCAGGGCCGCCTTGACCACCGCCGTGGCCGCCTCGTCGTCCAGGCTCTTCCAGAAGCCGCCGATAAGCCCCTTGCCCTTGCTGAACTGCCAGGTGCCAAGGCCGATCGGCGTTATCTCTATATCGCTCTTTCCCAGTCTGCGCTTATCCATGGTTGTGCCTTCCTTTATAGCTAGAAGATACTCATGCCTCCGCTCCCGGCCAAGGCCGGGGGAAAGGAGTTGACTGATCCCGGACACCAAGGCATCCGCGGCCTTCCCTAAGTTTTGTGTCTATAATCTCTTGTATCTCCATTTCGCTCGGGGTAAAGTATTTTTATTTCGGCCCCAGGCCCAGGTGTGGAGAGACTATGTCCGAAGATACTATAGATAGAAGGGCTATGAGGGCGGCGATGTTTGAGGAGTACTTCAACGCCGCCCCGGTAGGTCTTCTGATCTACAATAGCGAAGGCGAATATCTTGACACCAACCCCGCCACCTGCCGGATGCTGGGCTATACCCGGGAAGAGCTCCTGTCCCTGACCATAAAGAACCTCCTTGTGCCCGGCGCCGAGGAGGCCCACCGGATCTCCTTTGCCCGGCTAAAGGCCGCGGGCTCGGCCTCCGGGGAGAGGTCCATGCGCAGGAAGGACGGGACAAGGATCGAGGTGATGACCCACTCCATCGCCATCTCCGAGGGCCGCTTCCTGGCCTTCTGCAGCGACCTTTCCCCCCAAAGGACAGCCGAGCGCCGGGGGGGCCTCTACCATGACGCGATGGAATCCCTCGAGCAGGCCGTGATCATCGCCGACCTCTCGGGGGCCATCATCGAGGTGAACCGGGCCTTCTGCGAGCTCTATGGCTATTCCACCCAGGAGGTCCTGGGCAAGAATCCCCGGATCCTCAATCCCAGCCGCTCGGCCTACATCGACCTGGGCTATACGGGAGAGGAGTATGACCAGCTGTTCCGGGGCCTCTGGGAGAGCATCAGGGACCCTCTGCGGGGCTCCTGGAAGGGCACCGTCGTCAACCGCAGGAAGGACGGCAACCTGGTCTGGGCAAGCCTCCAGATCGACACGATCCATGACGAGGCCGGCCAGGCCCTGGGCTATGTGGGCCTGCCCTTTGACATCTCCGAGTCCAGGCGCAAGGAAAAGCTCAGCAAGGTCGAGCTCTACTCGACGATAGCCGCCCTCGCCGACCTCCGGGACAACGAGACGGGGGGCCACATGAAGCGGGTGGGCCTCTTCACGAAGCTCCTGGCCAAGGCCCAGGGCATGCCTAGGCAGTATTGTGACGATATCGAGTTCTTCGCCCCCATGCACGACATTGGCAAGGTGGGCATCCTCGACTCCATCCTCCTGGCCCCCCGCAAGCTCAGCCCCGAGGAGTTCGAGGAGATGAAGGTCCATACGGTCCTGGGCCACAATATCGTGAAGGGCAAAAAGGAGCTGGAGATGGTCTCGGCCATCACCCTAAGGCACCATGAGCGCTGGGACGGCTCAGGCTATCCCGGTGGCCTGGCCGGGGAGGACATCCCCCTCTCGGCCCGGATCACCGCGGTGGCCGATATCTACGATGCCCTGAGGAGCGCGCGGCCCTACAAGCGGGCCTGGTCCCACGAGGAGGCGGTCGCGGAGATCCGCGCCATTAGCGGCCGCCACCTCGATCCCGGCCTCGTGGACTTTTTCCTGGGCCTGGCCTCGACCTTCGAGATGGTCTACGCCCGGATCAAGTAGGCCAGGGCCTCCCCGAGGGGGCGGGCCTCGAGGCTCTTCCCCGTGGACATCATGAGGCCTAGGTCCTCCAGCTTGCGGATCGAGTCCTCCACCTCAAAATCCACCTCCCTCCCCAGGCTCTCCCGGAAGTGGGCCTCGATCGCCCTGTCAAGGCTGGGGAGGTCCCAGGTCCGGCCCTTCCCGGCGGCCAGGAAGGCATAGCCCAGGAGGACCTCCTTGCACTCCTCCTCCTCGGCCTCGTCCATGAGGTAGGTGTAGACCCCGGAGTTGTTGTCCAGGTTCTGGAAGTAGAGGCTCTCGGTCAGGGACTTGAGGTATTTCTCCACCGTGGTGCGATAGCTGAGAAAGCCCTTGAGGGCCACCCCAAAGAGGCCTCCCACCAGGGCCCAAAAGCCCAGCTGGCCCAGGAGGCCCAGGGCGCTCCCATGGCCCAGGACATAGCCCACGATCTTGTAGAGGGAGGAGCTGAGGCCCGCGGCCAGGGGCAGGACGACCTTGAGCTTGTCCAGGGGCCGGATCCTGATATCCGCGTCCGGAAAGAGCATCTCCAGGTCGACGGTGGGCACGTTCTTGAAGAGCTTGAGGTAGACCTTGTCGCTGCGGTACCTGCCCTGGCTCCGGTGCCCGTCCTGGCGCCCGTCCCGGGGGGCATCCCTCAGCTTGAACACCAGGACAACCTGGCGGAAGACCGAGTATTCAAAGCGCCGCTTTAGGAAGAAGGTCTTCTTGACGCTGGCCTCCGGGTATTCTCCCCGGCTGTAGAGGGCCAGGTCCTCATAGTCCCCTAGCTCGACCCTGAGCTGGAGGCCCCAGGGGGAATTCTTGGCAAAGGCCTCCTGGAGCCTCTCCCGGCTGATCTCGCGATAGTTGGCGCTGACCAGGGCCTTGCGGACCCCCTCGATCACCGTGCCGGCCTCTGCCCCCGTGGCCTGGGCCGAGACCCCGGGGATGGGCATCGAAGTCCTGTCCGGGTCGAGGACGGCATAGGAGGCCTTCCAGCGCCCGAGGTCCTCGTGGAAGCGGCGGTGGTAATGGGCCTCGACGAGGGCCGCCAGGTTGAGGAAGGCCGCCCGCTCCCGGCCCTCAGGGAAGAAAGCCGCAAGATGTCCCACGAGGTCGGATCGGGAGAAGGGGATGGAGTTGTCGCTTTTCATGGGCCTAGACCTCAACCTTGACCACGATCTTGCGCATAGCCTGCCTGGCCCGGGCCTCGCAGCCGGGCTTATGGGCATCCTGGGGAAAGAAGACCGCCACCCGGCCGGGCACCAGGGGCAGGGCCAGCTCCAGGCCCCTGGCCTTGCCCAGGAAGCCAATGTCGCGCTCCTCGTCAAAGGCTTCCCGGGGCTCGAGCTCCGAGAGGGGCACGGCGTAGCAGACTTCCTCTCCCGAGAGGGCAAACTGGATGTCGATATAGCGCCTATGGCACTCATAGTCGGCGGTCTCGGGCTTCTTGGTCTCGTAGGCCTGGACCAAGACGATGACCTTCTCCCCATCGATGGGATATCTGCCCGGCTCTAGCTTGCCCAGGTCCCGGCCCTCGAGATAGTCGATCGCCGTGTCCAGGTTCCTGAGGAGGCCCTTGTAGCGGCCTAGGGCGGAAAGCCTGTCATAGATCATAGTCCTGTCTCCTTGGCCTGCCCCTGGCCATAATAGGCCTTGGCTCCATGCTTCCTGAGGTAATGCTTGTCCAGGAGGACTTTCTGCATGGGGGCGATGCCGGGGTTGAGGCTCCGGCAGTGCCAGGCCATCATCGCGACCTCCTCCAGGACGACGGCGTTGTGCACCGCCTCCAGGGGATCCCTGCCCCAGGTGAAGGGGCCGTGGCTGTGGACGAGCACCCCGGGCATCTGCATTGGATCCAGGCCATTGAAGCGCTCAATTATGACGGTCCCGGTCTCCTTCTCGTAGGCCCCCTCGATCTCCTCCTTGGCCATGGGCCGAGTGCAGGGGACCTCACCATAGAAGTAGTCCGCATGGGTGGTGCCGTAGGCGGGTATGCCCAGGCCGGACTGGGCAAAGATCGCGGCCCAGCGGCTGTGGGTGTGGACAATCCCGCCCAGGCCCGCAAAAGCTTTGTAGAGCTCCAGGTGGGTCGGCGTGTCCGAGGAGGGCTTGAGCCTGCCCTCGACCGTCCGGCCCTCGAGGTCCACCACCACCATGTCCGCAGGCCCCATGGCCTCGTATTCGACCCCCGAGGGCTTGATCACCACGAGGCCCATGGCCCGGTCGATGCCCGACACATTGCCCCAGGTAAAGGTGACGAGGCCGTGGCGCGGGAGCTCCAGGTTGGCCTTGAGCACGAGGCTCTTCAACTCTTCAAGCATATGCACTTCCTTAAGGACCGATTAGGCCTCTAGGGGCCGTCCCCGATAGGCCTGGACGTTATAGAAGAAATCCAGGGCCGCCCGCTTGCAGTTCTGGATATGGGACCTCATGGCCTCCTCGGCCTTGTCCGTGTCCCTCTCGACCAGGAGATCGAGGATCTCGAGGTGCTCCTTGCAGGCATCGTGGAGCTTCACCTCGCCCTGCCTCGAGGAAATGATGACCCGGGTGTTCTCATCGAAGACCTTGCGCATCATGTCCACGATAAAGCGGTTGCCGCAGCCCTCGATGATAAAGAGGTGCATGGCCATGTCCAGGCGGAAGTCCGCCCTTACCTCGGCCTCCTTGCCCAGGAATTTGCTCCGGTAGGCCTCGAGCTCCTCCAGGGGGAGGGTGGGGCAGGCCATCCTAAGGGCGAGGGGCTCGATCTCCAGGCGGACCTGGAAGATCTGGCGCACATCGTTCAGGGAGACATCGGTGACATAGATGCCCTTCTTGGGCAGGATCTTGATAAAGCCTTCCTGCTCGATCCGGGTGAGGGCCTGGCGGATGGGGGTGCGGCTAAAGCCAAGCTCGGCGGAGAGCTGGGCCTCGTTCAGCATCGTCCCGGGGCGGTAGACGCAATTTATGAACCTGTCGCGAAGGATATCGTAGGCGAGATTTTTCAGGTCTCGGTTTGTCATTGTTCCCATTCCTCGTTCTTTAGATAAACGAAGTATACAACAGGAATTTCCCCTTCGCAATGCTAAATGGGCGACTAATCCCGGCTTGGACATAAGGTATTCCCTAGTTTCCGGCCGTGGCTCTTCCTAGCCTGCCATGGGCAGCACGGGGAAGCCCCCGCACATTTTTTCCTCAGCCTTGCCTCTAATTTATGGTCAGGCAAAAAATAAGCGATCGCCTAAAAACATTGACACCCCACAGAATTGTGCTACTCTAGTGTTGAACAAAGTGATGAACACTTATGCATCCAAATAGCTTGGGCTAGGCAAGCAGCCAGGCCCGACAGGTGGGAATGATGGCCGAGACGAGAGCAGCGATCCGGGGGATATCCTCCATGGCAACCCGCCTCCTCCTGGAAGAGTTGGTGGCTAGGCATAACCGAGGCTCCTCCCTCCCGGTGCGCATAGAGTCCGTGGGCGGGGTGGATGCGGCCAAGCGGGTTGTCGCCGGAGAGGCCTTTGATCTCGTGATCCTGGGCTCCGAGGCCATCGACAAGCTTATCTCCTCGGGCCATGCCCTTGAGGGCAGCAAGGTGGACTTGGTGCGCTCCGGGGTGGCGGTCGCGGTCCGGGAAGGCACGGCCAAGCCTGATATCTCCACCGTCAAGGCCCTTAGGGAAACCCTTCTGGCCGCACCCAGCATCTCCTATTCGACCGGCCCCAGTGGCCTGGCCCTGGCCAGGCTCTTCCAGGATCTGGGCCTCGGGAAGACCCTGGAGTCCCGCATTATCCAGCCTCCCCCGGGGATCCCCGTGGGAAGCCTTGTGGCCCGGGGCGAGGTGGCCCTGGGCTTCCAGCAGCTGAGCGAGCTCATGCACCTCGAGGGCATCACGGTCCTGGGGGCCTTGCCCGCGGAGATCCAGATCATCACCACCTTTTCTGGAGCCCTTTGCCCGGCCACGAAAAACGCCGAGGCCGCCCGGGCCTTCCTGGCCTTCCTGGCCTCCCCCGAGACCGCCGAGGCCAAGGTCCGCCAGGGCATGGAGCCGGCCTAGAAAACGCGCGAATAATCCGGGCCGCCTAAGGCGGCCTCGGACCATGGAGGATAGATAGATGGAACGGAAGAGAATGCTGGTGATAAGCGCCCATGCGGCCGACTATGTCTGGAGGGCCGGCGGGACCATCGCCTCCTATATCGATGGCGGCGCGGAAGTCTGCCTCGTCGTCCTCTCCTTTGGGGTGAGGGGGGAGTCCAACGACCTGTGGAAGGGCGAGGGCCAGACCGCGGCCAAGGTCGCCGAGATCCGCAAGGGCGAGACCCTGGCGGCGGCGGCCATCCTTGGCCTCAAGAATGTGGAGTTCTGGGACTTCGAGGACTATCCCATGGACTTTGGCCGGGAGAGGCTCGACAGGCTCACCACGACCATCAGGCGCTTCCGCCCCGATGTCGTCCTGACCCATGGGCCCAAGGATGCCTTCAACCCCGACCATGAGGGAGTCTCCGACGCTGTCTTCCAGGCCTGCGTGATGGCCAACTCCGCCGGAGCCCAGTACGACGGGCTTCCCGTCACAAAGCAGATGGCGATCTTTGGCTTTGAGCCCCACCAGACGGAGATCAGCGACTTTAGGCCCGGCACGATAATCGACATCTCGGCCACCTTCGAGAGAAAGAAGGCGGCCATGGCCTGCTTCAAGGCCCAGAAGCACCTGATCGAGTATTACACGATGCGCGCCCTCATGCGGGGCAACCATGCGCGCAGGATCTCGGGCAACCAGGAGTATGTGGCCGCCGAGTGCTTCTCCAACTTTTTCCCCACCGTCCGCGGGGAGTTCGTGTGATGGAGCGCTATGTGGTCCGGAACATCGACAGGCCCCCCCAGGAGCTCTGCGCCGAGCTCGGCCGCCTTGGGGTAGCCACGGTCTATGAGGCCCAGGGCCAGACCGGCCTCATGGATGACCGGATGCGGCCGATCCAGCAGGACGCCTCGGTCTGCGGCCCCGCGGTGACGGTCATCTGCCCGGCGGGGGACAATCTCATGCTCCATGCCGCCGTGGAATGCTGCCAGCCGGGGGATGTGGTGGTAATCACCACCGAGGGCGAGTCGAACAAGCACGGGATGATGGGCGACCTCCTGGTCCAGAGCCTCCTAGCCCGAGGAGTCCGGGCCGTGATCATGGACGCCGGGGTCAGGGACACGGCCAGGCTCCGGGAGATGGGCTTTCCGGTGTGGACCACCTCGGTGGCCTGCACGGGAACCACCAAGTCCAAGGCCGGCTGGGTAAACGCCCCCGCGGTCTGCGCCGGGGTGATTGTCGAGGCCGGGGACCTGATTGTCGCCGACGACGACGGGGTAGTGGTGGTCAAGAGGCAGGATGCCTCCAAGGCCCTCGAGGCCTCCCTTGCCCGGGAGAAGAAGGAAGAGGGGACCCGGGCGAAGATAGCCGCAGGCCAGCTCGGGGTCGACTTCTACGGCTTCCGGGAAGTCCTGGCCAAGCTCGGGGTCAAGTACTACGATGACGAGAAGGGACGCAGGGCCAGCCTCCCGGGGGAGGGGAAGTGACCGCTCCTCGACTGGGATTCATCGGATTTGGGGAAGCCGCCTTCCATATCGCCAAGGGCCTCACCGGGGCCGGACTTGGGGGGATCAAGGCCTTTGACCTGATGGCCAGCGACCCCGGGCTTGGGCCCCTCGTGGCCCAGCGGGCGGCCGGAGCAGGCGTGGCCCTCCTGCCCAGCCTGGCCGAGCTCCTGGAGTCCTGTGACCTCGTCCTCTGCGCCACAAGCGCCAAATACGCCCTGGCCATCGCCCGGGAGGCCGCGGCCTCGGTCCATCCGGGCCTGGTCTACGCCGACCTCAACAGCGCCTCCCCGGGGACCAAGAAGGACATCGCCGCCCTCATGGCCACGGCGGGGGCCCTCTTCGCGGACGTGGCGGTGATGGAGCTTGTCCCCCCCCACGGCCACAAGGTGCCCCTCGCGGTGAGCGGAACCGGGGCCAGGGCCTTCCTGGAGGGGCTCACGCCCTATGGGATGAGGATCAGCCTGATCGAGGGCGAGGCGGGCTCCTCCTCAGCCCTCAAGATGCTCAGGTCCATCTTCATGAAGGGGATGACGGCCCTCCTCCTCGAGACCCTCACGGCGGGCAGGAAGGCCGGCGTGGACAGGCAGATCATGGAGTCCATCTCCGCCACCATAGGGTCCCGGCCCCTGGAGGAGACGGCCACCATGCTCATCACGAGGACGGCCATCGCCGCCGAGCGCCGGGTCGCCGAGATGGGGGAGGTCCTGGATACCCTGGCGGAGATGGGCCTGGACTCCACGGCCAGCCAGGCCACAAAGGCGAAGCTCCAGGCCCTGGCCGAGCTCGACCTGCGGGCCAAGTTCGGCTCAAGCCCGCCGGAGACCTACACCGCTGTCTTGGACGCTATTTTGGAGAAGACCGGCCGCTAGAGGCGACCGCATCAATTAGGAGGATACTATGAGAGGCATCAATCTCCGGAGGGCCCTTGCGGCCCTGGTCCTGGCGGCGGTCGCGGGCGGCGGCGCCCTTGCGGCACCCAGCTATCCTGTGAAGACCATCACCTTTGTGGCTCCCTCCGGGGCCGGCGGGGCCTTTGACATGGCCCGCAGGGCCATCACCAAGGCCCTGACGGACACCAAGATCGTCGACCAGCAGATGCTCGTCGAGGCCCGGCCCGGCGGGGGCGGCTCGGTCTTCCTGGCCGAATATGTCCTCCAGGACATCAAGAACGACTACAAGCTTTTCCTGACCTCCCCCACGATGCTCATCAACAACCTGAAGAAGGAGGGCAACTCCCCCTTCACCTACAAGAATGTCACGCCCCTGGCCCAGTTCTTTGTGGACTACGCGGTCATAGCCGTGCCCGCCAACTCCAAGTACAAGGACGTCAAGGCCCTCTTTGCGGACATGAAGAGCGATCCCACCAAGATCTCCGTGGTGGGTGGCTCGGGGCCCGGGGCTGTCGACCACCTGGCTTTCCTCCTCCCGGCCTTCAAGTCCGGGGTGGATCCCAAGCGGGTCAAGTACATCTCCTATGACGGCAAGGCCGAGGCCATGGCCGCCATCCTGGGCGGAAACGGCGACGTGCTCACGAGCGTCACCGCCTCGGTGTCCGAATACCTCGAGGCCGGAAAGATCCGGGTCCTGGCGGTCAACGCGCCCCAGCGCCTGGGCGGGGTCTTCAAGAATGTCCCGACCCTCAGGGAGTCCGGGATCCCCGCGGATTTCGTGATCTGGCGTGGCGTCTTTGGGCCGCCCCAGATGAGCGCCGCCGCCAAGGCCTACTGGATCGACGCCTTCACCAAGCTCTCCAAGACCGATCTCTGGACCCAGGAGCTGGCTAAGCGCGGCTGGGACGCGGAGTTCCTGGCCGGTGATGCCTTTACGAAAAACCTTGACCAGCAGAACAAGGACCTCTCCGAGCTGCTTACCGTCCTAGGCATGGCCAAGTAGACTTACCCCATGCCACTGGAGGTCCCAGGCCTGGCCATGCCAAGCCTGGGCCTCCTCCTTTTACCATACCCATCCGGAGGCAATCTTGATGAACAAGCGATTCGATATACTGGCGGGAGGGGCCTTCATGGCCATCGGGGCCTTCTTTGTGACCGCGAGCAGGGGCATCACAAAGAGCTCCTATGGCAGCAATGTCGGGCCTGCTGTCTTTCCCACGATCCTCGGGTCCTTGCTCATCCTCCTTAGCCTCATGGTTGTCTACAAGGCCTTGGCCTCGGGCAAGGCCACCAAGAGCGGCTCGATCAGGGACTACGGGCGCCTAGCCATCCTGATCCTGGCCACAATTGTCTATATCCTCCTATTCAGGCCCCTGGGCTATGTGATCTCCACCTTCATCTACCTTTCCTTTGTCTTCCAGTTCATGGAGAGGAAGCGGCTGCTGTCCTCCCTCCTGATCTCAGCGGGCTTTTCCGTGGCCGTATACGCCGCCTATGTCGGGCTATTCCAGGGCAACCTTCCGCCCTTTCCGGAATTCCTGACCGCCCTCTTCGCAAGGAGCTGACCATGGATACCCTACACTACCTGGCCATGGGCTTTTCCCAGGCCCTCCAGCTCCACAACATCCTGTTCTGCTTTATCGGGGTGTTTATCGGCACCGCCGTGGGAGTCCTCCCGGGCATCGGCCCCTCGAGCGGCACCGCCCTCCTCATACCCATCACGGCCTCGGTGACCAGCCTCCTAAGCCCGGAGAGCGCGGCGACAAGCGCGATCATCATGCTGGCCGGGGTCTTCTACGGGGCCATGTACGGCGGCTCCACGACGAGCGTCCTGATCAACACCCCCGGGGAGTCGGCCTCTGTTGTCACCTGCCTGGATGGCCACCAGATGGCCAAGAAGGGCCGGGCCGGGGCTGCCCTGGCCATAGCGGCCATCGGATCCTTTATCGCCGGCCTCTTTGCCCTTGTGATGCTCGTCCTCCTCGCCAAGCCCCTCGCGGACGTGGCCCTCCGCTTCGGCCCGAGCGAGTATTTTTCCCTCGTGGTCCTCGGCCTGGCCGCCCTCACGGGCCTGGCGGGGAAGTCCATGCCCAAGGCCCTCATCATGCTTGTCATGGGCCTCCTCCTGTCCACGGTCGGGATAGACACCGTGTCTGGCTCGGAGCGCTTTGCCTTTGGCATCCCCATCCTCTACCAGGGCTTTGACTTCATAACCATCGCCGTGGGCATGTTCGCCCTGGGCGAGGTCTTCCGCTCGATACTCCAGTGGGACTCGAGCGCCCAGGATTTTCCCAAGATCGGCCGCATCCTTCCGACCCGGGAGGACATGAGAAGGTCCTGGAAGCCTATCGCCCGGGGCTCGGTGATGGGCTTTTTCCTGGGCATCCTCCCCGGGGCGGGGGCAACCCTCTCCTCCTTCCTCTCCTACACCACGGAGAAGAAGCTCTCCAAGCACCCCGAGGAATTCGGCCATGGGGCCATCGAGGGGGTGGCTGGCCCCGAGTCGGCCAACAACGCCGCCGCCGGTGGGGCCCTTATTCCCCTTCTTGCCCTGGGCATACCCTCCTCGGCCACCACCTCGGTCCTGATGGGCGCCTTCATGATGTACAATGTCGCCCCGGGGCCCCTCCTTTTTGACAAGCATCCCCTCGTGGCCTGGGGCGTCATCGCCTCGATGTTCCTCGGGAACCTGATGCTCCTCATCCTCAACATGCCCCTCGTGAAGATCTTCGCCAAGCTCGTGGAGGTCCCTGCCAAGTACCTCCTGCCTATCATCATGGGGATCTGCGTGTTTGGGATCTATGCCGTCCAGGGCAATGTCTTTAACCTCTTGGTCATGCTTTTCTTTGGCGTGGCGGGCTTTTTCCTTGTGGCCAACGACTTTCCCGCGGCGCCCCTGGTCCTGGGCCGGGTTCTTGGGCCCATGCTGGAGAACAACTTCCGCCGGGCCCTCACGGGCAGCAACGGCGACTATTCGGTCTTTATCACCCGGCCGGTTTCGGCTATCCTCCTGGCCGTGGCCTTACTCTGGATAGTCATCCCTGTTATCCTCAAGATGCGGGGCCGGAATGTGCTGACCAGCGACGAAAAATAAAAACAGCCGGGGCGGCGGGGACCGCCCCTGAGCGGGCGACAGGAGACGTGCTTGCATAACCAGACCAACCAGGCCTATCAGGCCATCCGCGACGGGATTCTTGAGGGCCGCTACAAGCCCTCGGCGAGCCTGACCGAGCTAAGCCTGGCCCAGGAGCTGGGCGTGAGCCGGAACACGATCAAGAAGGCCCTGCTCAAGCTTGAGAGCGAGAACCTGGTGCTGATCGAGGACAACAAGCGGGCGATAGTGCGCTCCTTCTCTGTGGAGGAGGTCCTCCAGTATCTGCGGGTCAGGGAGGTCCTCGAGGGCCTTGTGATCCGGGAGGCCCTGCCCCTGATAGGCGACGCCGAAGTGGAGGAGATGGCCTCCATCCTCGCGGGGATGGAGACCCTCCTTGGCGCAGGGGACCTCAAGGGCTATTCCGAGGGCAACTGGCGCTTCCACGCGGTCATCTACCGGACCTGCCCCAACCGTCCTGCGGTCGACCTGGTCCTCTCGATCAAGAACCAGCTAAAGCGCTACAACGTCAAGACGATCTTTATCCAGGGTCGAGGCGCCTCCTCCTACGGGGAGCACCATGCGATCCTGGAGGCCGTGAGGCTGAGGGATGTCGATGAGGCCGAGCGCTGCATCCGCCGGCACATAGCGAGCATGCGCGAGGTGATCACCCGGTATTACGAGCTCCTGTTCTAGGGCCCTAGGCCCGCCCGCCAACCGGCAAGCGAATCGTAAAGCAGCTGCCCTGGCCGGGCTCGCTCTCGACTTCTATGCTGCCCCCATGCTGCCTCATGATGGCATAGGAGACCGCCAGGCCCAGGCCCGTGCCCTTGCCTATCTCCTTGGTGGTAAAGAAGGGCTCGAAGATCCGCCCCAGGGTCTCCGGGGCTATGCCGGATCCGGAGTCCCGGAAGGAGACATAGATCCAGCCCGCCTCGGCCCAGGACCTGATCCCGATCTTCCCCTTCTCCGGGATGGCCTGGATGGCGTTGACGAGGATGTTGAGGAAGACCTGGTTGAGCTGGCCCTGGTTGCAGGACACGGCCGGCAGCTCCCCCAGCTCCGCAGTGAGCTCGATCTTGTATCGCATCTCGTTGGCGGTGATCTTGAGGACGCTCTCCACGAGGCGGTTGATGTCCACGATCTCCGAGGCGTCGCTGGAGCGGGCGAAGGACCTAAGCTCGTTCACGATGTTCTTGACCCTCAAGGCCCCGTCGATGGTGTCCTTGAATAGGTCCTCCCCGTCGGAGAGCATAAAGTCGACATCCAGCTCCTTGCGCAGGCCGTCCACGTCGGCGCGGCCCTCCTGGCCCGCCGAAAGGGCCGAGACAAAGCGGGTCATGCGCCTCCAGTAGTCCTTCATGGTCTCGACATTGGACATCACAAAGCCCATGGGATTGTTGATCTCGTGGGCGACCCCGGCGGCGAGCTGGCCGATGGAGGCCATCTTCTCCTGCTGGGTGATCTGGATATAGGCCTTGTTGAGCTCCTCGTTGGCCGTCTTGAGCTCCCTCGTCCGCAGCTCGACCTCGCCCTCGAGGCCCGTGTAGAGCTTGGCCAGCTCCTGGGCCATGGCCCCGAAGTTGGAGTAGAGGAGGCTGACCTCCTCGATATCCGAGCCGGAGCTCTCGAGGCTAAAGGTGCCGGGGCTCGTCCGCATCTCCGTGCTCTTGCCCGCCAGGAAGATGATGGGCCTTGAGATGCGGTCCGCGACCCTGCGGGCCCGGTGGAGGAGGAGGGCAAAGAAGACGGTGTAGAAGGCCAGCATGGAGAGGAAGGCGATATAGCCGAACCTCTTGGCCAGGGCGTCGAGCCTGACTATGGGGGCCCTCACAATGGCCTTGTCGACGAGGGTCATCATGTGCCAGCCCGTGCTCTCGATGATCGAGTCCGTGAGGAACCAGGTCTTGGCCCCGATGGTAAAGTCCTGGACAAGGCCTCCGGCGCTGAAGACCTCACTGATCTGGGCCGCCACCCCCGGGTCCTTGTTCTTGAAGAGGTTGAATTCCTCGGGCTTGACCGTGTCCTCCTTGACCGTGGACTTGTAGACCTGGGCCCTGAGCTCCTTGAGGCCCAGGGCCGACTCTATGGGCTCGGGCATGGCTATTATCACCCCTGCCTTGTCGACCAGGAAGGCCGAGCCCTCCCAGGGCAGGGAAAGATCCAGTATGTTCTTTACAATGCTGTCTATCGTGACGTCTATGCCTGTGACCCCCTCGAGGGTCTTGCCCCGGTAGATGGGGACGACGCAGGAGGCCATCCAGCCCTGGCCTGCGGGATCGAGGTAGGTGTCGGTCCAGATGGGCTGCCGGGAGGGGTTATGGGCCGAGTCGGCGGTGTAGTAGAAGTTGAAGCTCGGGATGTCCATATGGGGGTCAAAGACCGTGTAGACCTTGGGCAGGAAGGGGTAGTAGCGGCACATCGAGTCATAGGAGTTGAAATACACGGCGACAATCTTGGCGTCCGACTCCTGGACGGCCTTGAAGAGGGGATCGAAGGCCTCGGTGGCCCTGGCCTTGGCCCGCTCAGGCATGCCTATTCGGGTGTCCGAGGAATACCAGAGGGAGGAGCCTCCATTGTCCCGGGTCTTGTAGAAGACCCCATTGGGGGCAAGGCCGAAGCTTGGCTCGCCTGCGGGCAGGGGGAAGGACTCTGGACTGGAGAAGAAGCGCATGCCCTCCTTCTGGAGGATTCCTGAGAGCCTCTCGATGCCCTCGACCTGCCGGACTATGTTCTTGGCTTCCCGGCTCGCTATCTCTCCTATGTTGCGGCTGGCCTCCTCGTCGATGAGGCTGATCGAGGAGCCCTGGATGTAGCTTGTGATGCCAAAGTACATCCCCAGGAGGGCCAGCTCGATCACTACGATGGGTATGAAGGCCGCCCTGCGGTACTCGAGGAAGATCAGGTCCTTGATCGACCGGCGCTTTCCCACGGCTAGCCCTTGCTGCCTGAGGCTTCCCAGGAATAGAGGTCCTTGGCTCCCGAGGAGATCTTGACCGTGACTCGCTCTATGCTGGTCCTGGCCGCCTCCAGCTCGTTCTTGAGGCCGGCCAGGCAGCCCTCCACCAAGTCATGGCAGCGCACAATGTCCTCGTCCCTCTCGGCGTCGTTCTCAAAGTCCACAACGAGGTCGATCTTCTCTGGGCTGCCCTTGATGTGGAGGTCGACCCTGGCCATGGTCTGGAGGGACTTCACGAGCTGGAGGACTATTTCGGAAGGGATATCGGCCTCCCTCTGGTCTATCAGGGAGGCCACGAGGCTCCGCAGTTCCTCGTTGTCCCAGGGCTTGGGCAGGAATTTTGACACATTGGCCTGGTTGATGGCTCCCACAATGCTGTCAAAATCGCTATAGCCCGAGAGCATGACTCGTATTGTCCGGGGATACCTGTCCTTGACTATGCGGAGGAGCTCCGTCCCCCCATGTTGGGCATCCTCTGGTCTGAGATGATGACATCAAAGGGCTCCGCCTCCAGGAGCTTGAGGGCCGTGGCGGCGTCTATCGCCGTGGTGACCTTGTAGGCCTCGGACCTTAGCACCCGCTCGAGGCTGCGGAGGACGCTTTCCTCGTCATCGACCAATAACAGCTTGAATGGGCGCATAGGCTTTTAGCCTCCCCGGCAAGTATAGGCCGGGGTATCCGTCCTTGCAATGAACTGTCCTGGGCCTAGGGGCCGCGAATCCAGCTTGACGAAATGGCGCTTGGGGCCGAGTCTGGGTCTGCACCCGCGGGGAGCCCCTTTTTTGCCCTCGACTTTTTTCTTGACAAATTGGGGAAAGGCCGCAGAATGTACTTGATTCACCGAATACGTTCTATGAAAGTCAAGGAGGAGATTATGTTGACAGTTGGTCGCCTTGCCAAAGGAAGCCAGTCACGGTCCTTCAAGGCCGGTAGCCTCGTCCTGCTAGCCGTGCTCCTGTTCGCCGCTGCGGCTCCCGTTTACTCCCTCCCAGACTAAGGAGGTCAAGCTCCGCTATTCCCTCCTCTGGCCCGCTACTCACCCAATGACCAAGCTCGCTGGCGAGTGGGGAGCCGCTGTCGAGGCGGCCACCTCCGGCCGCGTCAAGGTCACCCTTTTCCCCGGCAATACCCTCACCCCGCCCATGCAGGCCTATGACAATGTGGCCAAGGGCATCGTCGACATGGCCGGCTGCCTCCTGGCCTACGCCCCTGGGCGCCTGCCCCTCTCCGAGGTCCTCCAGCAGCCCCTCGGATACAAGAACGGCTACCAGGCGACCACCCTCGCGAACGCCTTCTACAAGAAATTCCTGCCCAAGGAATTCAATGACGTCCAGGTCATGTACCTCCATGGCGCCGCCCCTGGCTTTATCATGACCAAGAAGGCCGTGACCTCCATCAAGGACGTGAAGGGCCTCCGGATCAAGGCCAATGCCGAGAACGCCGACATCGTCACCAACCTCGGCGCCGCCCCGGTCACCATGCCCGTCAGCGACGCCTACGACTCGGTCCAGCGCGGCGTCATAGACGGCACCCTCTTCCCCATTGAGGCCCTCCAGGGCTACAAGATCGGCGAGGTCGTCAAGACCGTCATCCAGGACTACGGCATGTCCTACATGACCTCCATGTACGTCATCGTGAACAAGGACAAGTGGAACTCCATCGACCCCGCGGACCGCAAGGCCATTGAGAAGATCAATGACGAGTGGGTCGAGAAGACCGGCAAGCTCTGGGTCGAGCTCGACGCCAAGGCCAAGGACTTCGCCGTGAGCAAGGGCGTGACCTTCCTCGAGGTCTCGGCCGCCGACCAGGCCGCCACCGCCGCCATTATGAGGCCCATCCTGGACTCCTATGTGAAGATGGCCAATTCCAAGGGCCTGCCCGGCGACGCGGCCCTCAAGTTCTGCCTGGACTTTATCAAGAACAGCAAGTAAGCGCTCTCAAGGGCTTCCCCCCCATCGCGGGGGGAAGCCAGTCACAACATATCCGCAGGCCCTGGTGGCCAAATCCGCACAACAAGACCCGCGGTTCGAGGGGACGAAGATGAAGCATTTCCAGAGGTTCATCAAGGGCACGGACCTTGTGCTCTATTCGATAGCAGGCGCGGTGCTGATTGGCCTCGTGCTGATAACGCTCTGCGATGTGATCCTGCGCAATTTTGGCCATCCCATCACGGGCTCGATGGAGATCATCCAGTACGGCGGAGCCATTGTCTTTGCCTTTGCCGTCCCCTTCGCCACCACCCTGGGCGCGCAGATCATCGTGGACATCGTCACGGAGAAGCTGAGGCCCGGAGCCCAGCGCGTCATGTCGATCATCACGAGGATTGTCGGGGTCCTCCTCTTCCTCTTTGTCTCCTACAACTTCTACCTCTACGGCCTGGATGTCAGACGGACCGGCGAGCTCAGCGCCTCCTTCAAGATCCCCTACTATCCGATCGTCTTCGCCATGGCCTTTAGCTTCCTCTTCCAGGCCCTTACCGTCCTGCTCGACCTGATCAACACACTGCGCGGCGCCGAAACCGGAGCTGAAGGAGAGGGGAAATGAGCTCTGAAGTCCTCGTCGGCATCATCGGCATAGTGGCGATGCTCCTTCTTTTCATGACCGGCCTCGAGATGGCCTATTGCATGGTCTTGGTCGGCTTCTTCGGCTTCACGACCCTCATGTCCTTCATTCCCGCCTCGAACCTGGTGGTCAAGGACTTTTTCGACGCCTTCACGACCTACAGCTATACGGTCATACCTCTTTTCGTTCTGATGGGCGAATTCGCCGCGAACACGAACATAGCCAAGCGACTCTATGCCGGCGCCTACAAGTGGTTTGGCCATGTCCCTGGCGGCCTGGCCATGACGACCGTCGTAGGGGCCACCGCCTTCAAGGCGATGTGCGGCTCGACCCTCGCCACCGTGGGAACCTTCGCCGGCCTCGCGATCCCCGAGATGGACCGCTTCGGCTACAAGAAGGAGCTCTCCGCGGGCACCGTCGCCTCGGTAGGGACGATCGGCATGATCCTGCCCCCAAGCACGGTCCTGATCCTCTATGGCCTCATCTGCGAGCAGTCGATCGGCCGCCTCTTCCTGGCCGGCATCATGCCCGCCCTCATGATCGCCTTCCTCTTTATGCTGGTCATCGCGGCCTGGGTCATGATCAAGCCGAATGTCGCCCCCCGGGGAGAGAAGTCTTCCTGGATCGAGCGCTTCAAGGCCCTGCCCGAGATGCTCGCGGTCCTCGTGGTGTTCGGCATCGTCATCGGCGGCATGATGTTCGGCTACTTCAGCCCTACCGAGGCCGGCACGATCGGCACCGTTGCGGTCTTCCTCCTGGCCCTGGTCCGCAGGGAAGTAAGCCTCACGATGATCAAGAAGTCCGTCAAGGGCGCGCTCAAGACCGCGGTCATGACCCTCATGCTGATCGCCGGCTCCTCGATCTTTGGCCACTTCCTCACGATCACCGAGATCCCCTTCCGCGCCGCGGATTGGGCGGCCTCCCTTCCCTTGCCCGCCTGGTCCATCATGGTCGTCATCATCGTGATCTACCTTGTGGGCGGCTCCATCATGGACGACCTGGCCTTCATGGTCCTCGCGACGCCGATATTCTTTCCCACGGCCCTGGTCCTTGGCTTCGATCCGATCTGGTTTGGCATCATGGTCTCCATCACCCTCATGATCGGGGGCCTCATCCCGCCCGTCGCCCTGTACGTGTTCATAACCGGAAATATAACGGGCATACCCTTCAAGACAATCTACAAGGGGGTAGTCCCCTACCTGGGGGCCTTGGTTGTCGCCCTCATCTTGATCTTTGTCTTCCCCGAGATCATCACCTGGCTGCCGGACAAGCTGATGGGAAAGATGTGAGGCAGAGGCGATGGACGGCATGAGGGATGAAAAAGGCGGACGGGACCCCGATTCCGCGCGCGGCATCACCTTCTCCGTCCTCGTCTATGTGATCTGGGGGGCGATGCCGGCCTATTGGAGGCTCCTGGGCCACATCGTCCCCGCGACCATCCTTGCCCATCGAGCGATCTGGTCCTTCGTCTGTCTCGGGATCATCATCGTCCTCACCCGGAGGATGGCGCCGGTGAGGGCGGCCTTGGGGGACAAGCGGAAGCTGGGCCTCCTCCTTGTCGCCAGCGCGGCTCTTCTCGTCCAGTGGGTCGCTTACATGGTCGCGGTCGACACGAGGCATCTCCTCGACCTCAGCCTGGGCTACTACATATTTCCCCTGGTCGCCGCCCTCCTGGGAAGGCTTGTCCTGGGGGAGGCCATCACGAGGCGGCAGGGCATCGCCCTGGCCTTGGCCGGGATCGGTGTCCTCGCCAAGATCATCGAGCACCGGAGCGTACCCATCCTTGCCCTGGTGCTCGCGGTCTCCTTCTCCCTCTACGGCATGGTGAAGCGGAGGATCGGCCTCGAGCCCCTTAGCGCGGTCTTTCTCGAGAGCCTCATCCTCCTGCCTCTGGGCCTGGGCTATGCCGCTTATGCCGAGGCCGCCGGACGGGGGTATCTGAGTGTGGGCGATATGCGATCGACCTTTCTTCTCATCGGCGGAGGAGTCCTGACAGCCCTGACCCTCGTGCTCTTCGCGGCGGGGGCCCGGCGCATACCGATGTTTCTCCTGGGGCTCCTCCAGTACATATCTCCGACCATGGTTCTCCTCCTGGGCCTCGTGGTCTACGGGGAGGCTGTGGCGACAGTCGACTGGATCCTCTTTGGCCTTGTCTGGCTGGCGATCCTTGTCTCCACCCTCCCTGGCATAAAGGCCGTTTCCGGACGGTCTGGCAGGGCGGGGCAAGGCAGGCTAGTCGATAAAGGTTGACAGTTTTTTCTGCTGGGGCTAGACTGAACGCGTTCGGTGAACTAACTACATCCATATCATGTTTGCGGACAGCGGCTTATGCCGATGCGAATCTTTATTTCATGGGGGTGGAGAATGGCAAGCCTCTCAACACAGCTCGCCGGGATTGTCGGGAAGGAGAACCTCGCCGAAGATCCCGCGACGCTCGACCTATACGCGAGAGACTCCAGTTTTGCGGAGCCGATTCGCCCACGCTATGTGGTCAAGGTCAAGGACGCAGACCAGGTCCAGCGGATCGTCAAGTTGGCGAATGAGACGAAGACGCCTATCGTGCCGGTGAGCTCCACGGGGCCGCGGCACAATGGTGACACGGTCCCCAGCGTCCCCGAGTCCATCATCGTGGACCTCTCGGGCATGAAGCGGATCATCAGCATCAACCGCCAGCAGCGGGTTGTGATCGTCGAGCCCGGGGTAACCTATGGCGAGCTCCAGCCCGCCTTGGCGGCCGAGGGCCTCACCCTCTCCCTGCCCCTGGCCACCAAGGCCGGCAAGTCCGTCGTGGCGAGCGTCCTCGACCTCGAGCCCCGGCTCAACGCCCTGCACCAGTGGAATTTCATCGATCCCCTGCGCTGCACCGAGGTGATCTGGGGCGACGGCAACCGAATGTATACCGGCGAGGCCGGCGGCGGCCCCCTTGATGTGGAGAAGCAGCAGGCCGGCGAGCGCTGGCAGGTGAGCGGCACTGGCCCCATGATGCTCGATTTCTACCGCCTCCTCACGGGCTCCCAGGGCAGCATGGGCATCGTGACCTGGGCCTCCCTGAAGTGCGACGTCCTCTCCCCTGAGCGGGACCTCTGCGTGGTCCCCGCGGAAAAGGCGGAGGATCTTGTCGATTTCCTCTACCGCGTGACCAGGCTCCGCCTCGGCGCGGAGGCCCTCCTCGTCAACGCCGCGACCCTGGCATCCCTCCTTGGCAAGGACCCCGCCGAGATCTCCGCCCTGGCCCGGAGCCTTCCGGCCTGGATGGCCCTCATCGGGATCAACGGGCAGTCGATCCTGCCTGAGATGCGCGCCGCCGCCCACATCGCCGACATCGGAGAGATCGCCCAGCAGTTCGGCCTCAGGATGGTCGATTCCCTGCCTGGCATCCCGGGGAAGAGGATCCTGGAAAAGCTGACCGAGCCCTCGGGCAAGGTCTTCTGGAAGGACTGCCTCAAGGGGACAAGCGCCTCTCTCTTTTTCACCACGACCCTCGACTCGGCGGCCGACTATATCTCCACCGTCCAGGGCCTTGTCGCGGCCCAGGGCTGGAATCCCGCGGAGATCGGCGTCTATGTCCAGCCCCAGAACATGGGGACGAGCATCCAGCTCGAGTTTATCATCCCCTACAACTCGGCCGACCGCGTCGAGGCGGACCGGGCCAAGCGCCTCTTCACCGAGGCGAGCGTCGCCTGTGCCCGGAAGGGCGCGTATTTCCTGCGGCCGCACGGCATCTGGGCGGCTCTCCAGCTCAACAAGGACGTCCAGTCCGCAGCGCTGCTGCGCAGGATGAAGGGCGTATTCGACCCAAACAACATCATGAACACCGGCAAGCTCGGTCTACAGGGGGCATGAGATGGCACTCACGGATTTTAGGCCGATGGAGGAACGCTGCAGCTCCTGCCTTGGCTGCAAGTGGATTCCCTTCGACAAGGTAAAGAGCCTCAGGTTCGGGGAGAACTGCCCGAGCATCTCCTATGGCAACTTCAACGCGTATTCCGCCCGGGGGCGCTTTGTGCTCGGCCTCGCCCTCCAGACGGGAGACGCCGATCTCTCGGAGACGACGACCGAGGTGATCCAGAGCTGCATGTCCTGCGGCGCCTGCGACGTGGCCTGCAAGGTCACCCGCTATAACCTTGAGCCCCTTGACCACAACATCGAGCTCAAGGCCCACGCGATTGCCGCGGGCAAGGTCCATCCCGAGCAGAAAAAGATCATGGATGCCCTGTCCAAGGAAAAGACCATGATCCCAGGGAAGTCCAAAGCCGATAGGCTCGCCTGGGCCGAGGGCCTCGGCCTCAAGGACCTGAGCAAGACCAAGGGCGAGGTCCTCTTTTTCGCGGGCTGCAAGTACAGCTACGACCCGGCCCTTACGCCCCACGCCCGCGCGGCGGCGAAGCTCCTCCTCAAGGCCGGAGTCGACATGGGCCACCTAGGCAACGCGGACATGTGCTGCGCCGGCCGGGCCCTCCAGATGGGCTTCAAGGAAGACTTTGCCCGCAGCGCCGAGGCCAACATCAAGGCCATCAAGGCGGCCGGGGTCAAGACCATCGTGACCCCCTGCTCGGACTGCTACCATGCCTTCAAGCGCAGCTACGCGGCCCTCGGCCTTGAGATCGAGGTCCTCCACGTCGTCGAGTACCTTGAGCGCCTCATCGCCCAGAAGAAGATCACCTTCACGAAGAAGGTGCCAATGCGGGTGACCTACCACGATCCCTGCCACCTTGGCCGCCTGGGCGAGCCCTTCCATCCCTGGACGGGCAAGGAGAAGAAGATCCTCAACCAGATCCACACCTGGGAGCCCCGGAGGCCGCGCTACAACGGCGCCTACGGGATCTACGACGCGCCGCGCAAGGTCCTCGAGGCCATTCCTGGCGTAGAGCTCGTGGAGATGGAGAGGATCCGCGAATACTCCTGGTGCTGCGGCGCCGGAGGCGGCTGCGAGTCGACCCACCCGGAGCTCTCGGCCTGGACGGCGGCCGAGCGGATCTTCGAGGCCAACTCCACCGGCGCCTCGGCCCTGGTGACGGCCTGCCCCTGGTGTGAGTCCCGGTTCGCGGGAGTCAAGGACTCGAGCGGCAAGACGATCGAGGTTCTCGACATCGTCCAGCTGGTCGAGATGGCCCTGTAAGGAAGGAAAATCATGGCACTAAGCAAGGACATCTACCAGGCCTTCGAGGATATCGTCGGGGCACGCAACATCTCCCAGGACAAGGGCATCCTCGAGACCTATCGCTGCATCGCCTCCCAGTCCTCGGCCCACTACGGCCCCTATGACCACAAGACCCCCCTGCCCCAGGCAGTCATCCTGCCCGCGACCACGGCCGAGGTTGTCAACATCGTCCGCCTCTGCAACAAGTACGACATCAAGTTCAAGGCGTCCTCCACCTTCTGGTCGGCCATGGGCTACATCGACTCGGACTACGCCATCCAGCTCGACATGAGGCGGATGCGGTCCATCGAGATCGATGAGCGCAACATGCTCGCGATCGTGGAGCCCTACGCGATCGGCGCGGTGGTGCAGGCCGAGGCCATGAAGCTCGGGCTCACGATCAATGTGCCGGGAGTTGGCTGCTCGAGCGCCCCCCTGGCCTCCACGGCCGGATGGGTGGGCTTTGGCCCGACCTCGATCTCCATGGGCTGCGCGAGCGAGAACATGCTGTCCGCGGAGTGGGTCCTGCCCAACGGCGAGCTCCTGCACACGGGCAGCCTGGGCGCGGGCTCGGGCTGGTTCTGCGGCGAAGGCCCCGGGCCGAGCACGAGGGCCATCCTGCGCGGCTTCCAGGGGAGCACCGGCTCCCTCGGGGTCTGCACCCGGATGGCGATCCGTCTCCACCCCTGGCCGGGCCCGACCTCCATCCCCTCCCGGGGCACGGTGCCGGCCTACAAGGCCGATCTCCCGGACAACTTCAAGGCCTATACCCTCTGCTTCAAGACATGGGAGGGCTATGCCAAGGGCATAGCCCTCCTCCACGAGAACGATATCCTCTTCCTTGGCCACCGCCAGTTCAACATGTTCGGCCGGGACCTCAAGACCGCGATGATCAAGATCATCACCGATCCCGATGGCCAGCTTGCGGATATCCCGGCCTATGTGGCCGATCCGGAGCTCAAGAAGATCAACGATGACATGAAGATCGAGATCCAGGTCGTCCTCGCGGGGGTGACCAAGCGGGACATGGACTACAAGGAAGCGGCCCTGGACAAGGTCCTCGAGCTCTCGGAGGGCTGGAAGAGCCAGTTCATGCTCGACAAGGAGCTGATGGACTATGTCCTGCTCTACCTGATCCGGCTTGGCCACAAGAACCTCAACTACGTCATGTGCGGGGCCTACGAGGGCAACTTCGGCCTCTCGGGCAACGTCTTCGTGAGCGCCCGCCTCATGGAGGAGGCATCGGCCCTGAAGCGCAAGTGGGAGAAGGAGACACCCTACATCGCCGCGACCGGAGGCGACTCGGATATGGGCTCGGTCTCCATCATCGGTGGTGGCGGAGTCACGGGCTGGGAGTTCTTCACGAACTTTGACGCCTACGACAAGGCCTCGATCAAGGGCACGGCGGACTTCTTCAACGACACCCAGCGCTGGATGACCGAGAAGGGCCTAGGCGTGGACATGGGCCACTGGAACCAGGATTTGCGCAAGCCTGACGGCTATGGCTTCACCCAGGAGGAGCACGACCTCATGTACATCAAGCTCCCCCAGCCCCTGGTGACGGCCTACCAGTACAAGGTCAGGGAGGCGATAAATCCCAAGCATCTGTGCGGCAGCTACTACCGCACCCTGACGCCGTCCAAGCTCGGGACTTGACATTGATCGGGTGATTGTCCACATTTAACCAGGCTATGTGGAAAGGGCAGGATGGCCTCGCAAGGGCCATTCCTGCCCTCTTTCTTGCCTAAAAAGGGATGAGATGGCCAAAGTAGAAAAACAACTGACCCTCAGACAGCTCCAGGCCGACGCCACACGCAAGAAGATCTACGACGTGGCAGTCAAGCTCATGGAGGACAAGGGCTTCCAGAAGACCACTATCGAGGAGATCGCCACCAAGGCCGGCGTCTCGGTAGGCACCTTCTACCACTACTTCAAGTCGAAGGAAGCGGTCTTCTTCGACCTCTTCAAGAAGGCGGACGAGTATTTCGAGCATACCGTCGCGCCGGTCCTGGAGAAGGCCGCGGACGCTGGCATGCCCGCAAGCGGACAGATTGTGCTCTTCTTCAGGCACTATGGCGGCTACAATGTGAGCCGGGGCTTCGCGAACATATCCCAGCTCTACAACACCAAAAACCAGCTCTTCACCAAGAAGGGCCGGTACATGCAGCAGCTCCTGAAGCGGATCATCTCAAAGGGCCAGGCGGCGGGACAGATCACCAAGGAGATGAAGGCGGACGAGATCCTGGAATTCCTGTTTATCGCCAACCGCGGGATCGTCTACGACTGGTGCATCAACGGGGGGACCTACGACCTTGTCGCCAAGGCCGAGTCCTATACGAAGATCCTGGTCAAGGTCCTCGTGGCCTCCTGAGCCAAAGAGGCGGCCTCCAGTGGAAGCCGCCCCCTTGGGATCAGTCCATGACCCCCGCGAAGAGGACCGAGTCCGGCGGGATGTCCTCCTTGATCGGAAGAGACACCCAGGTGGTGTTGATCATGTGCTTCCAGGTTATGTTCTCGGTCGTGATGTTGCCGCCCCAGGTCCCGCAGCCGAGGGTCAGGGTAAAGGGTATGCCATTGTCCCAGTTTCCGGTGTTGCCGTAGCACTGGGGCTGGCGGATCATGATCCGGCTGACCCGGGTCTTGATGCCCAGCTCGATGATCCGGGCGCGATCCGTGCTGTGGAGGCCGCAGGAGTGGCCCTTGCCCTGGTATTCCGTGATGGCATTGACCTTCTGGATAGCCGCCTCAAAGCTCGGGACCCGGTAGACGGTCAGCACCACGCACATCTTCTCGCCCGAGAAGGGCGCGTCAGGCCCCACTCCGGTCTCGGGGACCATGAAAAAGGACTTGCCGGCGGGCAGGGCGATTCCCGCCATCTCGGCCAGCTTGTCCGCAGGCTGGGCCGTGATGTCCCGGGAGAGGTGGCCATCGACCCAGAGCATGGCCTGGAGCTTCTTCTTGCCCTCGGCGTCGGCGAGGTAGCCGCCCTGCTCCTGGAGGAGGGCCATGAGACGGTCGTAGATCGAGTCCACCACGACGATGGAGTTCTCCGAGGAGCAGCTCGTGGCAAAGTCGAAGGTCTTGCTGAGCATGATCTTCCTGGCGGCGTCCGCGAGGTCGGCGGTCTCGTCCACGATGACCACCGCGTTGCCCGCGCCCACGCCATAGGCCGGGGTCCCGGAGGAATAGGCCACCTTGACAAGGGGGGTGCCGCCCGTGGCCACGATCAGGTCGCACTGCTTCATGAGCTCGCCCGAGTCCTCCATGGTCGGCTCGTCGATGCCGATGACGAGGTCCTCCGGCGCGCCGTACTTCCTGAGGGTCTCCCGGAGGTAGGAGACGATGAGGGCGTTGGTCTTCTTGGTGCGGGGATGGGGGGCCATGATGACGGCGTTCCTGCCCTTGATCGCGGAGATAGCCATGAAAACCGGGGTCGCCTCGGGATTGGTGCAGGGGATGAGGGCGCCGATGACCCCGACGGGCTTGGCTATCTTGATGATGCCCTTGGCCGTGTCCTCGGCGATCACACCCACGGATTTCTGGCCGCTCATGTCCCGGAGGGCGCCGCGCAGCTTTTTCTGGAGCTTGGTGTACTTGCTCTGGTAGTTGCCCATCCGGGATTCCTCGACGGCGAGGGTGGATATCTCCTCGATCCGGCCTGGCTTGACGACGCTCCAGACCAGGGCCTTGGTCAGGGTGTCCACCTGCTCCTGGGTCCACATATCTATCACTGCCTGGGCCGACCTGGCCCGCGAGATCAGGCCGGCTATCCTTGTCTTGACCTCATCCATCGCCGTATCCTCCCTATCTCAGTCTGTAGAATCAATTCACCGAATGCGTTCATTCTACCGCTAAGCTCCAAATTGTCAAGCATCCGATGTTCCGAAGCTATGGGCATTTCCAATATTGGCAGATTGGCGAACGCATGTTACAGTTAATTCGGTGAACTGGTTCAAGGAGGCGCGAGATGTTGACCCCCAAGGAAAACCTGCTTGAGACTCTCCGGCTCGGCGGTCGGCCCGACCGCCTGGTCGACCAGTACGAGCCTTTCGTCGTCGTGATGAACGATCCTGTCCGGATCTACACTTCGGGCAACCGGGTCAAGGGCACGCGGTCCAAGGACCGCTGGGGCACGACCATCGACTGGCCGGCGGACCAGTTTGCCGCCATGCCCCATGTGACCGAGGACGACAAAGTCCTGCCCGACATCACCCGCTGGCAGGACTACGTCAAGGTGCCCGACCTCGTCTCCAACTGCACGGACTGGAGCGGGGCAAGGGCCAAGCGCGAGACGATCGACCCCAAGGAAAAGCTCGTCACCAGCTTTATGGGCACGGGCATCTTCGAGGAGTCCCACTTCCTGATGGGCTTCGAGGATGCCCTCGTCAATTTCCTAGCCGAGCCCGAGGCCATGCACGAGCTCCTCGGGGCGATCTTTGAGTACCGCCTAACCTATGCCCGCCTCCTCATAGACAACTTCCGGCCCGAGGTCATCCTCTCCCACGATGACTGGAGCGCCAAGCACAGCCTCTTCATGAGCCCTGAGGTCTGGCGGGAATTCCTCAAGCCCCTCTACGCCGACCTCTACGCGGAATTCCATGACGCCGGCGTGATTGTCATGCACCACGCGGATTCCTACCTGGAGCCGATCGTTGAGGACCTTGTGGATATCGGCGTGGACATCTGGCAAGGTGTCCTCCCCCAGAACGACATCCCGGCCATCCAGAAAAGGCTGGGTGGACGCTTGACCCTGATGGGCGGCATCGACGCCGCGATCGTGGACCGTGCCGACGCCACCGAGGCCGAGATCCGGGCCGAGGTCAAGCGAGCCTGCGAGACCTATGGGCCCCAGGGGCACTTTATCCCCTGCATCACCTACGGCATGCCCGGCAGCATCTATCCCCAGGTCGACGCGATCATCAGCGACGAGATCGGGCGCTACAATGCCCGCCAGGGCGCTCCCCGGTCCGTCCCTGTCTTAGGGGCCTAGCTCCGGGACCTTGGCCCTCGCGGCTAGGCCTATCCTCAATGACATTCCCTAAGGCCTCAATAGGGGTGGCGTGATCCTGCCGGCCTAGGGATTGGGCTTTCTTTCGGGACATGATCACGTCGACAAGGAAGGGCCGTGTGGGTGGGGGAGAGCCGAACGAGCTTCGCTCGCGCTCAGCCGTTCGGCTTGGTATTAGGGCTTCAACACTGGGGGGCCGAGCGGTGGAGACGGGCGACCCGCGCAGGGTCGCCTGACTCCAAGCCCCTAGGGGAGTCGACCCATCAGCCTCGGGCATCCTGCCCTCGGCTTTCGGGCCGGGGTCAGCGCTCTAACGCTTCGCTAGACTTCGTTCGCGGCCATCCATGGCCGCTCG
>JAKPBN010000449.1 GCA_029778945.1 Spirochaetota bacterium
CTCCCTCCCGGGCCTTTCATGGGGCCTGGCCTTTAACGAGGCATCCCCCCCCTGCCTGGTCAGGACCGAGGGGAATGACGAGGCCCTCGTGGCCGAGGCCGTCGCCTGCGCGAGGGCAAGCGGGGCCGGGCACGCCTTCTTTGTCATCCTGGGCCCGGGGGCCTTTCCCATCCGGGTCCTCGACCGGATCAAGGCCTGTCCTGAGGTAGCCACGATTTTCGCCGCCACGGGCAATCCCCTGGAGCTCATCGTGGCCAGGACCGAGCAAGGGGCGGGCATCCTGGGCGTCGTGGACGGGGCTTCACCCAGGGGGGTCGAGGGACCGGCGGACAAGGCCGATCGCCAGGCCCTCTTGCGGAGATTTGGCTACAAGTTCGGCGGCGGAGCCTGATGCGGGTATTCCTGTTGCGCCACGCAAGGGTTCTGGTGGAGTGGAAAAAGCGCTATACCTCGGCCGGCTATGACGCGGAGAGCGCCCGGTATGACGCGGCTCCCATCGAGACCAAGGGTATCCCCGGCCTGGGCCCTTCCAAGGTCTATGTGAGCCGCCTGCCCCGGACGGCGGCTACCGCCGAGCTGATCGAGGGCAAGCCGGCCTATGAGGTCTGCGGCCTCCTGGATGAGGTGCCTATCCGGTCCTTCCGGGACAGCCAGATCGAGCTGCCCACCTGGCTCTGGAACCTGGGGGCTAGTTTCCAATGGCTCTGGGGAAGCGGTCGCCAGCGCGAGGGGCGAAGGGGCACCCGGCAGCGGGCACGGTCCTTCCTGGATCTCCTCGAGGCCCGGGGAGAGGATTGCGTGGTCGTGGGCCACGGCATCTTCTTTTATGTGCTTATGAAGGAAATGAAGGCCCGGGGCTACTCGGGTGAGATCAAGAGATACATGAGGAACGCCGAGGTCAGGGAATTTGCCCTGGACCAAGGCCGAGAATCTGGAGGAAAGCGGTGATTACTCCCGGTACGGACAGGATTGGATTTGTGGGCCTTGGCGTGATGGGGGCCTCCATGGCCGGCCACCTCCTGGCCGCGGGCTACAAGGTTGGCGTGTATACCCGGACCCGGGCCAAGGCCGAGGGTCTTCTTGGGAAGGGCGCCACCTGGCTTGAGAGCCCCGCCGCCCTGGCCGCGGCGTCGACCTGCGTGATCACCATGGTCGGCTATCCTAAGGACGTTGAGGATGTCTACTTTGGCCCCTCGGGCATAATCCAGAACGCGAAAAAGGGCAGCCTCCTTATAGACACCACCACCTCCAAGCCCGAGCTCGCCCGCAGGATAGCCGCGGAGGCGGCCAAGGCGGGCCTCCGTGCCCTGGACGCTCCTGTCTCCGGGGGTGACCTGGGAGCCCGCAATGCGACCCTTACGATCATGGTCGGCGGGGACAAGGCGGCCTTCGATGAGGCCAAGCCCCTGTTTGACATCATGGGCAAGACAACGATCCTCCAGGGCGGCCCCGGGGCTGGCCAGCACACCAAGATGGCCAACCAGATCGCCATAGCGGGAAGCCTGCTTGGAGCGGTGGAGGCCCTCACCTATGCCAAGAAGGCAGGCCTCGATTCGACCACGGTCCTTTCGAGCATCGGCGCAGGCTCGGCCGGATCCTGGCAGCTCAACAATTTGGGTCCCAAGATGATAGCCGGGGACTTTGCCCCGGGCTTCTACGCCAAGCACATGCTCAAGGACTTGGGCATTGCCCTTGAGGCGGCCCGGGAGATGGGGCTCGATATGCCCCTGCTGGCCATGGCCGAGGGCTTTTTCCAGAAGGTATGCAAAGAGGGCTGGACCGAGAATGGCACCCAGGTCCTCTATCGCCTGTATGAGCAGGCACAGGGGTCTGCCCGATGATCCTTAACCCCCTGGACGAGGCGCCCGAGTCCATCGTCGAGGGGGGAGACTTTCGCTTTGGACGCTATTCCTCCCCGATTCCCCGGGTAAACATGCTCGATGTGGCCAGGCCCTATCATTATCCCGTGCCCGAGCTTGTGAAGCGCTGCCGCCTCAGGCAATGGCAGGCCTACCAGTTCGGGGACGGGCGCTGGTATTTCTATGCGGGCTTCTACAGCGCCCCGCCCTTTTCCCAGGTCCTCTTTATCGCCTATGACCGGGAGAGGAAACGGAAGCTGGGCTTTAGGCGCATCTTTCCCGGCAGGCCCTTTGGCTTTGCCGAGGGCCTTGCATCCTCTTCCCTGGCCTTCAATCGAGCCAAGATTCACTTCAAGGCCGAGTCCCGCTGGGATGCGGGCACGATCGAGCTGGCGGTATCCTCCCGCACCCGGGATCCCTCGGCATCCTTTTCTGGCCAGTTTCGTCTAGTCAGCTCGAGCCAGCAGGCGGCCCCCATCTCGGTCTGCCTTCCCTTGGGCCTCAACCGAGCCATGTATTCCACCAAGGCCCTTCTGCCCCTGTCGGGGGAATTCCACCTAGGCGGGGACAGTTGGAAATTCGAGGGACCCGACGCGATGGGCGTGCTGGATGACAGCAAGGGCTATTATCCCTGGGCGACGCATAGCTCCTGGGTCTCGGGCTTTGGCAGTGACCCCAAGAGGAGGAGAATTGGCTTTAGCCTCTCCAACAATCCCGTCAAGGACCAGGCCAGGGATAACGAGAATTGCCTCTGGGTTAACAACCGGATCTACTCCTTGCCCCCGGTCAAGATGACCAAGCCCCAGGGGCCCATGAGGGAGTGGATTATCCAGGATACCGAGGGCCTTGTGGACTTGGTCTTTGTGCCCGAGGCGACCAACGATCTGCGCTTTAATTTTGGAGTCCTAGCCGCCGACTGGCATAGCCCCTTTGGAAGTTTCCGGGGAATGATACGGAATGGTTCCGGGGAAAAGATCGAGGCCGAGAGGCTCTACGGTTTGGGAGAGGACAAGAACCTTAGGATGTGAAGAGGAATAGAAGAGGAATAGAGGGATTCGCGCAAAGGCGCAAGGACGCAAAGGAAGAATAGTAGACCGGTCGGTTTAATAGACTCCTAGAGTTGCTTTCCGGTTCGGAGCTTTTCCTCGAACCTCTCAAGGGCCTTGCCTTGGAGGGGGGCGGCCTGAGCCTGGCTCGCCGCGGAACCGGACTCCACCGCAAGGCGGCGCCGGAGTTCTGCCACTTCCGCGCCGGAAAACCTTAACCCAGAAAAGAGATTGTCCTCAAAACTTGTGGTCGCCGCCGGGGCTACCTTCTTGGCTATGTCGAGGAGGACCTGGGCGTAGGCCCGGATCTCCTTTTGGGCGTGGCTGTCCAGGCGGAGGGCCAGGAAGCGGAAAAGGTTGTGAAGGTCTATCTGCCAGTACCATTCCGTGTAGAGGGAGAGGGGCAGGTTTATCCGCGCTATCTCCCGGGCGAGGCCCGACTCCACGAGGCCTATGTAGTCGGCGTAGGCCTCCTCCTGGCCTTCCACGAGGCGGTCGATCGTGGACTTCGCGGCATCCTCGTCCAAGGCCTCATCCTTGCGGCCCTGCTTGTTGTCCTCGGATTGAAGGGCCAGGTCCTCCGGGGCGGGCACATAGAAGTCATCTTTCATGATGGAGTAGCGGCCGGAGATTTCATTGACCCGGGCCGTGCGGTGGCGGATCCATTGGCGGGCGACAAAGATGGGGAGCTTGATGTGGAAGGTGAGGATCACCTGTTCGAAAGGAGAAGTGTGCTCATGCCGGAGGAGATAGTCGATGAGGCCTGCGTCCTCCCGGAAGCTTTTGGTGCCCTCCCCGTAAGATACCCGGGCAGCCTGGACTATGCGGGAATCACCGCCCAGGTAGTCGACGAGGCGGACAAAGCCTTTGTCGAGGACGGGGAAGGCCTGGTCGAGGATGGACTCGGCGGCGGGGACTACACAGTGGGCCATGGGAGTGCTCCTGGGCAGGGAATTTAAGGAGAGTATCGCGCAAAGGCGGGGAAGAGGGAAGGAGAGTTCGCGCAAAGGCGAAAGGGCGCAAGGGGGATTAGGAAGGGAAGGCGGGGAGGTCGCCCCAGAATTTGTCCAGGGTGTCCTTGCCGGAAGAGGGGCCGTGGCAGTCGGAGCCATAGGTGCAGAAGAGGCCCAGGGCCTCCGCTTCCCGGGCTACCAGGGCGTTGATAGCCTCGGTCTCGCCGCCCCGGTAATAGTAGAGTTCCACTCCGGCCAGGCCGTGTTCCTTGAGGCTCGCCAAGAGGCGGCGGAAGCCTTTTAGGTTCCCCGAAAGGGTTTGGGCCGAGTCCCCATACTCGTGGCCCGGATGGGGCAGGACAAGGATGCCTCCGTCCTTGGATACGATCCGGCAGACGTCCTCGACCCTGGGCTTGGCGGTCTTTGGGGAGGGGAGGAGGCCGCTGTCCAGGTATTTTTTGCGGAAGTCCTGGTAGGCGAGGCTCCGGGAGACAACGCCCCTTTCTTGAAGATAGAGCCAGAAATCGACCTTGCTCAGGGAGGCCCCTCCTCGGGAAGCGGCGAAGCTGCGCTCCCCATATTTGCGGGCGACAAGATCGTCGAAAGACAGGTCCTCTCTAGCAAAATGGAGCTTCGAGGATTCGAACCAGGAATACAGCTTTTCCCGGCGGACCTTGGCTATGCCTTCCAGGAAGATCCGGGTTCCCTCGTAGTGGCCCTGGGGAAAGTAGGCCAGGAGCTCCGAGCGGTAGTTGAGCTCCGTTTGCTCGCAGTCGATCTCGCAGGCGGCGACCGTTTGGATTCCTGAGGCGCGGGCGGCCTCGGCGAATTCCTGGCTGCCCCCAAGGCAATCGTGGTCGGTCAGGGCGAGGAGCTCAAGGCCGATGGAGGCGGCCCTAGGAATTATCTGGGCGGGCCAGAGGGTGCCGTCAGACCAGCGGGAATGAAGGTGCAGGTTGGCTTTCATAGATCAGGGGAGTATAGCGCGAGGAGCAAGACAGGTGAATCGGGAGCACCGGGCTTGGGCGTGGGAAGGGGACAGGGAGGAAGAAGAGGGGATTTCGCGCAAGGGCGCAGGGGCGCAAAGGGAGAGAGGCGGGGCGTGTTTTTCCCTTGACCGCCCCAAGGGAGGGGCCACACTATGGCCTTTGCCGGAGGGCGCCTAGGTGTTTGAGCTCAATGACACGATCATCGACGCCATCGTCTTTGCCATGGAGGACCAGGAGGGCAGTCGCCTCATCGATGCCGAGAGCGGCAGTGTGGTGATGGCCGCCGAGGTCGGGCCGGACGCAG
>JAKPBN010000455.1 GCA_029778945.1 Spirochaetota bacterium
ATCCTGCGAGCTTCCTTGTCACCACGAGGGACATGGAGGAGACAAAGACGAGGAGGCCGTACTGGACCCAGAAGCTGTCCCGGATCATCCCGCCGGACACGAGCATGTCATGGATGGCCGCGGCGAAAAGAAGGAGGAAGCCCCCCAGGAAGAGGAGGGAACCCGTCTCGCGGGCCACTATGGCGAGGATAAGGACGATGACGAGATAGAGTCCCAGGGCTCCGGTAAAGGCCTGGAAAGCGGGCAGGAGAACCGAGGTCTCGAAGCTGCCCCCGAGGGCGATGACTAGGCTGTAGCCCAGGCAGGCCGCGAGCACAATCCAGCGGGCGGGCTTCCAGGACCTGGCGGGAAAGAGGGTGGAGATGAAGGAGGCCGTGAAAAGGACGGGGAAGGTGAAGCAGAGGTAGCCCAGGCGGAAGAGCCAGATCCAGGAGAGGCCCGGAAAAAGGTCGAGGATAAAGTACTCGTCATAGCAGGTGATGCGCAGGGCCAGGCTCAGGCAGAGGAGGCCGAAATAGAGGGGCGGCCTCTCGATCGGCCTAAAGCCAAAGAGGAAGAGATAGTAGAGGCCCATGATGAGCAAGGCGCCCACGGAGAAGAGCTCGAAGAGCCTGACCCTGTCCTTGCCCCTCTGCACGGCGGTGAAGTCCCCGAACTTCATGGAGGTGCGCAGGCCCCCGGAGCGCTCGGCGTAGTTGGAGAGCTGGACCACGATGTCGGCCACCCCGCTCCCGTCCGGGCGGACCAGGGCCAGGTGGGACCTCCAGCCGGGCTCCTCCGTGGCCTCGCTCGTGCCGGGCGTCCCGAAGGCCAGGACCTCCCGGCCGTTGACGAAGACCCGGGCCGCCGAGAGGACCGAGGCCATCCAGAAGCCCCAGTCCCTCTCTGGATCGAGGCCTGTCAGCCTTAGCCGATAGGTCGCGTAGCCCGTCGGGGGGTAGCCCTTTCCATAGTCCTTCCATTCCCCCGGGAAGGGGACGAGCTCGGGCTCGGGGCCCTGGCCGGCGGCCAGGGCCTCAGGATCGGCGAGGATGCTCCAGCGGAATTCCCATTCCCCATCCAGGCTGACCGTGCCTCCCGGAGGGAGGGCGGAGAGGTCGAGGCGCCCTGCCCTGGGCCCGGCTTTCGGGGCTTCCTGGGCCAGTCCCTGGAAGCCGGGCAGGACAAGGAGGAGAAGGATCAGGGCTAACCCATGGAACCTGTGGCCTGGACCGAAGGAGTGGAGCATGTGAACCCGATGCTAACATGGGCACTCGGCGAGGGCAAGCCTAAGGACGCGGGCCCGGCCAGCGCCGGGCCTGCTTTAGAAGCTGTATCTCAGCTCGAGATAGACATAGTCCTTGTCTATGGTGCGGCTGTTCGAGAAGGTCCCCCATTCCCGCTCGGGATCCCCCGCGGCGCGGAAGGAGCCATAGAAGGCCGCCCCGCCCTTGAGGTTGAGGCCGTCCGCTAGGTTGTAGGCCAGGGAGAAAGTCGTAAGGTAGTCCCGGGCCTCCAGCTCGGCCAGGACCATGGCCTCGGGCTGGAGGGTCTCGCCCAGGAGCTTGCCCGCCAGCCTCAGGGTCCCGACGTGCTCGACCGCATAGGCCTGGCCGTTGTACTGGGCGAGCATGTCCGCCGTGGTGGTGCCCCCGGCCGTCACTGCCTGGTGGTCCAGGACAAAGCGGGGAGCCCAGGCCAGGGACACGCTCAGGCCCCCGTCCAGGAAGGATTTCGAGGCCTGGACCACGCCGCTCACATAGGAGTTCTTGATCCCGGGATCGCTGCCCTCGGCGTCGGCGGTCAGGGTCAGGGCCCACTCGGTCCTCAGGTCGAGGCCCCCCGGCAGCCAGGCCGCGTCCAGGCCAAACTGGTTGACCCGGGAGTGATAAGGGGAGAGCGTGACGAGGGGCGGAAAGCCAAACGTGAAGGACGTATGGAAATCCGGATAGCGGTCGAGGTAGGAGAGCCAGGACGCCGAGCAGGAGACCTGGCCCAGGTAGAGAAGGCCCCGCAGGCCGCCCTCGAAGTTTTTCAGGGCCAAGGCCGGAGCCTCGTCTTCCTTTATGACAAGATGGATGACTCCTGGGATCGTCATGTCCATCGCCAGGGAGGACATGTCGTTGGGCACCGAGACGGGCATAAAGAGGCCCTGGACCGTCCCCAGGTTGCCCGGTAGGTTGTACACGGCATTGGCCGCCAGGGTCCCCATCTTCTGCTCGTCCAGGGTGGAGACAAGGCGGGTGCCCACGTGGCGGGCGTTCACGTTGTCTGTGGGATTGCTGCCGTCGGCGAGGCCCCAGGCGAGGATCTGCTTGCCGATCCTGAAGTCGAAGCTGCCGGCGGCGAAGTCGACCCAGGCCTCCTTGAGGTCGAGGGCGGCCTCGAGGCGGCCATTGCCCATGGCGTCTAGGGAGAGGGGGTCGGGGCTCGAGACAGCCCAGTCCGCGCCGTCCCCGAGGCCGGCCAGGTTGGAATAGGCCTCGAGGGAAAACCTGAACCCCAGGTACTCGAAGGCGCTGCCGTCGAGGGCCAGGCCGCCCCGGATGCCCAGGCCCGCGAGCGGGCTGTCCGCCGAGGGCCTGACTTAGGCCGAGGGCGCCACCCATCCCGAGGGGGAAGCCTGGAGGGCAGGGCCGGCCTGGGCCCCCCGGGCCGAGGCGGCCAGAAGGACCGCGGCCAGGGCCGCGGCCCGGAGCTCGAGGGCGCGCATCAGCGGCCCCTTTCCAGGAAGCGCAGGGTAAAGTAGGCGGGGTCGACACTGGGGAGGATGGTGGTCTTCACAAAGACCCAGGCCGTCTTGCCCCCGGTCTCCAGATTGCTCATCTCCATGCTCTCGAACTGCCAGTACCGGCCCTCGACCAGGTGCTGGCCCTTGACCACCAGGCGCTTCACGAGCTTGCCCCCGGCGTCGTAGTACTCGGACTGGCGGGTGGTGGCGTTCTCCGCGTCGATCCAGCGGACCACCTTGCCATAGCCGTACTTCTTGATAGTCGCGGGCCCCTTGGAGGCGTACTCGACCTTGACACAGCGGCGGCCCTCGAGGCTGTCCTCGCCCAGGGCCTTGACCGTGAAGTCGGCCCTTTCAAGGGTGCCGATGTCAGCGAAGCTAAAGTCGGAGCCCAGGAAGGCCCCGGTCTTGGAGTCCCCCCCCGAGGTCCCGATGGCCCGCACCTTGCGAAGGGCCGGGACATAGATGTACTGCTCGTCATCCTTCTCGGCGGCCTTGTAGGTCAGCGTGAGGAAGCGAGTATCCCGCACATCAGCGGGGTTGAGGAAGATAAGGAGCTGCTTGTCCGTGCCGTCGGCCTCGGTCCTCGTATAGGCCTTGATCTCCCTTACCCGGGCCTGGCCCGCCTTGTTGGTGATGACCATCTTCATCTCGCCTTCGGTGGCGGGGGGCCTGGGCTGGTTTTCGTTCCTCGTCAGGAGGGCATCGAGATCGAGGTCGAGGGCGGAGGCGGAAAGGCAGAGGCCGGCCACCGCGAGGAATGTCAGGATAAGACGTTTCATAGGTGCTCCTTTCTGGGGTCGGACAGCTTCATGATGAACTTGGGCTTGGTCAGGTTGATCAGGGCAGGGAGGAGGGTCACCGCGAAGAGGGAGGAGGTCAGCATGATCAGGGCCATGAGGAGGCCCATGAAGATGTTGCCCCGGAGCTGGCTGAAAAGGAGGGCCGAGAAGCCTCCGGCCACGGCCAGGGCATTCACGAAGATGCCCTTGCCCGTGGTCCTCATCGTCTCCTCGATGGCGGCCCTGAGGTCAAGGCTGCGCATCATGAGCTTGAGGCGCTCCAGGAAGTGGCAGGTGTAGTCTATGCCTATGCCGATGCCTATGGAGGCAATGGTCGCGGTCGAGACATCGATGGGAATCCTGAAGATGGCCATGGTCCCGAAATTGATGATCAAGGAGGCCGTGAGGGGGATGATGGAGAAAAGGCCCTCTATAGGGTTGCGCGCCACCAGGGCTATGAAGATAAAGCAGATGACCAGGGAGGAGAGGACGGAGCTGATCTGGGAGGACACGAGGAGGCGCATGATGGCGATGGTCAGGTTGGAGAGGCCCGTGATGTCGGCCTTGGAGCCCGCCGGGAAGTCCTCCGCGATCCAGGTCCGGGCATGGGCCTGGACCTGGCCGATTATGCCGGAGCTAGCGGTCTTGAGGAAGACGTTGATCCTGGCCGTGCGCCTGGGGTTGTCGATAA
The DNA here is from genome assembly GCA_029778945.1 of Spirochaetota bacterium. GTDB lineage: Bacteria > Spirochaetota > Spirochaetia > Treponematales > Rectinemataceae > JANYKC01. The sequence continues at coordinate 4,184 of JAKPBN010000455.1, forward strand.
AGCCCTCGATGTTCTCGGGCTTGCCGGAATTCTCGTACTGGAAGACCAGCTGGCCGACATAGGCCCTTCCGGGGACGAGCTCCACCGCCTTGCCGGTTCCCAGGTCGATCCGGCGCTCGGTCTCCCCGATCCTGACAAAGGCCGTTCCGCCCTCGACCTTCAGGCCATCGGCGGCGGTATAGGTGGCGAGGAGCTCCTTGGTGTCCGAGTCCCTCTCCTGGAGGATCCCGCCCTTCAGGGAATAGACCTCGGTCGTCACGGCTACGGGAGTCAGGTCATCGGGGATCTTGTTGAAGGCCGGATTGTCGGCGTTGAGGGCCTTGTTGATCCCTTTCACGAAGGTGGTGATGGACTGGGAGCCGCCGACAATCTCCTTGCCCTGGTCATAGCGGGCCTCTCGCGGGGCGACAACCTTGTCGCCCACGATGCGGAGGGTCTCGAGCTTGGTCTGGAGCTTGTCCATGGCCCGCAGCACGGCGGGGTCGAGGATCGCCCCTTCCTCCTCCGTCCTGACCACGACGGTCATCACCGTGATCCCCGTGAAGTTCTCGTTGAGGTATTCCGAGGCCTGGCGGATCTCGCTCTTGGCCTTGAAGGAGTTGAGGGTATTGGTCTCGAAGGTCACCCGGGGCGCAAAGGCCCCGATCCCCACGACGAGGGCCAGGCAGACCGCCAGGGTCAGGCCGCTCTTGCCCGCGACAAACCTGCCTACCGCCGCGAGGCCGTTGGCGAGCCTCGAGTCGTCATGGGAGGCGACGGTCCGGGCCTTGGGCTTGGGCAGGACCCTGAGGAGGGCGGGGGTCAGGGTGAGGCTCAGGACGAGGGCAAAGAGGATGCCCAGGGCGGAGAGGATGCCAAACATCCTCAGGGCCGCCAGGCTCGAGGCCGCCAGGGAGGCAAAGCCTATCACGGTGGTCCCGCCGGCCAGGAAGACTGGCAGGGCCACATGGCTCAAGGCCGACTCCACAGCCTTCTCCTTGTCGGAGATGGTCACCAGGTCCTCGTAATAGCGGTTGATCACGTGGATCGTGTAGGCCGTGCCCACGGCTATGAGGATGATGGGGAGGATCATCGTCGCCATGGTCAGGGCCTGGCCCAGGAGGCCCATGATGCCCATCGCCCAGATTACGGAGACCACCACGTTCCCAAGGGGGATGAGGACGCCCCGGAGCGTCCGGAAGCTCATGAAGAGGATGAGGGCTATGAGGACAATGACCACGGGGAAGAGGAGGGCCAGGTCCTTGATAAGGAGATTGCCCACGATGCTCGAGACGGCCTTGGCCCCCGAGACATAGACCTTCCCGTCGATGTAGCTGGGCAGGCCGGAGATGGTCGCCATGATCCGGTCATAGCCCGTGACGGGGGTCGAGACCGCCTTGACCTTCCAGCCCTTGGGGCCGGCCAGGGCGGTGATGGAGTCGGCCACGGCCTTGAGGGGCAGGCCAGGCTCGAGGACGGCCAGGACCGTGGTCCTGCCCTTCTTGTCCGCCCCAAGGCTCTCGTGGTACTTGACGAAGGCCTCTCTGCGGTCGGTGTCCGAGGCAGGCAGATAGACCTTGCGGAGGGCCGGGACGGGGGAGGTGGAATCCTTTCCCAGGACAGTGATGCCGGAGAGGGCGGCCACAAAGGCCTCGTCGGCCACCGCGCCGGCGGGCAGGGTGATCCTGACCCGGGGCAGGGCCTCGCCATCGACTCCGCTCTTGAGGGTGACGAGGATGCAGGTGGACTTCCCGTCCTTGCCGACCAGGGACTTGGTCATGTCATTGGTCTCGACCCTAGAGCGGAAGGCCTCTATTTCGCCTGGGGTCTGGGGCAGACTGGACATGGCCTCCTCGATGACGAGGCCGGCCTCGGTGCCCTTGATCAGGCCCGCCGAGGAGAGGGAGATGACGCCCTTGACCCCGTCGACCGCCTTGATCGCCTCGCTCCACTCCATGGTCTGCCGGAGCATCTGGGGGGAAAAGGCGCCCCGGGAATCCGTCAGGGCGACGATGAGGAAGTCGTCGGAGGGGAAGATCTTCCCGACCTCGTCGTAGTAGGCCTTCTCGGGCACGGTGTTCGGGATGTCATCGGTCATGTCGGAGTCGATCCGTATCCGTGTCAGCCCGAGGCCCAGGACAAGGCTGAGGGCGATGATGGAACCGATGACGACCCAGGGCTTCGTGGCGATAAACCGCCAGACGCCTTTGAGGCTGGTTTTCATGCTGAGATTCCTTTGACGATGATCTCGTCGAGGCAGGACTTGAGCTTGTCGTGGCTGATGCCGGACAGGGCAGGCATATCTATGTGGATCAGGATGCCCGAGAGCATCGCGAAGACAATGGAGCCGAGGAGCTTGGGGTCCTCGTCCTTGAACTCCCCAAGGGCAATGCCCTGGGCGATGGTAGCCATGATGGGCTCATGGATGCCCCGGCTGAGCCGCTCGATCTCGGCCTTGTCCTCTCCCTCGGGCATGGAGTCCTTGAAGCTCTTGAGGAGGTGGGTGATCGAGAAGTAGCCGCGGTTCGTGAAATGGTCGTCCAGATAAAGGCGGATGAGGTCCCGGAGCTTGCCGCTGGGCGTCTTGTCCTGGGCAAAGATGTCCTCGATCCGCAGGGAGGCCGCCCTGAGGGAATCGAGGATCAGGGAAAGGAACAGGTCTTCCTTGCTGTGGAAGTAGTAATAGAGGGCCGGCTTGGTATAGCCAAGGGCGTCTGCCACGGCCTCGAGGGTGGTGCCCTCAAAGCCATGGGTAGAGAAGATATCGAGGGCTGCCGTCAGGATCTCCTGGCGGCGGGCCTCGTAGCCTGCATTGGTCACTGGGGCTTTCCTTTATTTTACCCTTGGGTAAAATATTCTACCTGAAGGTAAAATAACTTCGCACCCAGGGCCGTGTCAAGCAGGGACCCTTGACCCTGGCGGCCCCTGGGGCCTAGCCTTCCCCAACCATGCAGGATCGGGTCAAGGCTTTTTTCGATTCCCTCGCCGAGCGCTGGGACAGCCTCGCGGTGCATCCCCGGGAAAAGCTCGCCTATATCCTCGACCAGGCCGGGGAGCTCGGTGGGGCTAGGGTGCTGGATGTCGGCTGCGGCACGGGGGTGATGCTGGGCCCCCTCCTCGAGAGGCTCGGCCCGGAGGGCCGGGTCCTGGGCCTCGACCTCTCTCCGGCCATGCTGGCCCGGGCCGGGGCCAAGCACGCCTCGCCCAGGCTCGGCCTCGTGGAGGCCGACTTCCTCCGCTGGGAAAGCCCGGCGAGCTTTGACCTCATTGTGGCCTATTCCTGCCTGCCCCACTTCCCGGACTACCGGGCCTTCTTCGAGGCGGCCGCCAAGCGCCTCGCTCCGGGAGGCCGCCTTCTCGTGGCCCATAGCGAGGGCCGGGAGGCCATCAACCGCTGCCATAACGGCCCCGCTGACCCCATCTCCCTGGGCCTGCCCCCGATTGAGGAAGCCGCGGTCCTGGCGGCGGCGGCCGGCCTCAAGGCCCTTGTCCAGCAAGACGACCAGGACTACTGGCTCCTCCTCGCGGCCCGCCCCGGGCCCTAGCCCGTCACGTCGTGGAGCCAGCGCCGGGACAGGAGGCGCCAGAGGCCGACCAGGCTCTTGCCTATGTCGTCGCTTGCCGTCATGAGGAAGATGGCCCAGGCCGGAAAGCCCCAGACAAAGGCCGCCAGGGCCATCAGGGGGAGGGCCAGGACCCAGACCCCGAAGAGGTCGTAGAGCATCCCAAAGCGCGTGTCCCCCCCGGCCCTGCAGATGCCCACAATCAGGTGGAAATTGAAGATCTTGAAGGGATAGATGAGGGCCAGGACCAGGAGCATCCTGGACGCCTGGGCTATCACCGCCGGCTCAAGGCGGAAAAGCGCCGGGAGGAGGAGGCGGAGGGGCACAAGGAGGGCCCCCACGCCCAGGCCCAGTATAGGCGCGACGAGGGCGAAGCGTCCGGCCCAGAGAAAGGCCGTCGGCTTGTCGCCCTCCCCTATCTTCTTGCCGATCATCACCGCCGCGGCGTTGCCCGTGCCAAAGAAGATGACCATGGCCAGCTGGCTAACGGTGTTGGCCACATTGTAGGCCGCCACGGCCTCGGTGCCGGCCCTCGCGAAGACCACGCTATAGAGGGTGATCCCGATGCTCCAGGTCACCTCGTTGAGGACCACCGGGAGGGCCACCTGGATGTAGCGCCCGACCCAGGCCCTGGTCCAGGCCGTCATCTCCCTCAAGGAGCCCACGCAGGGATAGCGCCTGGCCCAGGCAAAGGCCGAAAGGAGGGCGCACTCGATCAGGCGGGCCAGGACGCCGGCCCAGGCCGCCCCCTCGACGCCCATCTGGGGCGCCCCGAACTTGCCAAATATAAGGACCCAGGAGAGGAAAAGGCTCACCCCAAGGGAGAGGCTCGTCGCGAGGAGGGGGAGGCGGACCTTTTCCACGCTCCGCATCGAGAGGCCCAGGACCGAGCTAATCGCCAGGGGGAGGTAGCCCAGGGCCGAGATCCGCAGATAGCGGGAGCCTAGGGCTATGACGCCGGGATCCCTCGAGTAGAGGCCGATCAGGAAGGAGGGAAAGGCCAGGGCGGCGGCGATAAAGGCCAGGGCCGCCACAAGGCCTATGGCCAGGGACAGGCCCACGGTGCGCCTCACCCCGGCCAGGTCCTTCTTGCCCCAATACTGGGCGGTAAAGACCCCTCCTCCCGTGGACACCCCAAAGAGGAAGAGCATGAGGAGGAAATAGACCTGGTTGCCCAGGCCCACGGCGGCAAGGCTTGTCGCTCCCAGGCTGCCAACCATGACAATCGAGAGCATGTTGACGCTCGCGGACACCAGGTTCTGGAGGGCTATGGGCAGGCCGATGCGGAGGAGGTCCGAGAGAAAGCGGCCCTGGAGGGCCGGGGTTTGGGTTTCCACGATAGCCGCCACGCTACCGGCCGGGCCGGGGAGGGTCAAGGGGCGATGGGAGCCCTCCCGGCCTGGCCTCCGAATTCCCGGTGGCCCACCTTTACCCTCAGCCCCTTTTCCACCAAGGCGGCGCCAAGGGCCTCGGCCATGGCTACCGAGCGGTGCCAGCCACCGGTGCAGCCAAGGCGGATGCGCAGGCTAGGTCGGCTCTGGAGGGCATAGGCACCCTCCATCGCGGTGGCAAGGCTGACTAGGCCCGCCAGGGCAGCCTTGGCGCAGTCATGGGAAAGGACATAGTCGGCGCACTCCCTGTCCATCCCCGAGAGGGGCCGCAGGCTGGCGACATAGTAGGGATTGGGCACAAAGCGGACGTCGACTACAACATCACCCTGGGCGGGGCCGTATTTGTAGCCAAAGGATCCGATATCCACCACGGTCCTCACCTCGGGCCTTCCGCCTTCCGCCAGGGTGAGGATCTGGTCCCTGACCTCGGTGGGCGCGATCCAGGAGGAGTCGATAGCGAGGTCAGCCGCGGCCTTCACCGGGGCCAGGGCGAGGCGCTCGGACTCCCTCCGGCCCATCCCCTCCACCGGGGACTCGAGGGGCTTGAGGGCCGCGGCGCGCTCGCAGAGGACGGTGTCTCCGGCGCCAATAAAGACCAGGCTGCAGGCCTTGCCCTCGGCCCTGAGCCGGCCCCGCAAATCCAGGAGCTCCCTGGTCCCGGGCTCGCGGTCCTGGCCCGGGGCTCCCAGGTCGACGACAACGGCGATCCTCCTCGCCCCTTCCTCCTCCTGGTGGGCAAGGTAGTCCGGGACGAGGCGTGCCGGAAGGTTGTCCACACAGGCATAGCCCGCCTGCTCAAGGTGCTGGAGCACAAGGCTCTTTCCGGCGTGGCGGTATCCGGCCACAAGGACAATGGCCGACTGGCCCGATTCATCGCTGCTCATGCTTCCTCCGTCTCCTTCCGCAATCCCCGCGTGGGAAGGCGCATCGTGAAGACCGAGCCCTTGCCGGGCTCGCTCTCTACATCGACCCCTCCGCCAAAAATCGCGGCTATGTCCTTCACCAGGGAGAGGCCCAGGCCGCTCCCACCCGCCCCGGAGCCCCGGGACTTCTCGACCCGGTAAAAGCGGTCAAAGATCCGCTCGAGCTCAGGGCCCGCTATCCCTATGCCCGTATCGGACACCGCGATGCCCACGCTGCCTTCCTCCCGCCAGACCCTGACCCGGATCGAGCCCCCGGCCTGGGTGTACTTGATGGCGTTCTCCACCAGGTTCCTCAGGGCTAGATAAAGCCAATCCTCCTTGCCCCGGAGCCGACCCAGGCCGGGAGCCACGGCGGCCTCCAGGACCTGGCCTCGGCCCTCGGCAAGGGGAGCTAGGGAGGAGACCGTCTTGCAGACAAGGTTCTCAAGGTCGATCTCCCCCTCCTCCAGTCCTGGAAGCCTGGCCTCGATCTCGGAGAGGGTGAGGAGCTCCGAGACCAGGCGCTTGAGCCTCTCGGTCTCGATGTCCATGATCTCGAAAGCCCGCCGGCGGTCCGCCCCAGGAATGTCATCCCTGGTCCTGAGCATCTCCAGGAAGCCCGAGATGAGGGTGAGGGGGGTCCTGAACTCATGGGAGACGGTGGCCACAAAATCCTTCCTCAGGGCCTCGAGCTTCCGGATCTCGGTCACGTCCTTGACCACGGCCAGGGAGCCAAAGCCGGCCCCCCCCCGGTACTTGTCGGCCACGGGCAGGACCCGGGCGTCGATCACCCGGCCCGAGCCGGTCACCAACTCCCGGCGCTCGGCCACCCTTGCCTGGTTGACCGAGGCGCAGGCCCCAAGGACGGCGCGGACCTCGGGGGAGTGCCTCTCCCCTGGCCGGGTGGAGTCAAAGAAGACATAGGGCCCCAGACCCAGCAAGGCCTCGGCCCGGGGATTGAAGAGCACAATCCTGCCCGAGGAGTCCACCAGCATGATCCCGTCCTCGATGGAGGAGAAGATCGAGTTGATGTAGTTGTTCCTCTCGTTGGTCTTGGCCACCATCTGGTCGAGCTGGTCCTGGATCGCGGCGCAGGGAGCACCCTCAGGGGCCTGGAGCCTGGGCCGGCGCCTGAGGGCCCTCAGGGCCAGGAAGCCAGCCAGGGCCAGGAAGACGGCGAGGAGGAGGGACTCGGCCAGGATGATCCTGACCAGAATCGCGAGGGCCGGACCCTCGGCGGCGCCATTGAGGATGTCGAGGAGGGACTGGAGCCTAGGCATCGAGCTTGAAGCCAAAACCCCTCACGGTCTCCACCCAGGCCCGGCCATCGGGCCTCGACCCAAGCTTCCTGCGGAGGTTCCGGACATGGACATCCAGGCTGCGGGCCTCCTCGGAGTCCGAGGCCAGGTCGAGGTCCTTCACGATATCCTGGCGCCTCAGGGCCCGGCCGAGGTTCCGGGCAAGTAGGGAGAGAAGGGCGAATTCCGTCGGGGACAGGGCGATGGGGCTTCCCGAGAGGCTTACCTCCCGGCCCGCCTCATCGACCTCGAGCTCGCCGATGCGGACGAGGCCCCCATCCCCCGCCTGGACTGGGCCGGAGCCGGAGTGGCGGAGGGCCACCTCGATCCTGGCCACAAGCTCCCGAAGGCCAAAGGGCTTGGTGATGTAGTCATCGGCCCCGATGCCCAGGCCAATGACCTTGTCGCTCTCCTCGCTCTTCGCGGTGAGCATGATGATGGGTATCCTGGCCGTCCGGGGGTCCTGCCTGAGGAGCCTGCAGGCCTCAAGGCCTCCCATGCCGGGGAGCATCAGGTCGAGGATGATGAGATCGGGGCCTTCGGCCCGGGCCAGGCCCAGGGCCGATTCCCCGTCGGCGGCGGAATAGGTCTCATAGCCGCTCTGGCGGAGATGCATCACCACGAGCTCCACGATATGGGGCTCGTCATCCACAACCAGGATCCTCCGTCTTGAAGCCATGCCTGCCCCCTAGATGATCCCGAGCCGCCCGTGGGCCAGCTTGGCCCCGGTCGCCTTGTCAAAGACGACGCAGGCCTCCCCCGCAAAATCGACAAGGACCTCGCCGTCCACCTTGAAGTCAATGGCCCCAAAGACCACCGAGGTAAGGAGGAGGGGGCCTATGGACAGCTTGACGATGGTCTCCATGCCCGAGGGCAGGGTCGAGTAGACCCGGGCGGACAGGCGGCCGCCCTCGCCGATCCTCACATATTCGGGCCTGATGCCCAGGACAATGTCCTGGTCGTCCCGCAAGGCTATGGAGCCCGAGACGGGGGTCAGCATGAGGTCCAGGCCTCCGGCGACAATCTTGATCTCGTCCAGGTTCACATTGCGGCCCTGGCCCTCGATGAAGTTCATGGTCGGGCTGCCCACAAAGTCCGCGACAAAGACGTTGGCGGGCTCGTGGTAGACATGGAGGGGCGGGGCGTACTGCTGGAGGACCCCCTCCTTCATGAGGCAGGTCCTCGTGGACAAGGTCATGGCCTCGAGCTGGTCGTGGGTGACGTAGACAAAGGTCGAGCCGGTCTCCACATGGAGGCGCTTGAGCTCGGCCCGCATCTCGGTCCGGAGCTTGGCGTCGAGGTTGGAGAGGGGCTCGTCCATGAAGAGGACCTTGGGCCCGGTCGCGAGGGTGCGGGCGATGGCCACCCGCTGCTGCTGGCCGCCTGAGAGCTCGCTGGGGTAGCGCTTGCCATAGTCGGCGATCTTGAGCATGGCCAGGAGCTCGGCCACCCGCTTGACGATCCTGGCCTTGTCCCACTTGAGGTTCTCGAGCCCAAAGGCGATGTTCTGCTCGACCGTCATGTGGGGCCAGAGGGCGTAGTTCTGGAAGAGGAAGCCCACGTCCCTCTTGGCCGGGGAGACATCGACCCCCGTGGCCGAGGAGAAGACGACCTTGCCGTCGATGAGGATCTCGCCCTCCGTGGGGGTCTCGAGGCCCGCGATCATGCGGAGCGTCGTCGTCTTGCCGCAGCCCGAGGGGCCAAGGAGGGTCACAAAGTCCCCGTCCCCGATCGTGAGGTCGAGGGCGTCGACCGCCACGGACTTGCCAAAGCGCTTGGTGACTTTCCTGAGAATGATTTCGGGCAACTTATCCTCCGATTCCCTTGTCGATCGAGGCCCCGGTCACCTTGTTGATGGCCGTATTGAAGGAGAGGACGACGATTATGATGATGAGGTTGATGGCGTTGGCGTACTGGTTCCAGCCCTTCTCGTTGTACTGGAAGAGCATGGTCGTGAGGACCCGGTTGGCCGGCACTATAAGGAGGACAAAGAGGGCCAACTCGCGCATGCAGGAGATGAAGGGCAGGAGATAGCCCGAGAGGAAGCTCGACTTCTGGATGGGAAAGATGATGCGGGTCATGCGCTTCCACCAGGGAACGCCCAAGATGACCGCCGCCTCCTCGATCTCGTTGGACAGCTGGAGCATGGCGTTGACGCCGGCCCGGGAGGCGAAGGGCAGGTACTTGATGGCCCCCACGACTACGAGGAGGGCGAAGGTGCCGTAGAGGGAGGGTATGAAGAGGTTCCGCTTGGCGAACATCGAGAGGTAGATCGCGCCAAAGGCCATGGCCGGCATGAGGTAGGGGAAGAAGGCCAGGTTGTTGACCAGGGAGGAAAGCCTCGTGCCCCTCGCCTTGACGATCGCATAGCCCGCGAGGCCGCCGACAGTGCCCGCGACAAGGGCCACGACTACTGAGAGCCTGACCGAGTTCCAGAGCCCGAGCCAGACATACTTGTTGAGGAGGATCCCGGGCTCGCCGCCCCCTATGTCCACCCGGCCCTTGCCCGTCCAGAACTCCGTGGTCAGGTTCTTGAGGGAATAGTCGCCCGGGGCCATGATGAAAGACTCCACCGCGAAGGTGAGAAGGGGCAGGATGGCCACGGCCCCGATCATCAGCACCACGAGGACGGAGATGGGGTTCCGCAGGGCCCGGAGCCTGACCAGGGAGATGTTCGAGCTTTTGCCCGTCACCGTCGTGTAGGACTTCCTCTTGCCGATGAACCACTGGTTGACGGCGAGGATCGAGGTGCCGATCACGATCATGACCAGGGCGAGGATGTAGCCATAGCCGGGGTTGAGGCCATTGAGGGTCCGGTAGAGCTGGGTGGTCAGGACCTGGAAGCGCACCGGGGTGCCCAGGAAGGCCGGGACGGCGAAGGCGCTCATGCAGCTCGAGAAGACGAGGAGGAAGGTCGATAGGACCGCGGGCATGATGATTGGAAGCGTTATGCGCCTCAGTATCTTGAGGCGGCCGGCCTTGAGGATGGTCGCGGCCTCCTCGAGGTTCGCGTCCATGTTCCGGAGGATGCCGCCGATCAGGATGAAGGCAAAGGGCGCGTAGTGGAGGCCCTGGACCACAATGATGGGAAATTCCCCGTAGGCGAACCAATTGGCCGTCTCCACCCCCGTCAGGGCCGTGAAGAGGCCCGGGGCGCCGCCTATGAGGCGGTTCCTGAAGAAGTTGAGCCAGGCCATCGCCAGGGTCCAGGAGGGCATGATGTAGGGAAAGATGAAGACCATGGATATGAAAGGCTTCCAGCGCACGTCGCTGCGGGTCACGAGCCAGGCCACCGAGCCCCCGAGGAGGATGGCGATGAGGCAGGAGCCCAGGGAGGTCCTCACCGTGTTCCAGAGGGGCCTGTAGAGCATGTTCCGGCTCGTGAGGCCGCTTGCGAAGACCTTCCTCCAGTGGAAGAGGGTCAGGTCCCCGACCTGGGCGCCCTTGACCGTCATGATCTCCGAGGGGTGGACCACAAAGGTGTCCTTCGCGAGGGAGAGGAGGGGAAAGAGGGTCAGGAAGGCGAGGAGGACGGCCAGGGCCACAAGGATGACGTTGTGCGGCTTCCTGAAAAAGGACCTTGCCTGGTTTGCGATGGTCATGGGCTATCCTTGGAATAGGATCTTGCTCGGGAAGGTCCGGCCATGGAGCCAGGACTTGGCCATTAGGGCGAGCGGAAGGGCCGGCCCTGGGAAGGCGGCGGCCGGGAGGGATCGGCGCTAGGCCTTTCTCCTCCCTTGCCGCCTTTTCTCGATATTCCCTTGCTCAGCTCAGGTTATTGATGAACTCCTCCACATCGGCCCGGTTCTCGAAGATGAACTTCGGGTTCTCGGGGACGAGGCGGGGGGTCCAGAAGGTCATGGGGAAGTCGTCGGAGTTGACCGGGATGGCCGGGTTCGAGGAGTAGGCGCCCACGTCCTTGGCCCAGGGGGCAAAGCCCTCCTTGGTGAGGAGGAACTCGATGAAGAGCTTGGCGGCGTTCACGTTCTTCGCGTTCTTCGTGAGCTGGAGGAAGGCGGGATACATGAAACCGGTGAAGGGCTGGACCTCGGTCATGGCCTTGAGAGTCAGGTTCTTGGTGGCGTCAAAGCGCTTCTTGGAGAAGACAAAGAGGCCCATCGTCGTCGCGGGCTGGCCCTTGATGCCGATGTTCTCGGAGATCGTCGTGTCCGAGTTGCCCAGGACCAGGCCGTTCTGGAAGAACATCTTGATCCACTCGTAGCCGGCGTTCTTGGTGGTGAGCTTGAGCTTCTTGCCATAGAGGTCCTGGTAGGCCTTGTCGAGCTTGGCGCTCCATTCGGGGGAGGTCAGCATGGTGAGGAAGTTGGCGTTGACGCCTTCCATCTTCGGGTCCTTGAACTGGACCTTGCCCTTCCACTTGGCCTCGGTGAGCTCCCAGACGTTCTTGATGACGGGATCCTGGGTCTTCTCATCGTTGAAGATAAAGACCTTGTTGATGTACTGGAAGACGAGGGGATTCTGGTAGGCCGCGGGGATGGCGGCCTTCATGGTCTCCGGGACGTAGTTCACGAGGAGTCCCGTGGAGATGAGCTGGCCGAAGACCCGGCCGGAATCCTGGCAGATCACAAAGTCGGCGCCTTGGATGCCGCCGCCCACTTCCTTGGTCACCTTCTCGATGAGCTCTCCGTCTTTGAGGTTCGAGGCCTCGACCTTGATGCCATAGGCCTTCTCGAAGGCGGCGGCGGCGTTGGAGATCCGCGAGGTGATCGAGTAGACGACGACCTTGCCCTCGGCCTTGGCGGCCGCGACAAGCTCATCATGGCTCATCGGCTTGCCCTGGGCAGCTATGGCGACGGCGGTCGAGGCGATGAGAAGCGCGAGAAGCCCTGCTCTCTTCATGAATTGCCCCCTGAATTCCATGCATCGGGTTAACGATACGTTAACGTTTCGTTAACATAAACCCACTATCTAAATTCCGTCAAGGAAAGAAAGGGGCAAACTCAGAAGAAAAGCACCTCCCCCTCGGAGGGTCCCTCCCCCCGCCCGGCCCCGCTCTCGGGGATCTCGAAGTCCTCGTCGAAGTCGGCCTGGAATTCGACGAGGAGGCAACCTCCACCCTTGAGCAGGATAGTCCGGGAGATGGGGGAGGCCAGGGCCAGGTGCCGGAGCTCCTTGCCCGCGAAGACCGTCGGGGTAGAGAGGGCGATCTCGATGCCCACCTCGTGGAAATGGTTCTTGAGGCGGCCGAGCATCTGGTTGGAGAGCTCCCCCGTCCAGTCCGCGATAAGGGCCTCCGGGACCACCCCCGCCCGAAGGCTGGGGGGGAGGCTCCGGATCGCCAGGGACCGGCTGGCGGTCAGGACCAGGACACCCCGGTGGCCCTGGGCGGTAAAGCCTATCGTCGAGGCGTAGGGCTCCTCGATGCCCTCGGCCCGGAAATCCGCCTCCTCGAGCTCCACTCCGTGGGAGGCCAGGAGGTCCTTGGCCGCCGTGGCCAGGAAATAGTCTATCCGCGCGAGGGACTCGGCCTTCATGGTCCTAGCCCTAGTCCAGGCTGAGGTTGGCCAGGTAGCTGTCGTAGCTCGCCTGGGCATCGGCGCTCGCCTTCCTCGCGTCCTGAATGCGGGCCGCCAGGCTGTCGAGCTCGGTCTCGGAGTCCATGAGGCGCTTCAGGTAGTTCTGGCCCTGGCTCGAGTCCCGGCCCACGGCGTCCAGGTTCTGGCGGATCCGCCCCTGCTCGGTGGAGAGCTCCGAGCGCCGACTCGATAGATCGCCCAACGCGCGCTTGGCGTCCTCGGCCTTCCTGCGCAGGTCCATGGCCTTTTTCAGGGCCTCCCTGACCCTGGCGGGGATCTCGGAGGAGGCTGAATAATAGAGGAAGGAGTCGGGGGAGAGGCTCGAGAGGCTGATCCTCTCCTGGGAGGGGCTGCGCTCCTTGACCTCGAGCTTGGCCTGGGCCCCCGCGGCCAGGGCCAGGGTAAAGCGGTAGACCTCGGGCGTCTTCTCGTCAAAGGCCGCAGGGCTCATGAGCTCGGCCCCGGCGGTGATCGGGTGCTCGACCACCATGCGGCGGGCCGTGCCCGAGGCGTTGCGGAACTCATAGGTCCTCGTGTAGGTGGTCCGGCGGGAGAAGACCATCACGCCCTTGGAGACCGTGACGCCCAGGGTCTCCTGGCTCGAGGCCCGGGAGTCGTCCCCGGTGACCGAGAGGTCCTGGCCGTAGACGAGGAGGCGCTTGTCCTTTTCCGCCAGGAAGTCGATCAGGGCATCCCCGGCATAGATGCCGCCGTCAAAGACCGTGATGGGCCCCGCGGGGAGCTTCATGCCCAGGGAGTTGGAGAGCCTGACCCCCAGCATGGGGTTCCTGCTGCCCGAGTCGGGGGACCAGATGGATACCTTCTCCGCCCCCATGGCCCCGGCGACGAGGGGGAGCATGGCCGAACGGCGGCGCTCCAGGGTAACCGGCCGCTTGATCGTGAACTCAAACTGGTCCCCGGCGGCCTTGGCCGTGGCGGTCTCCACCGAGGAGGCAGCGAGGCCCGGGGCCGACTTGGGCTTCTGGGGCGCCTCGGCCCGCTTGGCCATGGAGGCCGAGGGGGCGGCCATGGGGGCCGGAGGCGGGGCGGGGCCGTAGGAGTCGGCCGCGTAGTCGAGTTCCTCGGCCAAGGCCCCGCGCAGGCCGGACTCGAAGGTCCGGGCCTCCGCTGTGCCGGCTATCGCGAGGGGGAGGACGGGCCTGGCCAGGCGCAAGGGGGCATAGAGGTTCTGGACAAAGGACACGGGCCTGCCGCTCACCAGGGTCAGGGTCACGTCCTTCCAGTCCGACTGGGAGGGATTGTCCACGATAGCCCAGCCCTGGAACCAGGGCTTTTCCCCCGAAAGGTCGAGGCGGTAGGAGACCTTCCAGACCGGAGCCGCGACAATATAGCCCAAGGCGAGCTCCCGGGTGGTCGTGCCCGGAAGGCGCAGGTCCAGGACCCGGCGGTCGGCGTCCCGGGCGGCCAGGATGAGGCCCAGGGCCCGGCTAAAGTCCCCGGCTATGCCCGGGTCGGTAAAGCGGATGGAGACGAGCTCGTCCAGGGCCAGGGTCCTCACCCCCGTGGCGGTGAGGAGGACGAGGCTAGGCCGGCTCGCCCCGTCCTTGCCCGTCGCCCGGGCCTCGACGGAGACAATGCGGCCCACCACCTCCTCGGGGGTGGAGACGGCCAGCTCGGCCCCCTTGAGCCTGGCCAGGAGGTCGGCCACCTTGGGGTTTCCCGTGAGGTCGATCTTGAGGCCCCGGAGGGCATCGTCCAGGCCCTCGAGGGAGGGATAGGACACCGATGGCAAGGCGCCGGCCTTGCTGTCGGCGCCAGCTCCGCTGGCGAAGTCCCAGACCACCAGGGACTTGAGGGCGTCGTCCACCTCGGCGGTGGTAAAGGGGAGGGAAACGGTGGCATCGCCCTTTACGCTGCCCCGGTGCTCGAAGTAGCCCACCCCCGAGGAAAAGAGGGCAACCTTGGTCACCGGCAGCTCCTGGGCCAGGAGGCCGACTGGGAGCATGAGAAAAGCGAGGGCGATCAGGGCGGCATAGGAGCCGGCTCGGCTCCGGTTCTTGGGCATGACAGCCTCCTTGGGGTGGGATCACCTATAGTATACGTCGTCCGGCCCCGGAGGTAACGCGCCTTCCTGCGGCTTTCCAGGAGCTCCAGCGGGAAAGAACACCTATAAGGAAAGCGCGGCCTCGACCCTCGGTCCCTTTTAGCGCTACCTTCTGTCCCATGCGCAGCCGAACCTGGAAAGACGACTTCCTCGTCTTTGTCTCGACCCAGACCCTCTCCCTCCTCGGGTCGTCCCTGGTCCAATACGCCATCATGTGGTACATCACCCTGAGCACCCAGTCCGGGACTATGATGACCCTCTCCATCGTCTGCGGCTTTGTGCCCACCTTCCTCCTCTCCCCCTTTGCGGGAGTCTGGGCCGACCGCTATGACCGAAAGTGGCTGATCGCCATAGCCGACGGGATGATAGCCCTGGTCACCCTGCTCACGGCCCTGCTCTTCCTTGCCGGCAAGGGCTCGATCTGGATCCTCCTCGGTGCCCAGGCCCTCAGGTCTGTGGGAGCGGCGATCCAGGGCCCCGCCGTAGGCGCCATCCTCCCCCAGATAGTGCCCAAGGAAAGCCTCATGCGGGCCAATGGGATCAACGGGACTATCCAGTCGACGATCATGCTGGTCTCGCCCATGCTGAGCGGCGCCCTTCTGGGCCTGGCCTCGATCCAGGCCATCTTCTTTATCGACGTGGCCACGGCGGCCTTGGCTATCGCCGCCCTCCTGGGCCTCCTCAAGGTCCCGCCCCACCCCCGGGCCCTGGAGAGGCAAAAGACCGGCTACTTCGCGGACATGGCCCTCGGCCTCCGCTATATCCGCCTCCACCCCTACCTCCTGGGCTTCTTTGCCTGGCTCGGGATCCTCTACTTCCTCGTGAGTCCCGCGGCCTTCCTCACCCCCCTCCAGGCCACGAGGAGCTTTGGGGCGGCGGTCTGGCGCCTCACGGCGATCGAGGTGGCCTTCTCCGGAGGCATGATGGCCGGGGGCATCCTCCTTTCGGCCTGGGGGGGCTTCCGGAACCGGATGCACTCCCTGGTCGCCTCGAGCCTCGTGATGGCCGCCTGCACGGTCGGCCTCTCCCTGGCCCCCTGGTTCTGGCTCTACCTGGGCTTTATGGCGGTCTTTGGGGTGTCCATGCCCTTCTTCAACGCCCCGGCCTCGGTGATGCTCCAGGAGAGGGTCGAGGCCGAATACCTTGGTCGGGTCTTTAGCGTCCTCACGATGCTCTCGACTTCCCTCATGCCCCTGGGAATGCTGCTCTTCGGGCCCCTGGCCGACCTTGTGAGGATCGAGTGGATCCTCCTCGGCACCGGGGCCGTGATGCTCCTCCAGGGCCTCATGGCCCTGGGAAACAAGAGCCTCTTGGAGATGGGACAGCCTGTCTGAGGCCTGGGCCTGGGCCTAGGCCTTAGGCCTCTTGGGAAAGCCGAGGCTGTGCACGGTTCCCCCGGGACTGCTTGAGACGGTCATCTTGCCCCCGAGCTGGGCGGTCAGGGCCTCCACAAGGCTCGAGCCCATGCCCTCCCTCCGACTGGAGCTTGCCGCCTTGCCGGCCTCTAGGCCTATCCCGTCGTCGGTCACCGTCAAGAGGTAGCCTGAGTCCCCCTGGTCCGCCAGGGCGACCCTGACCCGGCCCTCCTCCCGGCCCGGGAAGGCGTGGCGGAGGCAATTGGAGACAAGCTCGTTGACGATCAGGCCGCAGGGCAGGGCCTTGTCCATGGAGAGAAAGACCCCGCCCGGGACCACCTCGAGGCTTACCGGGCAGGTCCCGGCCCTCCGCCCGTCCACGGCCACACAGCCCGTGACCAGGGCCTCGCTGATCCGGGAAAGATAGCGGTCCATGTCCACCGAGCCCATGTCCCCGGAGTGGAAGACATCCTCATGGACATAGGCCATGGCCTGGATCCTGTCCTGGAGGCTCTCGAGGCCCTTGCGGGTCTCCTCGTCGGTGATCGAGTAGGCCTGGGAGGAGACAAGGCTGGAGACGATCTGGAGATTGTTCTTGACCCGGTGGTTGAGCTCCTTGAGCAGGACCTCCTTCTCCTCGATGGAGTCATGGAGGGAGGAGAAGCTCTCGGCCAGGCGGCGGGACATCCGGTCAAAGGCCAGGGCCAGGCGGCCTATCTCGTCCTCCCGGCGGGACTCCTCCTCAAGGCCCATGTCGAGGCCCGGGGCGTCGGGGTCAAAGGCCTCGGCCAGGAGGCCCAGGCGGCGCAGGGGCCGGGAGACGCGATGGGCGGCACTAAAGCCAAAGCCCAGGGTCGTGGCCAGGACGAGGAGGAGGATGGCCAGGCTGTAGCTGTCGGCCTGGGCGAGGCGGGAGAGGAAGGGGTCCTCGGGAAAGGCCGTGACGAGGAGCCAGGGGAGCCCGGCCTTGCCGGTGAGGTCAAGGCTGGTCAGGCGCCAGGCCCGGCCATTCTCCTTGATCCGCTTGATCCAGCCATTGGCCCCTCCTGCGGCGGCCGCGACCAGGGCGGCCGGGGCCTGGGGCTTCCTGCCCCCGATCAGGCCCTCCAAGGGGAGCGAAATGGAGGAGGCGATTAGCTTGCCTTTATCGTCGAGGATAAAGCAGAGGCTGCCGGAGACCGAGGAGGCCTCGGCGAGGAAGCCCGAGACGGCCCCCATGCGGATATCCACCGTAGTCACCCCGGCCAGGCCCTTCTCGTCGTAGAAGGGGACCGCCGCCGCCATGGCCATCTCCCCCGAGGAGACCAGGCTGTAAGGGGGTGTCCAGGTGGCATGGCCCGCGCCCTGGGCCGCCAGGTACCAAGGCCGCTTACGGGGGTCATAGGCCTCCCTGCGGAGCTCCACGCCCGATGGCCGTCCATCCTCATCTACGGACTCGAGGACAAGGGCCCCGCCGGTGGCCTTGCCCGACTGGCCAGTCCTGACCCTGTCCCCCAGGCGCTGGGCCTCGATATACTCCCCGTTGCTGAAGGCAATGCAGGCCAGGTCCACATCCCTGCGCCCCTTGAGCTGGCGCCAGAGGGTCAGGCGAAAGCCGTCCAGGGTGGCTGAGGCCTGGGCGGAGAGGGCCATGGAGGCGTTGGACTCGGCCAGGAGGATAGCCCCGTCGATATAGGAAACCGCCCGGAACTGGAGGCCCTCGGCGGTCTCGAGGAGGAGCTCGTCCATGGCCGAGCCCAGGGTCCTGCGGCTCACCGTGCGGTCGATAAACCAGATGGTGCCTATCCCCAGGAAAATGATGGCCAGGAAGGGGAATAGCAGACTTCGCTTCATGCCTCCCTTGTAAAAGAGCCACTCATAAAAATCCCCGTGTCGTCCCAGCTTGAGCCCCATAGGCCAGAATTGTACGGCACTCGGGCCCCCAAAGGAACTCCCCCAAAGTCCGGGCCTTGCGTATACTGG
>JAKPBN010000463.1 GCA_029778945.1 Spirochaetota bacterium
CCACAGAGGACACCCCCGGCCACAATGGCGGTGTAGCGCACCCGGACCACGGAGCGGCCCAGGGTTTCCAGGGCCATGGGATGCTCCCCCGAGGCCTCTATGGAGAGACCCAGGCGGGTCCTGCGGAAGATCCAGGCCCAGAGGATCACCGAAAAGAGGGCGAAATACACGATAGGCGTCTGGCTAAACAGGGCCGGTCCCACAAAGGGAATGTCCGAGAGGATGGGGATGGAGAATTTATAGTCGTGAAGGGTCTGGGGCACGGCCAGGGAGGTCCCTTGGCGGCCATAGACCACCATCATGAGATAGCGGGTGAGGCCAAAGGCCAGGATATTCATGATAGCCCCGGCGACTACATGGTTGATATGGAGGCTCACCGCGGCCCAGGCGAATAGGAGGGAAAAAAGGGCTCCCCCTAAGGCTCCTCCGAGAAGGCCTATCCAGGGATTGCCCGCGGCCCAGCCCGCCCAGGCGGCCATGAAGGCGCCCACGAGCATGATGCCTTCCATCGCGATGTTAGTCACCCCGCTGCGCTCGCAGACCACAGCGGCCAGGGCCGCGAGGATCACCGGCGTGGAGAGCCGGACCATCGCCTCGAGGAGCTGGGGGGTCAGGAGGAGTCCTAGGATTTCCGTCATGCCCTTCCTCCAATCCTTGCCGCCAGGGCCTTGATCCTGTCCCCCGCCCTCTCGTAGATGATCCGGGCCAGCATAAGGAAGAGGATAATGCTCTTTACGATCTCGATGATGGCGTTGGGGGTCTGGACGGTCCGGGCCATGTATTGGCCTCCGGCGTCGAGGACACCCCAGAGCAGGGCCGTGAAGATGATGGCCAGGGGGTTGTTGCCCGCGAGGAGGGCGATGGAGATACCATTCCAGCCATAGCCTGCGTTGAGGTTCTGGAACATCCGGTGGTCGAGGCCCAGGACCTGGACAACCCCCGAGAGGGCGGCCAGGGCTCCCGAGATGAGGAGTCCCGCCGTGGAGATCCAGGCCACGGAGATGCCCTGGGTCCGGGCGGCGACGGGATTGTGGCCCACGGCCCGGAGCTTAAAGCCCAGGTCGGTCCGGGTGAGGAGGAGGGACACGAGGACGGCCACGACGATGGCCACGAGGATGCCTATGTGGAGGCGGTAGTTGGCCCCGGGAAGAAAGTCCTTGAAGAGGGGGAGAAAGTAGGCATCCTTGATGGGGTCTGTCGTGTAGGGGTGGCTGGTGAGGGCCGGATCCCCTCCGTTGGCCCGGATAAACATGGGGGATAGGGTCCTGATCGCATAGGCGAACATCATGGTGGTGACTACCTCGTGGGCCCCGGTCTTGACCTTGAGGAAGGCGGGAATGGCGTTCATTCCAGCCCCTGCCGCCATGGCCGCGAGGAAGATAAGCGGGATGCCCAAAGCCGCCGGGAGGGAAAGCCTTTGGCCAAGCCAGGTGGCGACCATGACGCCCACGAAATACTGGCCCTCGGCCCCGATGTTAAAGAGGCCGGCCTTGAAGGCAAGGGCTATGGCCAGGCCTGTGAATATCAGAGGAGTCGCGTTGAGGACCGAGATGTGCCAATTGCGCACAAGGCCCCCATAGAATAGCGCTCCATAGGAAGCCAGGGGATCGTAGCCCGTGGCCAGCATCACGATGCCCCCGAGGAC
>JAKPBN010000504.1 GCA_029778945.1 Spirochaetota bacterium
TCCTTTATCCACCTCAGCGCCGAGGAGATGAGGACGGTCTATTCCGAATGGAACAAGACCGAGGTTTCTAGCCGCCTCCTCGGCCTGACCGCCAATATCCTGGGGGTTATGGAGGGGGATGGCCTTTCCCTGATCGACTTGATCCTCGATTCCCCGGGGCCGGACTCAGGCGCCCCCGGCTCGGCCTGGGCCGCCGAGGCCGTGGCCAGGGCCGGCCTCGACTTCCGCAGTCCCCTCGGCCTCCTGGGGGTGGCAATCTCGGCCCGCAGCCTCCAGGCCCTCAAGGATGAGCGGGTGATGGCTTCGGCCCTGCTTGGGGGGCCCAAGACGGCTGCCACCGGGGAACGCCAGGTCCTCCTGGAGAATCTGCGAAAGGCCCTCCTTGCGGCCAACGTCATAGCCCTGGGCCAGGCCTTCCTCCTGCTCCGGGCGGGAGCCAAGAGCCAGGCTTGGGATCTCAACCTGGCCGAGGTTGCCCGGCTCTGGGCTAGTTCCCGGTCTACGGGTTCGGCCCTTTTGGAGATCCTGGAGGAAGCCTACCTCAGGGATTCGAGTCTGGCCTCACCGCTCCTGGACTCCAAGGTAAAGACCCTCCTTGATTCGGCCCTCCCGGGCCTTAGAAAGGTGGCCGGCCGGGCCGTCGAAAGCGGTCTTCCCCTGCCTTCCTTTACCTCTGCCCTGGGCTTTTACGACTCCTACCGCTCCACCTGGCTACCCGCCAACCTCATCCAGGCCCTCCGGGATGGCCTTGGAGGGGTCGGATACGAAAGAATCGACCGTCCAAGAGGAGAAATTTTCCATAGTGAGTGGAAATAATGAAGAGATGGCTTAACTAAATTCCAAAATGCTGGTATATTATAAACATTGAAAGCAGTTCACTGAAGCGTGCGTCGAGCTTTTCCTATCGGGATCCTCTCTAGAGATTTTCCGGAACGTTAAGCAGCGTGCGTCAGTAGCTCCCTTCACCCCCCCGAGGGGCCGGATGGACCGGCATCGGGTGGTCCATCCTGGATGGACCGATTATGGAGCCTGGACGCGCTACGCGTTCGAAGGAAATCGAGATGGGCAGGAAACTTTACGTCGGGAACCTCAGCTACAACACCTACGAGGACGGACTCAGGTCCCTCTTCCAGAGCTTCGGCCAGGTTGACTCCGTCAGGATCATCACCGACCGCGACTCTGGCCAGTCCAAGGGTTTTGGTTTTGTCGAGATGGGCACTGATGACCAGGCTCGCGCCGCCATCGAGGGCACCAATGGTCGTGAGTTCGAGGGCCGCCAGCTCAAGGTCAATGAGGCCATGGACAAGCCCCGCCGGGACAACGATCGCTACTAATTCCTGACGGAATAACAAAGAACCCGGCTACGGCCGGGTTCTTTTTTTATTTCTAGGGGGAACCCCTTTCCCAAAGGCGGGGAGGGGGAGGAAGGCAAACATGATTCTGCCCAAGCTTAGGGATCCGCGGCTTATCACAGTCCGGAGGGGGGGCTCGCTTTCGGACGAGGATCACCATCTCTTGGCGATCTGGGCGGCCCGGTGCGCCGAGCATGTCCTGGCGTATTTTGAGAGGGACTTTCCGGCGGATGATCGTCCGCGCAGGGCCATTGAATCGGCCTTGTCCTGGGCCCGGGGGGAGCTCTCAACGACAGAAGCCAAGGTGGCAGCCTATAATTCGAATAAGGCCGCTCAAGAAGCCCTAGGTGCGGCAAAATACGCAGCCTACTCCGCGGGGCAGGCGGCCGTGGTCGCCCATGTGGCTGCCCATGATCTGGGGGCAGCGGCCTACGCGATCCGGGCGGTTATGGCTGCCAGCGGGGAAGCAGAACGCATAGAAAATGGCAGGAAGGAATGCCTCTGGCAGATCGGGCAATTGCCGGGAAACTTAAGGGATCTTGTCCTGGAGGACGAGAAAAACCGGAACGATATATGCTGGAACGTCTTTGCCTGCTAGGCGCGGGAAGGTTAAAAAAAACGGGGGTCTGGCTCAGTGAGCCGCCCCCGTTTTGATCTGCCGTCTAATAGGGCCTGCTTATTTTGCCCTTAAACGCTCGCTTCGCTCGCTATACTTCGCGAAATGCCCCGGCGTGGGTCGGGTCATTTCGCTCGTTCGACAAAGGTACCATCCCGGGTGTCCAGGATAATCTTGGTGCCTATGTCGCAGAAGAGGGGGACCGCGATCTCGATCCCGGTGTCCAGGGTGGCAGGCTTGGTGGACTTGCCCGAGGTGTCGCCCTTGATCCCGGGCTCGCAGTAGGTGATGGTCCGGACAACATTGATGGGGAGGGTGACGCCCACGGGCTTGCCTTCATAGAAGGTGATCTCCACCTCGAGGTCATCGTCGGGGGTCATGAAGCCCACATTGTCTCCAAGGTCGTCCTTGGAGATCTCGAACTGCTCGAAGCTCGTCTGGTCCATGAAGATCCAGGTGTCGCCGTCGATATAGGAGAGCTTCATGGCATGGATGTCCAGGTGGACGTCCTCAAATTTCTCGCCCATGTCGAGGCCAAGGTCGGAGGTCGCCCCGGTGACAATGTTTTTCACCCGTAGCTTCTTCACTTGGCCGTTTCGGCCGCCCTTGATTCCCAGCATTCGCTGGACGATGACAGTGTCCTTGCCGGACTTGAAGACAGTTCCAACGTGGATATCGCCGGTCATGATCATAAGTAATTCCTCACCTTGTATATAGTTGTCCATATCTGCGCCGGTGGCAGTACCTACGGCAGTGCCCGATGGCCGGATAGGCTTGCGCCTGTGGCTACCGGCCAACCGACCATGCCTAGACGCGTGACGGACTATTCTACCCGAAGTCGCCAAAAAAAGTCAGTAGGTGGGAGGCTAGGTCCCCCAGTTCCATGACCGAATCCGAGAAGGATCGGAAGCCCGGCTCCAGCTCCCCAAGGCTTTTCAGGACGGGGAGGATCTCTTCCTGGCCACCCTGGCCGGGGCCGTCGGCTTCCCGGTCGTTAAAGGCCAGGAAGAGCGCCTTGAGGCCCGAGAAAGCCTGGGTGGGGAAAAAGGGAGCCATGCGGTCGAGGAGGGCCTCCACCTTTACCAGTTGATGTTTTTTGTCCTGGACATAGGCATGCCAGAGAAAGGGCCGGCCTGAGAGGACGGCCCTGGCCAGGGACTCTTCCCCTCGGACTATCGCCAGGTCCGAGGCCAGGAGGACCTGGTCCCAGGCTTCCTGGGGCAGGAAGGGGAGGGCCAGGGCCGGGAAGGGTCTGCCTGAAGCCTCCCAAGCGGCTAGGAACGGCCCGGCTGATCTGCCCGGAGCCACGAGGGCCAGGATGGGTCTGTCCCAGGCGGCCAGGTCCGAGACAAGGCGGGCATAATCCCGCTCATACGTAAAGACACTCACCCAGAAAAGACCGGCATAGGTCTCCTCCCAGGCCAGGCCCGCAGCGACGAGGGCCTCCTTGCGCGCCCCAGTCCTGAGTCCCGGATCCAGGAAGGCCTCCCGGACTTTCCGGAATGTCTTGTCGATGATAAGGCCCCCCGTGCCGGGGCAAAAGCCGGGCATAAACAGGGTTTTCCTCACCTGGGCCGAGCGCGTGGCCGAGGGCATGAGGTGGAAATCCCGGGCATAGTCCTCGGCGGAGAGATATTCCAGGTTGACCACCCGCCTAAGGCCCTCGTCCTCGGGATCATACAGGAGGTCGTCGAACCACTCTGGCCGCCCGCAGGCAAAGCACTCGACCACAACGCGAGGCCTCTCCTCCCACATGCCCTGCCAGGCCTCGTCCCAGGGGATTATGGTAAAGCCCCGAAAGCTCAGCGGCCCGGAGCTTTGGCCAGGCCGAGGCTCGAGCTCAAGGTCGAGGTCGGGGGCCAGGTCGCGGAAAGCCTCGAGCTTGTCCACAATAATCCGGATCCCGAGCCCGGGGTCGAGATCGCGAAAGGCCCTGGCCAGGCGATAGACAAGGCCTATGTCCCCGTAGTTGTCGACTACCTTGCAGAGGATGTCGATGGTCATGTTTCCACCCCTAGCCTAGCTGGGGAAAGCTCAGGCACAGGTCCCAGCCCTCGGCGGGAGGCTTTTCGGAGCCTCGGAGCTGTCCCACAAGGGCCTGGATAAAGCCCTTCCTGGCCGGCTCTTTTAACTCCCGCAAAAAGGCCGTGGCCATGGTGGATTCCCCCGCGCAGAGACTGAAGTTGATTGCCCCGGCGGACTCCAGCCTGAGCCTCACGAGGGGCCTTGCGCCGCTCGTCTCCTCCTCGGCCGCGGCCAGGGCTATCACTTCGTTCATAAAGAGGCCAAAGACCACGGCAAAGTCCAGGTCGACCGTGACCGGCTCCGGGCCTTCGATGAGCAGGTTAGGCGCCTCGCAGTCCCTGTAGCCTCCCAGGAGGTCCCGGCTGTAGCGCACGAGGTCAAGGCTGTTGAGCCGCTTTTCCCCATACAGGGTCTCGTGCACCAGGGCCATCGCGTAGATTCTTTGTATGCTCGTGTCCAGGCAGGCCGAGGCCGAGCTGGCCTCCTCGGATTCCAGCTTAAGCATGGAGATGATCACCTGGAGGTTGTTCCTCACCCGATGGTGGATCTCCCGGAGCATGACAAGCCCTTCTGCGTTGGCCGCCTCGAGCTCTCGCATGGCCTCTTCGAGCTCGGCCGTCCTTTCCTTGACCCGGGTCTCCAGGAGGGCCTTGTCCTGGCGGTGGCGGATCTCGTGGCGCAGGAAGACAAGGCCGTAGAGGATTATTAGGCAAAACACGCCAAATAAAGTCTCTATTGCCGTTAATATATAGCTGCCGTTAATAGGTCTTAAGGCCCTGGCTAGCAATATAGGATAAGGAATTAGCAGCAATAGTAATGTGAGTACCGCAGCGATTCTACCAAGCGAATATTGATAGATAAGAATAATGCCTAGTATAAGGAATACACCGCTCGTGAGATCTCCAGAATGAGAGCCGGATGCGGTTATTAGTCCAGTTGCAAGAAAAAGGCATACTTGCATCCATTTCCCAAATCGGGTTATCCAGAGTCCAGAAAGAAGCGCCAGCAAAGCTGTCGCGAGAAGAGGCAAAGAGTAAATATTGATAAGGGCGCTAAAGAATTCGATTCCACGTGCCTGCGATACGATTATGGCATTTATTACAATTACCGCAAATGCAATGGTCCCGACAAAGATACCAATTGCCTTCTGCAGGCCATTTGAGTCCTTTGCGTAATTCTCAATCGCTTTCTTCAGCGCCATTAGGCTCGACTCCTATTCAGGTGCGCCCCAGTATCCCATCGGCACCGCGACGAGGGGCAGCAGCTTCTCCATCTCCTCGCAGGGGATGGAGATTATGCGATACTCCAGGTCGGCCACGGTGGCCTCGAAATCCCAGGCCCCTGCGGCTATGGGGTTGTACTTGCCCAGCCTGGCGTCCTCCTCGATGTCGCGCTTGTAGTCGGCGACCATGTTGAGGGCCAGGAGGCAGAGTCCGCGCTCGATTATGCGGGCGTCCCCGCCCTTGAAGTTCGAGCCCAGGCGAAGGCGCTCAAGGACCGACTGGTTGTCCCCGGGCTGGGCGGTGAAATAGGTCTTGGTCTCCCGGGTGGAGAGGAGGTAGGTGCCCAGGTGGGCCACGGCCGTCCTCTCGGCGTCCTCGCAGCCGGCCAGGAAGGGCAGGGCGGCTATCAGCCTGGCGATCTTTCCGTCGCGGAGCCAGGCCTCCTCCGCCTCGGTCATGCGGAAGGCCCGGGCAACTCGGCCGGATAACTCGTCCCAAAGGGCCTGGGAAAACAGGGTGGTCCCAAGCTGGGCCTTCTCTAGGGTCTCATGGGTCATGGAGCGCCTCCTCTTTGAAGATAGAAAATAGTAGCCTCAATTCCCTGGAAGCGCCATCCAAATTCCGCCGGGAAACGTCGGGTCGGAGGTGGCTTCCAAAGGCCCTATCCGGCGTGCTAGCCTGCGTTTTTCCCCCCCGCTTGCCGCCTCTTTAGGCAGGCAAGGGGCAGCCCTCGAGACGGAGCAGCCATGAGCCAGAACGACAGCACCGCCAACCCCGCCCCCCTGGGCCTCCTCGGGTTTGGCCTCACCACCATTGTCCTCAATCTCCACAATGCCGGCCTCTATCCGCTGGATTCCATGATCATGGGCATGGGCATATTTGTGGGCGGGATCGCCCAGGTCATTGCCGGGGTCCAGGAGTGGAAGAAGGGCAATACCTTCGGGGCCACGGCCTTTACGGCCTATGGCTTCTTCTGGATGGCCCTGGTGGCCACCTGGGTCCTCCCCGCCCTAGGCATGGCGGCCAAGACCGGGCCCTTTGACCTTGCCTTTTTCCTGCTGATTTGGGGGATTTTTACCCTGGGCATGTTTGTGGGAACCCTGAGGCTCTCCCGGGCCCTCCAGGTGGTCTTTGGGACCCTGACGGCCCTCTTTTTCCTGCTTGCGGCCCGGGATTTCTCCGGCTCCGAGCTTGTGGGGCATATCGCCGGCTGGATTGGCCTCGTCTGCGGCCTGTCCGCCGTCTATGCCGCCCTGGCCCAGGTCCTCAACGAGGTCTACGGGAAGGTTGTCCTCCCCCTTGGCGTAGTCAAGAAGGCCTAGGGCCCAGCCCGGACAGTCTAGGCCAGGCCCCTGAGCCTGGCCGACTTGTCTAGGTAGTAGTCAAAATGCCCCTCGTAGACGGCCAGGCGGCCCGAGTCTATCTCAAAGACCCGGGTCGCCAGCTGGCGCAGGAAATACCTGTCATGGCTGACTATGAGGACAGTCCCCTCGAAGTCCTGGAGGGCCTCGAGGAGGGCTTCCCGGCTCTGGATGTCCAGGTGGTTGGTCGGCTCGTCGAGGACAAAGAAGTTGAGCGGGGAAGCCAGGAGGCAGGCCAGCATGAGGCGGCTCTTTTCCCCCCCGGACAGGACCGAGACCCGTTTTTCCGTGTCGTCCCCGGAGAACTGGAAGGCCCCCAGGATGTTCTTGATGGCCCCCTCGGTGACCCTGGGCAGGCGCTCGGCCACCTCCTCGAAGATCGTCCGGCCCGGAATGAGGACATCGCTTGAGTACTGGGAGAAATAGCCCAGCCTGACCCCCGCCCCCAAGGTGCAGGTCCCTGAGCTGGCCTCGGTCTGGCCCGCGAGGATCTTGAGGAGGCTGGACTTGCCCGCCCCGTTGATCCCGGTCAGGGCCACCTTGTCCCCCCGGCGTATGGTGCCCGTCGCTCCCACAAAGACCGTCTTCTGCCCGCCCCCGGCCTGGGGCCAGGCCTTGGAGACCCCCGCAAGGTCGGCCACGATGTCCCCGCTCCGGGGTGTGTCCTCAAAACGGAGGCGTATAACCTTGGGGTCCGGGGGGATCACGATCCTCTCGATCTTCTCGATGGTCTTGACCCGGGACTGGACCTGGGCGGCGTGGGAGGCCCGGGCGGCGAAGCGGGCTATGAACTCCTCCTCCTTCGCGAGCATGGCCTCCTGGCGCTTGGCCGAGGCGATCAGCTGGTCCCGCCTTAGGACCCTCTCCCTCATGTAGAAGTCATAGTCCCCGGAGTAGCTCGTGATGGCCCCCGAGGCCACCTCGATGGTGCGGCCGCAGATCCGGGTCATGAATTCCCGGTCGTGGCTCGTCATCACGAGCTCGCCCTTGAAGGCCTTGAGCCAGGCCTCGAGCCAGAGGATGGACTCAAGGTCCAGGTGGTTCGTGGGCTCGTCCATGAGGAGGAGGCCTGGCTCCAGGAGGAGGATCCTGGCCAAGGCGATGCGCATCTTCCAGCCGCCGGAGAAGGACTCTACGGCCTCGCCCTGCCTCTCCTTCCCCAGGCCCAGGCCGGAGAGGATGGTTTCGGCCCGGGTCTCAAGATCGTAGCCCCCCAGGTGGGTGAACTCAAGCTGGATGTCCCCGTAGGCCTCCATCTCGGCGTCCGTGAGGCCCGGGCCGGAGGGATCGGACATCCGGTGCTCCAGCTCGCCTAGCTTCTTCCCCAGCTCCCAGACCCTGCCCGCCCCGGCCAGGACCTCCTGGAGGGCCGTCCGCCCCGCCATCTGGCCCACGTCCTGGGAGAAATAGCCTATCGTGATGCTCGGGTCTACAAAGATCGTGCCGGAGTCGGGCTTCTCCTCCCCGGCTATCACCCGGAAGAGGCTCGTCTTGCCGGCGCCGTTGGGGCCCACAAGGCCCACCTTGTCCCCGGGCCTAACGAGGAGGTCCTCGTTGTCGAAAATGATCCTGTCCGCATAGGCCAGACGGAGATTGGAGATCTTGAGCATGGAAGGGACTCCTGGCTTAGGCTCGGATGGCCCAGCGCAGCTTGGCTGCGCTGGAGCGTGGGTTCGCATAACGTTCGGCCTGGGTCGGCCTTGTGGGCCCGGCGCTGGCCGAGGAGTAGAGGCCCGCCTCGAGGCCGGCCCGGAAGGACTCCTCGACCCTCCGGTCCTCCCCGGAGTGGAAGGAGAGGATGGCCGCCCTGCCCCCGGGCTTGAGGCAGGAGGGGAGGCCTTGGAGGAGG
Organism: Spirochaetota bacterium; assembly: GCA_029778945.1. Lineage (GTDB taxonomy): Bacteria > Spirochaetota > Spirochaetia > Treponematales > Rectinemataceae > JANYKC01. Next base: position 8,427 of record JAKPBN010000504.1, read on the forward strand.
GCGTCGAGGGAGTCGAATTCCCCGTTGACCTCGATGCGTATGGCCTGGAAGCACCTGCGCAGGGTACGGACAAGGCTAGGGTCGCCCCACTCCAGGTCCGGAAAGGCCGAGGCCATGGCCTCGGCCAGGTCCCGGGTGGTCTCGAGCCTCCCCCGGCGGAGGCAGATCGCGTGGGCGATCTGGGCCGATTGGGCCTCGTCGGCATTGGCCACAAGGATGGCCCCGAGGCGGGCCTCGCTGACACCGGCCAGGTAGTCCCGGGCCGTGGGGCCCTCGGCGCCGTCCATCCTCATGTCGAGGGGGCCCTTGCGCTTGAAGCTAAAGCCCCGTAGGGGGTCGTCGATCTGCATCGAGGACAGGCCCAGGTCGGCCAGGAAGACATCGACCCCGCCCTGGCCCGAGGCCGCTAGCCAGGCGGGGATGGCGGAAAAATTGGCGTGGACGGGCACAAAGCTGGCCGGCCCATAGCCTAAGGCCCGCAGGCGGGCCTCCGTGCGGCCGAGCTCCTGGCCATCCCGGTCAAAGCCATAGAGCCTGCCCCCAGGGGAAAGGGCGGCAAGGATCTCCCGGGCGTGGCCGCCGTAGCCCAAGGTGGCGTCCACCGCGCTCTCCCCGGGCCTAGGCTCAAGGACAGCAAGGATCTCCGCCACGGCTATGGAGCGGTGACTGCCCGCAGGGGTATCCCCCCGGGCTAGGATCTTCTCTATGTCGTCCTTGTAGCGCTCGGGATTGTGCTCTTTGTACTTTTCCGAAAAGGCCCGGGGATGGCTGCCCCGGTAGCGCTTCCTGCGCTGATGTCCCCCTCCGCCCGGCTCGGCCATGCGCCTAGACCCGGTGCCTGGCCGTGAGGCCCGTGAGGAAATTCCTCAGGAACTGGTCGCCGCAGGGCCGGAAGTTATGGTGGTCGGGCTTGCGGAAGAGGGCCCCGATCTCGGACTTGGTCACCTCGACCCCGGCCAGGGCCATAACCTCGACTATGTCCTCGTCCTTGAGCTCCAGGGCGATGCGGAGGCCCTTGAGGACATCGTTGTTGGTCAGGCGGAGCCGCCCTCCGGTCGCCGGATGGGGGCCGTCCTGGCCCTCCCTCTTTCCCCGGCGGCTTGCTATGAGGCCGTCGAGGAAGCGGGCGAGGACCGAGTCCGGGCAAAGGACATAGCCGGCCTCCTCCTCGCGCCGGAAATAGGCCTCGAGCTCGGGCCTTTCCATGGGCAGGCCCGCCAGCGCAAAGAGCTCAAGGACCTTGGGGTCCGGAATGTTGAGGGCATAGCGTATGCGGATGAGAAGGTCGTTGTTGGTCACGAAAGGCTCCCGGCACCGGGGCCCTGGGGCCCCGGGTTTCTCGAGCCTTGAGTGTAGTCCGTAGAGAGGCCGAGCGCCAAGCCCGGGCCAGGCTTGAGAAGGCCTTTCGCCGGGCCAATAAGGAAGGATAGGTCCAAGAGGGGGAGGACTCCGCCCAAGCTCGGCGTAGCCAGGCCTTTCGCGCCTCCCCCTCGGTCGGGCTTCCTGGCCCGCGAATAGTAGCCCCCTGCGGCGGGGTCTCCTTGCGGAGCCCCCGCCCGAAAGCCCAACCCAGGCGGGCCAGGGGATCCCGCCCTGCCCCCACTCTTGCTTGGAGAGCCCTCGACGGAGGAAGGGCCGGGATTTGCGAGTTGACAGGAGGAGGGAAGGGGAGGATGCTAGAGGCATGTAAGGGATTACATAATAAGGCGTTTTTTCGGGGAGCCTAGGGCCTGGGACTTGCTCGATACTCTGCCTTGGCGTGGGCTGGATTGGGCGGGACTATAGTGTACCCCTCCTTGTTCGGACCAGCTATAATGAACAAGTATAGTGTCCCCCTCGTTGTTCAGAATAGATATACTGAGCAAGGAGAGAGGAAATGGCAGAGCAACAGCGATGGACAGCGAAGCGCAAATCTGAGGTGATACTTCAGATACTGCGGCAGACAACCACGGTCATCGACGTGGCCAGGGCGAACGACCTGACCCCGAGTGAGGTCCAGGAATGGGTCGACACCTTCCTGAAAGCGGGCGAACAGGGCTTGAAGGCACGAGCGCCTGGGGCAGTCGCCCAGACCGAGCAGGAGATCAAGGAGCTGAAGGCCACGATCGGTGATCTCTACGTCGAGAACGCAATCCTAAGAAAAGCAAAGGCCTTGTGGGGGAGCTCAGAGGAGAGCGAATCCTTATAGTGTACCCCTCCTTGTTCGGACCAGCTATAATGAACAAGGAGAGAGAACATGGCAGAGCAGGTACGATGGACGGCGAGGCGTAAGGCGGAGATCATCCTCCAGATCCTACGCCAGACAACGACAGTGATCGATGTTGCCAGGCAGAACGACCTCACGCCGAGCGAGGTCCAGGAATGGGTCGATACCTTCCTGAAGGGCGGGGAACAGAGCCTCAAGGCAAGAGCGGCCGGAGCCCAAGACCAGAACGAACGGGAGATCAAGGAGCTCAAGGCGACGATTGGTGATCTGTATGTGGAGAATGCAATACTAAAAAAAGCCAAAGCTCTGTGGGGGACTTCGGAAGAGACCGAATCCTAACCCTACAGAGCGAACTCCTGGAAGAAGGGATTCGGGCAAGCCTGAGACGAATCTGCGACGTGCTTGGCTACAGCCGGTCAAACGTGTACTACGCGCCGGAACGCAAAGCGAAGGCGAAGCCGGCATTCGACCCATGGCTGGTTGAGGAGATCCGCAAGGTCATCGAGGAGTACCCGGAATATGGTACCCGGCGGATAACGGTGGTGTTGCGTCGCCGCCACAGGATGGCTCTTAACCGGAAAAAGGTCCATAGAATCGTCAAGGAACACGGCTGGCAGCGTTGGAAGCGGCCTTATGGCAATCGGCCAAGGGTCCAGGGAATGAAGAGCGCCACGCCCCAGGTGAATAGCCGGTGGGCGATAGACATGACCCACCTGTTCACAAAGCAGGACGGCTGGTGCCACCTGGTCGCGGTAATCGACTGTTGCGACCGTTATCTGGTTGGCTGGAGGTTCTCTATGTCCGGCAAGGCCGGCATTTCTGCGGGCGCCCTGGAGGACGCCTTGATACGCCAGGGTCTAGTCCCTGGCGACCAGGGCCTGGTGATCCGTTCAGACAACGGACTCGTTTTTGGATCAAAACGCTTCCATGAGACGGTAAATAAGTACAAGCTTCAGCAGGAATACATAACGCCGTATACGCCGGAACAGAATGGGATGATCGAGCGGTTCTTCAGGAGCTTCAAGGAAGAGTGTGTCTGGCAGCAGAGTTTAACGACCTTCGATGAGGCATACAACAAGATCGCGGACTGGATCGACCATTACAACAATGACCGGCCGCATTCGGCCTTGGGGTATGCAACCCCTGCCGAGTTCAGGCAGAAATTAGTAGCGTGAGTGGTCCGAAAAGTAGGGGAGCACTACA
>JAKPBN010000487.1 GCA_029778945.1 Spirochaetota bacterium
AGAGATCCTCAAGGCCCTCTACCGAGGCGCCCGGATCCTTATCCTCGACGAGCCCACGGCCGTCCTCACCCCCCAGGAGACGGACGAGCTCTTCGTGGAGCTCGCGACCCTGAGGAAGCAGGGCTATACCATCATCTTTATCAGCCACAAGCTCGGCGAGGTCTTCCGCCTCTGCGACCGGGTCTCGGTGATGCGGGACGGGCGCATGGTCGCGAGCCACGACATCAAGGACGTGGACAGCCAGACCATCTCCAACGAGATGGTGGGCCGGGAGGTAAAGCTCGGGGTGGACAAGGCCAAGGCCAGGCCCGGAAAGTCCCTCCTCGTCGCCCAGGACCTCTCCTTTGTCGATGACTTTAACCTCAAGATGGTCGACCGGGTGTCCTTCTCCCTCAGGGAAAGGGAGATCCTGGGCGTCGTGGGCGTGGACGGCAATGGCCAGTCCGAGCTCATCTCCATCCTCACGGGCCTCGCCCGGACGTTGACGGGCTCGGTCAAGGTCTGCGGGACCGAGGTGACTAACCAGGGCCCCGGGGCCGCGAGGGCCGCGGGCCTCGCCCATGTGGCCGAGGACCGCATGACCGTGGGCACGGCCCTGCCGGCCTCGATCCAGGACAACCTCCTCGCGGACCGCTACACCAAGGCCAAGTTCACGGGCCCCCTAGGCTTCATGCACCCCGATGCCATGGCCGAGGAGGCCCGGGACATCGTGGCCCGCTTTGACATCCGCTGCGCCTCGGCAGGCCAGAGCGTGGGCAGCCTCTCGGGGGGCAACATGCAGAAGGTGGTCGTAGGCCGGGAGTTCACCGCCGATGCCCGGGTCCTCGTGGTGTCCCAGCCGACCCGGGGGGTCGACGTGGGGGCCATCGAGTTCCTCCATGCCCGCATTGTCGCGATGCGCGACGAGGGCAAGGCCGTCCTCCTCGTCTCCTCGGACCTGACCGAGGTGATGTCCCTCTCGGACAGCCTCATCGTGATGAGCGGGGGCCGGATCGTGGCCTATTTCCCCGACGCCTCCGCGGTCTCCGACAAGGAGCTGGGCCTCTATATGCTCGGCCTCAAGAGCCAGGACGAAGAAGAGATAAGGAAGGTCTGCCATGACTAGCGCCCGCCAGGGCGGCGAGCCTGGCCGGGCGAAGCCCGGCTTTTTCGCCTCCATCCGCCTGTTTTTCACGGACCGGGACAAGCTCGAGCCCGTCGTCATAACCCTCCTCGCCGGGGCCTTCGCGGTGATCGCGGGCATCATCCTCATCTTCCTCGTGAGCAAGCACCCCACGGAGTCGGTGAGGAATTTCCTCCTTGCGCCTTTCCTCAAGAAGTACAACCTCTGGTACCTCATGATCGCGATGGTGCCCATCACCTTCACGGGCCTCGCCCTCTGCATCATCTACCAGGCCAAATACCTCTCCCTCATCGTGGACTCCTCCTTCTACATGGGGGCCGTGATAGCCACGGCCATAGGGATCTACCTTCCCCTGCCCAAGGGCCTCCACCCCGCGGTGGCCATGGTCGCGGCCGGCCTGGGCGGGGGCCTCATAGGCCTGCTTCCGGCCATCCTCAAGATGAAGTGGAGGGCCAACGAGCTTGTGTCCTCTCTTATGTTCAACTATGTCTTCTATTTCCTTGGCTCCTTCATCATCCAGTATTTCCTGCGGGACCGGAACCAGTCCATCCTGGCCTCCCTGCCCTTCCAGAAGACCTTTTCCCTCACCAAGCTCGTGCCCAACACCCAGCTCCACACGGGCTTTATCATCGCCGGGGTGGCCGTCATCCTCGTCTCCCTCCTCATCTACCGGACCAAGTGGGGCTTCGCGATCCGCCTCTCCGGGGCCAACCCGAAATTCGCCACCTATGCCGGGCTTTCGGTGTCAGCCATCGCGATCTATTCCCACTTCATCTCGGGCTTTATCGGCGGGCTGGGCGGGGCCGTGGAGATGTCGGGCCTCTACCGGGCCTTCATCTGGCAGACCGATCCCTCCTATGGCTGGGACGGGGTCATCGTGGCCATGCTGGCCCGGAAGAACCCCAAATTCGTGCCTTTCTCGGCCCTCTTCCTCGCCTACCTCCGGGTCGGCGCCGACTACATGTCCCGGCGGGGCGACGTGGCCTTTGAGTTCATCACCCTCCTCCAGGGCATGATCATCCTCATCCTGGCCTCGGACAAGCTCGTGAGCGCCTTCAAGGCCCGCCGGCTCAGGGGCGAGGCCCTCAAGGCCGAGGCTGCGGCCCTCAAGGCGGCGGAGGTCCTCGAATGATCGACTTCCTCGTCACCGTCTTTGGCTCCTCCAACTACTGGTACATCGTCCTCCGCTCCACGGCCCCCATCCTCCTCGTGACCCTGGGGGCGGTGATCAGCGAGCAATCCGGGATCAGCAACATGGCCCTCGAGGGGGCCATGCTCTGGGCGGCCCTCACCGGCGTGATCGTGAGCGCCGCCACGGGGAGTGTCTGGATCGGCCTTGGGGCGGGGATCTGCGCCTCGGTCCTCGTGTGCCTCATCCTCTGGTTCTTTGCCCTGAAGCTCCAGGCGAACGCCGTCCTCTGCGGCGTGGCCCTCAACCTCGTGGCCCATGGCGGGACGGTCTTTGTGCTCTTTTCCCTGACCGGGGACAAGGGCATCTCCTCGAGCCTCGCGAGCAAGACCCTGCCCTTCTTCCACATCCCTGGCGTCGAGTCCATCCCCTGGCTAGGCAAGGTCCTCTCGAACCAGAACCTTGTGGTCTATCTCTCCCTGGTCGCCGTCGTGGTCCTCCACCTCATCCTCAACAAGTACCCCATCGGGCGGAGGATCAAGGCCACTGGCGCCAATGTCGAGGCCGCCCGCTCGGCGGGCATCAACCCCGACCGGATCAAGCTCTTTGCCCTCGTGGTCTCGGGCATCCTCGCGGGCCTCGCGGGCTGCTTCCTCTCCATGGGCTACACCTCGAACTTCACCTCGGGCATCGCGGCCGGCCGGGGCTATGTGGCCAACGCGGCCCAGGTTGTGGCCGGGGGCACGGCGGTGGGGGCGATCTTCGCCTCCCTGATCTTTGGCCTCACGGATGCTTTGGCGACCTTCCTCCAGAACGTGGGCATGCCCCCGGAGCTCATCCAGGCCCTGCCCTACGCGGTGACTATCCTGGGCTTTATCGTCGTGACCCTCTCCAGGGACAGGCGGGAGGCCGCCCGCAAGCGGGCCCTCTTCGCCGGGCGCGAAGGCGCGGCGGCCACGAAGCCCGGGGAGGCCGGGGCGTGAAGGCCGAGCTCCTCGTCGAGGGGGCGACTATCCTCACGATGGACGGCCAGTGGCGGGCCTTCGATCCCGGCTGGCTAGCCGTCAAGGATGGCGCGATAGCCGGCCTGGGGCCCATGCCCGCGCCGGGGGGGCTCGAGGCCGGAGAGGTCGTGGATGGGCGGGGGATGCTCTGCCTCCCGGGCTTTGTGAACACCCATACCCATGTGGCCATGGCCGCCTTCCGGGGGGCTGGGGAGGACAGGGCGGACCGCCTGGTCCGTTTCCTCTTTCCCATGGAAAAGGCCTTGGTCACCCGGGACCTGGTCCGGGAGGCCTCCCGCTTCTGCCTGGCCGAGATGGCCCGGTCGGGCACCACGACCTTCGCGGACATGTACTATTTCGAGGACGAGGTGGCCCGGGCCGCCGACGAGGCCGGAATGCGAGCCGTCCTGGGAGAGACCATCGTCGACTTCCCCAGTCCGGACGCCCCCGAGGCCCATGGGGGCCTGGCCTACGCCGAGGGCTTTATAGCCCAGTGGCAGGGCCACGAGCGCATAACTCCTTGCTTTGCCCCCCACGCCACCTACACCGTCGACCCCGACGTTCTTGTGGCCATCCATGGCCGGGCCGAGGCCCTGGGCCTGCCCGTCCTCATCCACCTGGCGGAGACGGAAAAGGAGGCGGCCCGCTTCAAGGTCAGCCATGGCTCGGCGGTGCGCTACCTGGACTCCCTGGGCCTCCTCGACCCAAGGCTGGTGGCGGCCCACGTGGTCTATGTGGACGCCGAGGACATCGCCCTCCTCGCCCGGCGCGGCGTGGCCGTGGCCCACTGCCCGGCCTCGAACGCCAAGTCCGGCAGGCCCATTGCCCCGGCCTATAGGATGAGGGAGGCCGGGATACGGCTGGGCCTCGCGACCGACGGCCCAGTCTCGGGGAATGGCATGGACATGGAGGGGATCCTCGGCCTCTATCCCAAGCTCCAGAAGGTCCTCGAGGGCCGGCGGGAGGTCCTGTCCTCCCGGGAGGCCCTGAGGGCCGCCACCCTGGGCGGGGCCGAGGCCCTGGGCCTGGCCGAGAAGACGGGCTCCCTTGAGCCGGGCAAGCGGGCGGACTTCCTTCTGGCGGACGCCACGGACTTTAACATGCAGCCCGTCTACGATTGGTACGCCACGGCGGTCTATGCCATGAGGCCGCATAACGTGCGCCAGGTCTATGTGGACGGCCGCGCGATCGTCAGGGACGGTCGGATGACAACAATAGACGAGGCCCAGGCCCTGGCCGGGATGGCCGGGATCGCCGACCGCTGCCGGGACCAGATTGCCCGGCTTATGAGGGAGATACAATGAGCCAGATCGACCCCGTGATGGACCTGCCCGAGGGCACCCCCCACATCAAGCCCGAGGCGCCCATCGCGCCCTCCGTCCTCATGCCCGGGGACCCTTTGAGGGCCCAGTACATAGCCGAGCGCTTCCTTGACTCGCCTAGGCGCTTCAACAGCGTCCGGGGCATGCTGGGCTTTACCGGGACCCATAAGGGCAGGCCCGTCTCCGTGATGGGCTCGGGCATGGGCATCCCCTCCATGGGCATCTATTCCTGGGAGCTCTATTCCTATTTCGGGGTCGAGTCCATCATCAGGGTGGGAACCTGCGCCGCCTATCGCGATGACATAGAGCTGGCGGACATCGTGATCGCCCAGGCCTCGTCGACGACCTCGTCCTGGGCCGAGCAGTACCAGCTCGGGGGGACCTTCTCCGCCATACCCGACTACGGTCTTCTCGAGGCCGCCGTGGGGGCGGCCCGGAGCCAGGGCAGGCGCTTTGTGGTGGGCAACACCCTCTGCATGGACGTCTTCTCCAAGTACAACCGGATCCCCAAGGTCTGGCGGCCCTGGACGGCCATGGGCATCGTGGCCACGGACATGGAGGCCTATGCCCTCTACTGCAATGCCGCCTGCCTCGGGAAAAGGGCCCTGGCCATGTTCTCCGTATCCGACCACCGGGAGAAGGACCTCCACCTGTCCACGGAGGATAGGGAGCGGGCCTTGGACGGGATGATCGAGGTTGCCCTGGCGGCCCTGGAAAAATAGGAAAATTTACCACGGAGCCGGAGGCCTAGCGAAGCCGAAGGCGTAGCGTTAGACACAGAGGATAGATGGGAATGCGCCTGTCGGGGCTATCAGTCTGTATCGCCCGATTGTTCGGCGTTTTCCGGGGACTTCGACCTCAGGGCCTCGATGATCCGCCTCTGGATCTCCGTCTCGCCTTCCCAGACCTTGGGCAGGATGATGGCCGAGGCCTCATCGGTAAATAGGAAGTAGTTCCTTGGCGACTCGAGGATGAGGGAGATGTCGCCTATCGCGATTTTCCTTGTCCCCGACTCCTCCTTGTAGAAGAGTTCCTCCCCATGGAGCCTGAGCCGCTTGGCCCCGATGGCCCGGTCGGACTTGGCCGCCTTGATGATCTTCCGGGAGGCCCGGCTTACCCTCCATTCATAGAGCTTGCCTACCCCCAGGATATGGACGATGGCGAGCAGGAGGATCCCCCCCAGGACCAGGATCCTCGCGAGGCCGGCTAGGGCGGGGTAGAGGATGAGGAGGAGGAAGACGTAGAGGCTGGCCATGGAGAGCCTCGTCCTCTTGATGTTCCTGGCCACCTCGGGGGAGTGGCGGTTGAAGGCGGTCTGGGAGTCGAGGTAGTCCTCCCAGGTGATGGCATAGGAGAGGGAGAGGTCCAGGCTTGGCTTGTCCATGCTAGAGGTCCATCGTCGAGCGCCAGGGAGTCCGTGTCGCCCGGTGCTCGGCCTGGGCGGCCCCAAGGAGCCTAGGCTCGGTGAGGAGCCTGTAGCCCGTCGCCGCGAGGACGGCCGCCGCCCAGCGGGCCTGGCGGCGGGCCCAGGTGGAGCCCGAGGCCGAGCAGGACTGCCAGGTATGGGCGCCGACGCCCAGGGGCCAGGTGGCCGCGTTCATCTGCCCCGTGGGCACGATATACGACACATCCCCCACGTCCAGGGAGCCCCCGATCCGGTAGCCCCGGCCAAAATCGCCTATCTCGCCGTGGATTGCCTTGGAGAGGAGGGCCGTGGGGGCTCCGATCATCGTGAGGGTCGCCTCCCGGTCCTTGCGGCCCACCGTGGCGGCCAGGGCCTTGGCAAAGGTCTTTTCCTCGGCCGCCGGCCGGGGCAGGGGGATCTGGCCCATCGTCTCGTGGATGGCTCCATGGATGGCCTCGTTGGGGATAAAGTCGCATTTCCCGTGGGTGATCTCCCAGGAGGCCTTGGTGCCCGTCATCGTAGCCGCGCCCTTGGCGCAGTCGAGGACGCGCTTGAGGGCCGCCCTCACGCCCTCGGCCCGGGGGGCCCGGACGTAGAGGGAGACCGCGGCGGCCTCGGGGACGATGTTGGGCCGCCGGCCCCCGTCGGTGATGACATAGTGGAGGAGGGTGCCCGGCTCCACATGCTCCCGGAGGAACTCGATCCCGAGGTTCATGAGCTGGGCGGCGTCCAGGGCCGAGCGGCCGGCCTGGGGAGCCATGGCCGCGTGGCTTGCCCTGCCGGCAAAGCGGACCACCAGGGCCACATTCGCCGAGGTCCGGTAGTGGTGGGGGGTGTTGACGTCCGCGGGGTGCCAGGAGAGGCTCGCGTCGAGGTCATCGAAGCGGCCGGCCCTGACGAGGGGTATCCGCCCTAGGGCCTCCTCCGCCGGGCAGCCGTAGTACCTGACCCGGCCGGGCTGGCCCGAGAGCTCGAGGGCCTCGGCCAGGGCCAGGGCGGCCGCGAGGGAGCCCACCCCCAGGAGGTTGTGGCCGCAGGCGTGGCCGGGCCCGCCCTCGACGAGGGCCTGGCGGCTGGTCGAGCAGGCCTGGGACATGCCCGGGAGGGCGTCGTACTCACCCATGATGCCCAGGATCGGCCCGCCCGAGCCCTTTTCGGCCATAAAGGAGTGGGCCATCTCCGGGCAGTCGGTGACCCGGAAGGCCCGGCTTGCCAGGAGGTCCCGGTGGAGGGCCGAGGACCGCGCCTCCTGGAAGGCCGGCTCGGGGTGGTCCCAGATGTCCAGGGCCAGGGCGTCATATTCGGCGGCCCGGGCTTCCACCAGGGCCGCTATGCGGATACTGTCCATGCTCATGGCCCAGGATTATGCCCCGCCGGAGGGGGAGGCGCAAGCGATGCGACCTTGCCGGCGGAGAAACGAGGCATTACATTGGAAAAAGGCCGGGCTGTCCAGGCCCGGCCGCAACAAGGAGAGTACATGGCAGAGCTCGGCTGTAGTTATCTAGGCATCGAACTGCGGAACCCCATCGTCGTGGCGGCCTCAGGGCTCACAGGAAGCGTGGAGGGCGTCAAGAAGGCGGCCGCGGCCGGAGCCGGGGCGGTTGTCCTCAAGTCCCTCTTTGAGGAGCAGCTCCGAGCCGAGATTTCCTCCGCCGAGTCCCTCCTCGACTCCCATCCCGAGGCCGAGGCCTTTTTCGAAAGAGCGGGGATGGAGGAAGGAGCGCGGGCCTATCTCGACCTCGTGAAGGGCTCGGTGGGCCAGGGCGTCCCCGTGATAGCCTCGGTCAACTGCGTGGGCTCCTCCCGCTGGGCCGAATTCGCCGCGCGCATCGAGGAGGCCGGAGCCCAGGCCCTGGAGCTCAACATGGCCTTCCTCCCGGCCAATCCCGGGGAGACCGGGGCTTCCGTCGAGGCCCGCCTCCTCGAGGCCTTTGCCGAGGTCAGGGCGGCGACCAAGCTTCCCCTCTCGGTCAAGCTGGGCCAGTCCTATGCCAGCCTTCCCAACCTTGGGGCCGAGCTGTCCCGCCTGGGCGCCCAGGGCCTCGTCCTCTTTAACCGCTTCTATCGCTTTGACGTCGACCTCCAGGCCCTGGCCATAAAGGCCGGGCCCGTCCGCTCGGGTCCCGAGGACTACCATGAGACCCTGCGCTGGATAGCCCTCCTCTCGGGCCGCTTCCCCCTCGACCTGGCCGCGGCCACGGGGGTCCACGATGGAGAAACCGCCCTCAAGCTCATCGCGGCCGGGGCCGGGGCCGTCCAGGTCTGCTCGGTGATCTACCGGCGTGGATTTGGGGTGATCGGCGAGATGTGCCGGGCCATGGATGAGTGGCTGGGCTCCAAGGGCATCCCCTCGGTGCGGGCCCTCAAGGGCCGGGTGTCCCAGGCCTCGGCGGCCGACCCCGCGGCCTACGCCCGGCTCCAGTATATCCAGGCCCTGACGGGGATCTCCTAAGCCCCAGGAGAAGGAGGCCGGCGGGGCCTGCCCTACCTCGTGTAATAGCTCTGGGAAAGGTGCTCGTTGAGCATCTCGACCTTCCTGAGCTTGAGAGGCAGGTCCCCCGGCAGCTTCCCAAAGAGGGGGATCCCCTCGCCCAGGAGGACGGAGACCCGGGTGAGGATCAGCTCATCTATGAGATTCCTCGCGAGGAAGGACTGGATCGTCCTCCCCCCGTCGATGTAGAGATTGACGTAGCCCTGGGCCTTAAGCCTGGACACCAAGGCCACCAGGTCTCCCCCTACGACCGAGGCCCTGCCCTCGAGCTCCGGGGGCAACTCCTTGAGACTTTCGCTCAGCACAAAGACGGGCTTCTCGTAGGGCCATTCCCCAAAGCCCAGGACGGTCTCGAAGGTCTTCCTCCCCATGACGATGGCGTCTATCCTCTTTATGAAGTCCCCGAATCCATAGTCGCCGCCATCGTCTGGCAGGCCCGTGAGCCAATCGAGGCTGCCGTCAGGGCGAGCTATGAAGCCATCAAGGGATGCGGCTATGTATACGATGTTGGCCACGGCTAGGTCCTCCCCGGGGGCATGCCCCAATCTTGGCTAAAGTTAGGCAAAGGCATAAGGCCGAGAAAGGGAAAAAATATGATAAACTATGTGCGCCATGCCTCCCCAAGCCAAGCCCCCACGCCTCGCCCTGGTCTGCGCCTCGATCCATACCGGGGCTAGTCGGGGCCTCTGGACCGGCCTCGTGGACGAGGCCCTGGTCCGGGGGGCCCGGGTCCTCGTGATCCCTGGGGGCCGCCTTGGGGCCGAGGAGGCCTGGGAGGCGAGCCGCAACCTCAACTACCGCCTTGCCAGCCCCCGCAACGCCGACGGCATCGTGAGCTGGACGACGAGCCTCTCGGGCTCCGTCGGGGCCGAGGTGGTCGAGGCCTTTGTGGCCTCCCTCGCCAGCCTCCCCCTGGTGACCGTCTCCCAGGCCGCGGCCGGGGCCCCCCTCGTGGCCTTTGACGCCTACCGGGGCATGAGGTCCATGGTCGAGCACCTCATCGATGTCCATGGCCACCGGGCCATCGCCTTTATCCGGGGGCCTTCCTCCCATGTCTCGGCCGAGCAGCGCTACCGGGCCTACCGAGATGTCCTGGAGGCCCGGGGCCTGGTCTTTAGGCCCGAGCTCGTCACCCCCGCCCTGGCCTGGGACGCCGGGAGCCTGGCTCCGGCCATCCTCCTCGACGAGGGGGGCCTTGTGCCCGGCAGGGACTTTTCCGCCCTGGTGGCGGCCTCGGACCTCCTCGCCTTTTGGGCGATGGAAGGCTTCCTCTCCCGGGGCTGGAGGATACCCGAGGACCTGGCCCTGGGGGGCTTTAACGACTCCCTCGAGTCCTCCCTGGCTTCCCCGGCCCTGTCCACCGTTGGGGTGGACTTTGAGCGCGAGGGCGGGGTAGCCGCGGACATCCTCCTCCGCCTCCTTGCTGGAGAAGCCGTGCCAAAGGAGACTATCCTCCCGGCGGAGCTCCTTCTCCGCCGCTCCTGCGGCTGTCCCACCGTCCTCCCGGAGACCCGGCTCGCGGCCCTCGCCGGGGGCTTTTCCGGCTCCGGCATCCCCGCCGCCGGGCCCGGCCGCCGGGCCCTCCTGGCTGCCATGGCTGGCCTCCTGGGGACAGAGCCCAGGAAGTCCGGAGCCTGGCTCGAGGCCCTCCTGGATAGCCTTGTCCGGGAAGGGGAAGCCGGGGTGGGGGAGAGCCCCTTCCTGGGGGCCCTGGAGCTCGCCTTGGACAGGACCAGCCCCGAGGGCCTCGAGCCGGGGGGCTGGCAGCCCCTGCTCTCCCTGCTGCGGGCCCTGGCTGGGGCAAAAAAACCGGCTCTGTCCCCAAAGGGCGGCCTTGAGGACGTCTTCCATCGGGCCCGGAGCCTGGCTTTCGAGGCCTCCCGGAGGGCCCTGACCCGAACCCAGTGGCTAGCCGAGCAAAGGGCCTTGGAGCTCCGGCGGGCCGGGGCTGCCCTCCTCCTTTGCCACGACCTGGAAAGCCTCGTCGCCAGCCTGGGGGAGTCCCTGGCCCGCCTGGGCATTCCCCGGGCCTGGCTGGCTATTTCTGAGGGGGGAGCCGAGAAGGACGCCGGAAGACTGAGCCTGGTGGCCGCCCTGGGAACAGCTCCGGGACAGAGTTTGCCGCCCGGGGGCCTGGGTTTTGAGGCCGAGGACCTCCTACCACCCGGTTTCTTGCCCGACAAGGGGGCCTTTGTGGTGGAGCCCCTCTTTTTCCGGGACGAGGCTCTTGGGCGCCTCGTCCTGGAGATCGGTCCCCGGGATGGCGGGATCTACGAGGAGCTGCGCTCCTACCTCTCTTCGGCCCTGAAAAGCGCCCGCCTCTTTGGCCAAGCCGAGGAAGCCCGGCGCCGGGCCGAGGCGGCCGACCTCGTCAAGACCCGGCTTATGGCCTCTGTGAGCCGGGGGCTCTGCGAGCCCCGGGGCAGGATATCCGCGGAGGCCCTGGCTCTGGGGCATGAGGGTATTGGCCGGGAGGCAGCGGGCCAACTCGCCCTGATAGAAGACCTCCTCGACCTCTCCCGGGCCGACCTGGGTGACCTCGCCCTCGATCTGGGGCTCATCGACCTCCGGGCCCTCCTTCTCGAGGCCCTGGCGAACCGGGGGACAGAGCTCCCTCCCGAGGGCCTCGAGCTGGCCGAGCGGCTGCCCCTCCTCGTGGGGGACAGGGCCCGCCTGCTCAGGATTCTTATGAGCCTTCTTGAGGAAGGAGACCCGCTGCCAAAGTCGGGCAGGGGCCCTGTCCCCAGGCCTCGGCTCTCGGCCCGGCTCGAGGCCAATCTGGTCCTCGTGGAAGGCCGGGGCTTTGCCGGGACCTCCCGGGACCTTTCCTCGGCCCGGCGGATCCTGGGCCTCCTTGGGGCCCGGCTCGAGACCGAAGGGGAGGGCTTCCGCCTCTGCCTGCCCCTGCCCCCGGCCTTAGGCAGGGCCGAGGGCAGCCTCCGGCCGGGCCGGGCCCTCTTTCTGGGCAGGGACCTTCCCGAGCCGGAGGAAGTCGCCCCAGGGGAGTTCGGCCACCTTGTCCTCGACCTCGAGGCCGGAGGGGAATGGGAAGTCCTGGCTTCCCTGCACGGCCGGCCCGACCTGGCCTCCCTGCCCCTGGCCGTCTATCCGCCCTCGGGTTATGGCCAGGGCCTTGTCCAGGCTAGTCCAAAGCCGGGCACCCAGGCCCAGCGGGGAGGGGACTTCCTCGACTATCTCGAGGCAGCCTGGCCCGAGGCGGCGGCTCCGCCCATCCTTATCCTGGCCTCCAGGGGCGGATCCCAGGCCGGGCTCCGGGCCCTAGCCGAGGAAAGCCTCCCCGGGCGCCGTCTCCTCTACCTGGAAGCCAAGGACCTGGCCTCGGGGCGTTCCTTCCCTCGGCCGGCCCTTGTCCTGGCGGAAGGCGAGGCGGCCGAAGCCTGGCTAGCTCTGTCCCCAGGGCCAGGCCTGGTCCCGGGCGGGCAGGCTCCCCTCCTCGCCCTCTGTCCCGAGCTCTGTCCCCGGTCCTCCCTCCTGGGTCGGCCCGGGGTCCTTGTCCTGCCTTGGGGCGTCCTGGCCCCCGAGGGCCTGACTGCCCTGGTCCGGGGCCTTGCGGAAGGCCGTCTTTCCTTAAATCCAGGCCCTTCCCTCCTGGTTCAAAAGGCCCAGGTCTGGCTCGCCCAGGGTTACGGGAAGCCCCTCGCCCGGTCCGAGATGGCCTTGGCCCTCGGGGTAAACGGCGATTACCTGGGCCGCCTCTTTCACGGCCTCCTGGGGCTCTCGCCCTGGGAATACCTGGGCAGGCTCAGGGTCAGGGCGGCCCAGGATCTTCTCGAGGCCGGAGTCCTGCCCCTCGCCGAGATAGGCAGAAAGGTCGGCCTGGCCGACCAGGCCTATTTTAGCCGGGTCTTCCGGAAGTTTGCCGGCAAGGGTCCCCGGGAGTGGAAACGGGGTTAAGATCGGAAAAATCAAATAATATGTCGTTATAATATCACTCGCCTGAGCCTAGACTCAGCCTATAGGAAGCAAGTCCTAGGGGGAGAGAAGCTTGACTGACCGGAAAACTACCTTAGGCCGGGTGAGGCGCCACCGCAGCCTCTATATCATGGTCCTCCTCCCCCTGGCCTATTTCCTCGTCTTTCGCTATATGCCCCTGGTCAACGCCCAGATCGCGTTTAAGGAATTTTCCCCCCTGGACGGGGTCTGGAAATCCCCCTGGGTGGGCCTCGCGAACTTCAAGGAGTTCTTCCACTCCATCTATTTCTGGGAGCTGATCCGCAACACCGTAGGCTATAGCCTGGCCAAGCTCCTGGTGGGCCTCCCCCTGGCCGTCATCCTGGCCCTCGTCCTCTCGGAGACGGCGGCCAAGGTTTTCAAGTCCTCGGTCCAGACTATCACCTACCTCCCCCACTTCCTCTCCTGGGTCATCATGTACGGGGTCCTCCTGGCCCTCCTCTCCGAGGGGGATGGCTGGATCAACCAGATAGCCAAGGCCACGGGGGGCACAGCCCGGTCCTACCTCGGGTCCCCCACCTGGTTTCCCGTGGTCATTGTCCTCTCGGACGCCTGGAAGGAGACCGGCTGGTCGGCCATCATCTACCTGGCCGCCCTCGCGGGCATCGACCCCTGCCTCTACGAGGCCGCCGAGGTCGAGGGGGCGAGCCGCCTCCAGCGCATCCTCAAGATCTCCCTTCCGGGCATCCTGGACGTGATCATCGTAGTCACCCTCCTGCGCCTGGGCACGGTCCTCGACGCGGGCTTCCACCAGGTCTTCATGCTCTACTCCATGCCCGTGATGAGCGTGGGGGACATCATCGACACCTGGGTCTACCGCCAGGGGGTCCTGGACTTCCGCTTTAGCCTGGCCATGGCGGTGGGCCTCTTCAAGGGCGTCATAGGACTCTCCATGGTCCTGGTCTTCAACAGGCTGGCCAAGCGCTTCTCCGGCGCGAGCCTGTACTAGGGGGGGCCGGAATGAGCCGCAGGAAAAGCAGGGAAGAGCTCCTCTACCAGGTCCTGGTCAATGCCTATCTCCTCGCCACCCTCCTCGTGGTGGTGATTCCCCTTATGCGGGTGATCACCATGTCGGTCTCCCCGATCAAGTCGGGCCAGGAATACCTCGGGGGCCTCCTCATCCCCTTCTCCCGCTGGAGCGCCGCCGCCTACAGCCAGCTCCTCTCCCACCCGGCCTTCCTCTCCTCCTTGAGGAATTCCGTCCTGATCACCGTCCTGGGCACGACGGTCAACCTCCTCCTCACGATCCCCTTGGCCTATGTCCTCTCGATCAAGACCCTGCCGGCGCGCCGCTTCCTCAACGCCTTTATCCTCCTGCCCTTCCTCTTCAACCCCGGCCTCATCCCCTCCTACCTCGTCGTGACGGGCCTCGGGCTCACCGATACCTATCTGGCGGTGATCCTCCCCGGGGCGGTGAGCGTCTACAACGCCTTTGTGATGCGGGGCTTCTTCGAGGGCATCCCCGATGACTTCAAGGAGGCGGCCAGGATCGACGGGGCCGGGGAGTTCTATATCCTAAGGCGGATCATCCTCCCCCTGTCCAAGCCCATTATCCTCACAATTGGACTGTTCTATGGGGTGAGCCACTGGAACGAGTTCTTCGCCCCACTCCTCTACCTCAACGACACCAAGCTCCAGCCCCTTCCCGTCCTCCTCCGGAACATCCTCCTCGCGGCCAATGTCAACGAGTATGTCGATTTCGACGCGATGAGCGCGGCCCCGGTCTCGGCCCTCAAGGCGGCCTCGGTCGTCCTCACCACCCTTCCCATGGTCATCGTCTATCCCTGGATCCAGAAACACTTCACGAAGGGAACCCTCGTGGGTGGCATAAAAGGTTAGGAGGCAATCTATGGCACGAAAGCTCATGGCACTCTCCCTGGCCGCCCTCGCGGCGGCCTGGCTCGCCCTCCCGGTCCTGGCCCAGGCCAAGCCGGTGGCGATCGATTTCTGGTACAACGCCGCGGCCAGCGAGGCGGGCCAGCCGCCGGACTCCTGGAAGGCCTACGAGATCATCAAGGGCCAGCTGGGCATCGACCTCAACCTGGTCCAGCTCCCCTCGACCTCCTCGGACCAGGACACCAAGATCAACACCGCCGCGGCGGCCAACAACCTACCCGACCTCTTCCAGGTCCAGCGCGATGTCTGGTACAAGCTCGTCAAGGCCGGCCTCATCGCCCCGGTGGACAAGCTCCTGCCCCAGATGCCCACCCGGACCAAGCTGCGCTACTCGGACAGCGTGCGCAACAAGCTCGTCACCCTCAATGGCAAGATGTACGGCCTGGCCGAGCCGGGAGCCCTGGCGGGCACCGACGGCTTTGTGGTCCGCAAGGACTGGCTGGACAAGCTGGGCCTCAAGGTCCCCGTGACCATCGATGACTTCTACGCCGTGGCCAAGGCCTTCACCGAGGGCGACCCCGACGGCAACGGCAAGGCCGACACCTATGGCTTTGGCGGCTACCTCGAGCCCCTCTCCATGGCCCAGCAGGGCCTTGGCTCCCGCTTTGACGCCATCCTGGGCGCCTTTGGGGCCGACTCCACCTGGAACCTCACGAGCGCCGCCAAGTTCGGCCTCAAGGTCAAGCAGGCCGGCTACTATGAGGCCATCGCCTTCATGAAAAAGCTCGTCGAGGCCAAGTATGTCGACCCCGACTGGGCCACCCTCAAGAAGGACGACTTCCGGGCCCACTGGAAGCAGGGCCGCTTTGGCATGATGACGGAAGGTTATGCGGCCCTGGCCATGCAGGCCAACTACAAGGATTTTGACGCCAACTTCCCCGATGGCGAGTGGCTGGCGATCAATCCCCCCCTCGGGCCCGGGAAGAAGAGCTCCGAAGGGCCCTTCATGCGCAATGCCCGCATCCTCGCGGTCTCCGCGAAGGCCCTCAAGGAGGGCAAGGGCGAGGCCATCGCCAAGCTTCTTGAATGGATGCAGAAGGACGAGGGCTATTACCTCCTCGGCTTCGGAGAGAAGGGCGTCAACTTCACCATCGACGCCGCCGGCCTTGTGTCCACCGCCGGGATCGAACCCGCCAAGGCCTACACGGCCAAGCCCCAGGCCCCCCTCCTCCAGCTCAAGAACTATGTCTACGTGAACAGCCCCGAGGAGCTCAAGGTCCGCTATGTGACCTATAAGACCTCCAAGGGCCGCACCATGGACCCCTTAGGCTACTGGGAGGCCTTCAAGAAGGCCCCCTGGAGCGAGTCCACGGGCGCCCTCGTGATCAACCCGCCGGCCAACGGCTCCGACTTCTGGCGCTACTACACCGAGAACCAGGTCAAGTTCATCCTGGGCCTCCAGCCCCTAACCAAGGAGTCCTGGGCCGCCTATATCGCGGGCCTGGACAAGCTCGGGGCCAAGGACTTCGAGGCCGCCGCCAAGAAGCAGGCCCTCGAGGCCGGCTTTATCAAGTAGGCAGGACCAGGCCCTGATGAGCGAGTCCATCTTCGGGGGCGCCCCTCCCTCGGTAGCCGCGGCCACCTCCATCGTGGCCCGGCGCGGGCCCGGGGACTTCCGCTGGCGCTACGAGGATGGCCTGGCCCTCCTTGCCCTGGCCGAGTGCGGCCGGCGGCGGGAGAGGCCCGAGTTCCTGGCCTATGTCGAGGAGGCCCTCCGGGGCCTCCTCCTCCCCGGGGGGGGCATCAAGGGCTACCGCCTCGAGGACTGGAACCTCGACCAGGTCAAGCCGGGCCTCCTCCTCCTCGATTTCGCGCCCAGGCTCGGGCCGGGCCAGGCCGAGGCGGGCCTGGCCCGCTTGAGGGCCCAGCTTGCGGGCCAGCCCCGCTCCCCCTCGGGGGCCTTTTGGCACAAGGGCATCTATCCCGACCAGCTCTGGCTCGACGGCCTCTACATGGCCGCCCCCTTCCATCTGCGCACAAGCCTCGAGGCCGGCGACGAGGCCGGGGTGGAGGACGTCCTCCTCCAGTTCCGCCTGGCCCTCGAGCACTGCTCCGAGCCCGGCCGCCCAGGCCTCCTGAAGCACGCCTGGAACGAGGGCTCGGCCCAGGCCTGGGCCGAGCCCCATACAGGAAGATCGCCTAACTTCTGGGCCCGGGCCATGGGCTGGTTCCTGATGGCTCAGGCCGACTGCCTAGGCCTCCTGCCCCCGGCCCATCCCGGCCGGCCCGGCCTCGAGGCGGGCTTTCGCCAGGTCGCCGCCGGGGTCCTCTCCGTGGCCGACCCGGAGACGGGCCTCTGGTGGCAGGTCCTCGACCAGGCCGGCGTCCCGGGCAACTACCTCGAGGCCTCGGCCTCGGCGATGTTTGTCTATGCCCTGATGAAGGGCCTGGGCCTGGGTCTCCTGGGTCCCTCCCCTGGCGCCGCCCCTGGTCCTGAGCCCCTCGAGGCGGCTAGGAAGGCCTGGGCCTCGATCCAGGAGCGCTTTGTCCGTCCCGGAGAGGATGGCCACTTTTCCCTTGGAGGGATCTGCCAGGTGGCGGGCCTTGGCGGCCAACCCTACCGGGATGGCTCCCGGTCCTACTACTTCTCCGAGCCCGTGGTCAGGGATGACTTCAAGGGCCTGGGCCCTTACATCCTGGCCGCCCTCGAGCTGGAGGATGCCCTGGGGCAGGCAGGAACGGAAGCTAGGCAATGAGCGAAACAACCAATGCAAAAGAAATGTCCCCTCGTGGCGGCTTTGATCCCCGGGACTTTGGGGCTGCCGCGGACGGGGTCCACCGGGACGGGGCGGCCATCCAGGCTGCCCTGGACGCCGCGGGCCGGGCCGGGGGAGGCCTCGTGGTCCTCGCAGGCGGGACCTTCCTTTCCGCGGCCCTCGTGATGCATAGCGGGGTGGAGCTCCGGGTCGAGCGGGGGGCGAGGCTCCTGGCCAGCGAGGACGCCGCCGACTACCCCCTCGTGGAGGCCCGCTGGGAGGGCTCGACCCGGACTGTCCATGCGTCCTTCATCTCGGGCCGGAACCTGCGGAACCTTGCCCTCTCCGGCGGCGGGACGATCGATGGCCGGGGCGGGGTCTGGTGGAGGGCCTTCAGGGAAGGCCGCCTCGCGGCCCCCCGGCCCCGGCTCATCTCGTTTGAGGACTGCGAGGATGTGGTTGTCCAGGACTTGCTCCTCCTGGACTCTCCCTCATGGACCCTCAACCCCGTGCGCTGCCGGGGGGTCGTGGCCCGGGGCGTCCGGATCCGCAACCCGCCGAACTCCCCCAACACCGACGGGATCAACCCCGACTCCTGCCAGTCCGTCCTGATCGAGGGCTGCCGGATCAGCTCCGGGGACGACTGCATCACCCTCAAGTCGGGCAGCGAGGCCGAGGCCCCCGAGCTCAGGGCCCCCTGCCGGGACATCGTGATCGCCAACTGCATCCTCGAGGCCGGCCATGGCGGCCTTGTCGTGGGCAGCGAGATGTCCGGTGGAGTCTCCCGGGTTGTCGTGTCCAACTGTGTCTTCCGGGGGACGGACCGGGGCATCCGCGTCAAGTCTCGGCGGGGGAGGGGAGGCCTCGTCGAGGACCTCCGCCTCTCGAACCTGGTGATGGAAGGAGTCGCGGTCCCCTTGGCCATCAACCTGCGCTACCACTGCGGGGCCAAGGGCGATCCCCTCGTGGCCGACCGGGGGCCACGGCCCCAGGGGCCCGGGACCCCCAGGGTCAGGGGGATCAGCATCGAGGGCCTCACCGCCCGGGGGGCCACTACGGCGGCGGCCTGGATCGAGGGCCTCCCGGAATCGCCTATCCTGGACCTGGCCTTGAGGGATTGCTTTTTTGGGCTGGCCCCCGGCTCCGCCCTGGGCCCTGCCGCCGTGCCCGAGATGGCCGATGGCCTCGAGGCCATCGCCGGGGCGGGCTTCCTGGCCAGGCATGTGCGGGGACTTGGGCTTTCCGGGGTGAGGGTCGAGGGCCAGGCCGGTCCGGCCTTTGGCCTCGAGGCCTGCGACCTAGGCGGCTCTTGAGGCCTAGAGGGCGGTCTTGATGTAGGGGAGCTTGCCTATGGCCTCGTAGGTGGCGTACATCTGCTTTTTCGAGGAGAAGGTGAGGCGGGAGCCGAAGCGGCCATACTTGGCTCCGGGCTTGGCCACCCCCTGCATCAGGCTGCAGGGCACCTCGAGGCGGGCATAGATGGCCTCGAGGTCTTCCTGGATCGTCCCGCCCTGGTCGAGGACATAGATGACCCGGAGGTCAAAGGTCACCGGAAATTCTATCTGCGCCCCCTCGAGGGCGGCCGTGATATCGTCCATAGAGCCAATGATGCCACGCCGGGGCCCGGCATGTCGAGACAGGCCTTGCGCCGGAGTCCCCCTTTCGGGCTAACTATGTCCTGCCCCCCCGAGGGGCCTAAAGGAGAGATGATGATCGACTCCCGCCTTAGAAAGCTTGCCTCCATCCTTGTGAATTTCTCCACGAAGGTTCGTCCCGGCGAAAAGGTCCTTATCCAGGACAACAATGTGGAAGCCCCCTTTGTCCAGGCCCTCGTCGAGGCTGTCCACGACGCGGGGGGCCTGCCCTTTGTGACCCTCCGGGACCGGGCCATCGACCGGGCCCTCTTTGGCCGGGCCACCGAGGAGCAGATGCGCATCCAGGCCAAGTTCGAGCGGGACCGGATGGCCGAGATGGACGTCTACATCGGCTTCACCTCGCTGCGGAACGCCTCGGCCTGGTCCGACATGCCCGGGGACAAGCTCGATCTCTACAACCGCCATGTCTGGAAGACCGTCCATATCGAGACCCGCCTCCCCGGGACCCGCTGGGTGGTCTTCCGCTATCCCTCCCCGGCCTTCGCCCAGCAGGCCTCGATGAGCGAGGAGGCCTTTGAGGACTGGTACTTCGATGTCTGCACCATGGACTACGGCAGGATGTCCAAGGCCATGGATCCCCTGGTGGACCTCATGGCGAGGACCGACCGGGTCCGCCTGGTCTCCCCGGGGACCGACCTGTCCTTCTCCATCAAGGGCCTGCCCCCGATCAAGTGCGACGGGACGATGAACATCCCCGACGGCGAGGTCTACACCGCCCCGGTCAAGGACTCGGTCGAGGGCGTCATTGCCTACAACACCCCCTCGGAGAAGGATGGCTTCTGCTTTACGGACATCCGCTTCGAGTTCAAGGGCGGCCGGATCGTCAAGGCCACGGCCAACGACACGGCCCGGATCAACCGGGGCCTCGACATCGACGCGGGCGCCCGCTTTGTGGGCGAGTTCGCCATCGGGGTCAATCCCTTTATCACCAAGCCCATGAAGGAGACCCTCTTCGACGAGAAGATCGCCGGCTCCATCCACTTTACCCCGGGCAACTCCTATGACGACTGCGACAACGGCAACCACTCGGCCCTCCACTGGGACATTGTCCTCATCCAGACCCCCGAATGGGGGGGTGGGGAGATCTGGTTCGATGGCCGGCTTGTGCGCAAGGACGGCCGCTTTGTCGTGCCCGAGCTCGAGGGCCTGAATCCGGAGAATCTCAGTTAGGCGAAACAGGGCAGGCGGGCCCGCCTGCCCTATATCAGCCCTTTTGCCTTGACAGGACAGCTCCTGGGACTTAGCGTCTAGGTCACCGCTAGAGGCCCGCTCCAGTCTGGGTCGGCGGGCGGCATAAACCCAGGAGGTGATTCCGGATGGCCTCGCGCTTTGGTGTCCGCTCGCGCCTTATGTCCACATATTTTGCCATCGCCCTTATCTGCGCCCTCGTGGGCGGGGGGGGGATCTACTATGTGGACCAGCTCTCAAGGAGCCTGCGCTCCACCCTCAAGGAGACCCTCGCCCCCTTGAGCCGGCTTTTTTCCCTCAACGGCGACCTCCTCCTCCTCCAGCCCGTGGTCAGGGACCTGGGGGACCTCCGGGATGTCTCCTCCGGGCTCTGGGATTTCCAGACCAAGCTTTCCCTCGTCGACCAGGACCTGGCCGCGATCCTTGAAAAGAGCGCTCCGGGCCGCTTCCGGGACGGGGCCAAGGGTTTCGAGGCCGCCTGGGCGGCCTACCGGGCCGACGCGGCCCTGCTCGAGGCCGCGGCCAAGGCCGGGGACAGACCGGCAGCCCAAGCCGCCATGACCAAGCTTATAGGGACCACGGGGGCAGCCGCCCGGGACGTGATGGCGACGATGGTCGTCGACTTTGTGGCCCAGGGGAATAGCCTGGCCACCAAGGCGGCCCAGACGGCCCGGATAGCCGAGCTTCAGCTCCTCGGCCTTGTCATCCTGTCCATCCTCGTGTCCGTCCTCCTCTCCCTGCGTGTCTCCTCGTCCTTTTCCCGTCCCCTCGAGGCCGCCGCCCGGGCCGCCGCCCAGATAGCCGAGGGCAATCTCCTCGTCTCCCTGGGCTCGGCCGACCTGGAGAGGAAGGATGAGTTCGGCGACCTGGCCCGGGCCCTCTCCGGCATGGCAGCGCACCTGGCCTCCCGGATGCGGGACATCAGGACCGAGGTCGGGGAGCTTGCGGTGGTGGGCTCGACCCTCATGGAGGCCATGGGCCGGGCCGACGGCTCGCTCCGGGAGGTCCAGGCCACGGCCGAGGGGGTGGAGCGCCACGTCCTGGACCAGAGCGCCGGGGTCGAGGAGACGGCGGCGACGGTCCGCTCCATGAGCCAGACGGTCGAGGGCCTGGACAGGGAGATCGAGCGCCAGGCCGAGGGAGTCTCGGCCTCCTCGGCCTCCATCGAGGAGATGGTGGGCAACATCCGGTCTGTGGCCGCGGCGATCGAGCGCCTGGGCGAGAGCTTCAGCGAGCTCATGAAGGCCTCCGAGGAGGGCCGGCTCAAGCTCGATGGGGTGACCACCGTGGTCGGGGAGATCTCGGCCCAGTCGGAGAAGCTAAGGGAGGCCAACGCGGTGGTGGCGGGCATCGCGTCCAAGACCAACCTCCTGGCGATGAACGCGGCGATCGAGGCGGCCCACGCCGGGGACGCGGGCCAGGGCTTCGCGGTGGTGGCCGACGAGATCCGGGGCCTGGCGGAGAGCGCCACCCGCCAGTCGAAGGAGATCTCCAAGGACATCGGGGGGATCCGCAAGTCCATAGAGACGGCGGTCTCCAGCTCGGAGATAGCCCGCAGGGCCTTTGGCCAGGTGGTCGACCTCCTGGGCCTCGTGGGGGCCCTGGAGCGGGAGATCACGGGCTCCCTGGAGGAGCAGAAGGAAGGCTCCCGCCAAGCCTTGGAGGGTCTGGCGGCGATCAACGAGGTGACGGCCAAGGTCAGGTCGGGCTCGGCGGAGCTCCGGGAGGGCTCCAAGGCCATCGGCATCGAGATGGGCCAGCTTGAGCTTGCGACCCAGGCCTTGAGGGAGGCCGCCGGGGAGATCACCCGGGGCGTGGCCTCCATCTCCGAGGCCTCGGGCCTTGTGGGCAGCCTCTCCGAAAGGAATGGCCAGGCTATTGCCGCCGTCGAGGGTATGGTGTCAGGATATAGCCTGGACGAAGCGCCCGGCCGCGCCTAAGGGAGGCGGGCGCGCCCAACGGAGGTTGGAGCTATGGCTAGGCGGATCGGGGTCTTTAAGCGCCTCCTTGCGGCATTCGTCGGCGTGGCTGTCCTGGGGGCCGCGGCGGGCCTTTCCGGGGCCTTTTATCTTGCCCGGCTATCCTCCCTCATGGCGAGCATGTACGGGGAGACGACAGCCCCCCTGGCCCGCCTGTTTTCCCTCTACAAGGACGTCATCGAGCTTAAGCCCCTGGTCGAAGGCCTGGGGGCCTCCCGGGACCTGGAGAACAACCTGGCCCTGGCCCAAAAGCGCCTGGATCGCATCGATGACACCCTGGCCGGACTCCTCGAGGAAAGCCCCCCCGGGCCCTTCACGGACTACCTGACCATCTTCAAGGGCCACTGGCTTCCCTACAAGTCCGGGATAGCCGAGCTTGGGGGCCTGGCCAAGGCAGGAAGGGCCCCCGAGGCCGAGGCCGCGAAGGACGCCCTCGTCGTCGGGCCCGGGGCGGGGGTCTCGGACACCCTGGCCCCCATGCTCACCAGCTTTGTGGGCCGCGGCACGAGCCTGGCCGCAGAGGCCAGGCAAACCCTCCAGCTTTCCCTCCTCGTGGTGTCGGTCCTGGTGGCGGCCTCCTTCCTCCTCTCCCTGGGCCTGGCCTTCCTGATGGGCTCCCGCTTTGTCCGTCCCCTCCGGGCCGCCGGGGAGGCCGCGGCCAGCATCACCCGGGGCCAGCTCTCCATCGACCTGGGCAAGGACCTCCTGGCCAGGAGGGACGAGTACGGCGAGCTATGTAGGGCCCTCGAGGGGATGTCCAAGGCCCTTTCGGGCCAGCTTAGCGCGATAGGCGACTCCGTCGTCGAGCTGTCCGGGGTGGGCCGGGCCCTCCAGGCCAATACCCTCACGGTGGACCGGGCCATCGACGAGGTGGTGGCCGTGGTGGACGCCATGGGCCGGGATGTCCAGAGCCAGGGGGCCGGGGTCGAGGAGACCGCCGCGACCCTGAGGTCCATGGACCAGACCATCGAGGCCCTGGACCGGGAGATCGAGAAGCAGGCCCAGAGCGTGAGCTCCTCCTCGGCCTCGGTGGAGGAGATGGTGGGCAACATCTCCTCCGTGGCCGAGGGCATTGGCCAGCTTGGCGCCCGGGTCGGCGAGCTCCAGGGCGCCTCCGAGGAGGGCAGCCAGAGGCTCGACGGGGTCATCCGCCTTGTCACCGAGATCGCGGCCCAGTCCGAGCGGCTCCGGTCGGCCAACGCGGCTGTGGCGAGCATCGCGGCCAAGACCAACCTCCTGGCGATGAACGCCGCGATCGAGGCGGCCCATGCCGGCGAGGCCGGCCAGGGCTTTGCCGTCGTGGCCGACGAGATCCGGGGCCTCGCGGCCAGCGCGGCCAGGCAGTCCAAGGAGATAGCCAGTGACATAGGGGGAGTCCGGAAGTCCATCGAGGAGGCCGTGGCCTCCTCGGAGACGGCCCGCCAGGCCTTCGCCTCGGTGACCTCCCTCCTGGCCCTTGTGGGCAATCTCGAGAGCGAGATCAACTCCAGCCTCGGGGAGCAGCGCGAGGGCTCCCGCCTGGCCCTGGAGGGCCTGGCCCAGATCAAGGACATCACGGCGGCCGTGCGCTCGGGCTCCCGGGAGCTCCGGGAGGGCTCGGGGGCGATCATCATCGAGATGGGCGAGCTGGAGAAGGCCACCCAGGGCCTGAGGGAGGCGGCCAAGAACATCGGCTCCAGCGTCGGCTCCATCGCCCAGGCGACCAAGGACCTGGCCCTCCTGTCCACCCGGACCGGGGAGGCCATAGGAACCGTGGAGGGCCAGCTGGCCTGCTACGGCCTGGGCCAGAAATGCAAGGACGGGGACCAGGACCTCGCCAAGGAAGGCTCCTGACCCCTCTTTTCCTGGCTACGTTGGTCGGCCGGGGTTTTGAGTTAAATCTGACAAAAAAACTAGTGTAATGTCCTCGCCGGTGGTATTTTTGCCACAAACGCATTTTGGGAGGACATACATGGCACGTTCCAGGTTTTTCGTTTTGGGCCTGATCTCCGTTTTTTGCCTGGTGTTCCTGACCGCTTGTGATCTTTTTTTTCCCCAAGGGCGACGGGGCAACCAATACTGTCAGCGGTACTATCACCGAGGCCTATTATTCCATAAGCGGCCCGCTCACGATTACGATCTCCGATGGCGCTAAAACTTATTCCACCCAGGCAAATCTCTCGGGCTCCATTGGGGCGGATAGCGCCGACTATTCGATTTCGGGCCTGCCCACGGGGACTTATACCGTGACGGTAAGCTTTACCTGCAACTCTTACAGCTCGGGGGTGAGCTATTCCGTGGATGGGATTGCCCAGACCTCACCGGCCATCACTGCCGCCTCCGCATCGGGGGGATCGCCCTATGATGTCACCGTAAGCATCGAGGGCCTCGGCATAAGCGCCACCGAGACCCTCGATATCGACTTAGGCAGCCTCGGCTAGGCCTGGGTCGACCTCACAATTCCTCCCTCCACCCCGACGACGTTGACGGCAATCGGGGTATCCAGGCCGGCCAGGGACCTCGCCTCGGTGACGAGCTTGAGGAGGCCTGAGCAGCAGGGGACTTCCATGATAGCCACCTCGACCCGGGAGGCCACGGCGATGAGGCGGGCGAGCTTTTCCACATAGCCCGTCCGGTCATCGAGCTTGGGGCAGGCGATCACGAGGCTCCGGCCGGAGAGGAGGCTGGGGTGGAAGGAGCCGAGGGCAAAGGCCGTGCAGTCCGCCGCCACGAGGAGGCTTGCCCCCCGGTACTGGGGCGCTCCGGGGTTGGCCAGGTGGAGCTGGATGGGCCAGTGGCCCAGGGCCGAGGACTGGTCGGTCGCGCCGGGATTGGGCCGGGAGGCTTGGGCCTCGGCCCGGGACAGGCCCGGGCCAGCCATGGTCCGGACAGCCTCCACCGAGGCGGCCCGGGCATTGAAGCGCCGGGAGGCCGAGCCGGGACAGCCCCCGCCATGGCATTCCGAGGCCGCCGCGCCGGGGGCCGTTGCGGCAGGAGCGCCTAGGGCGGCCTTGCGGGGATCTTCGAGACCCCGGGCCGCGAGCCAGGCCAGGGCCTGGGACTCAAAGAGATCCTGGCCGTGGTGGGCCAGGTGCTCGAGGTGGGCGGCGATCACCGAAGGCCCAAGGCGGGACATGCCCTCCATGACCTTGGCCTCATCATAGGCCTCGGCCTCGCGCTTGGTGACCGTGATGGCTCCCCGGGGGCATTCGCCCAGGCAGGCCCCCAGGCCGTCGCAGAGGCTTTCCCCCACCAGCCTGGCCTTGCCCTCGATTATCTGGAGGGCGCCCTCGGGGCAGCCCGTGGCGCAGGCTCCGCAGCCGTCGCACTTGTCCTCATCGATCTCTATGATTTCCCGGAGCGCCATGGTGCCCCTCCTCGTCGTGGTTTTGTAGGATTTTGCCCTGGCAGGCAGGGCCGGGTCTGTAACGGATGCTACGGATTTTCCCGGTTTCCTCCCGGCCCCGGGCTTGGTGGAAGGGGCTTTTCCAGTGTACTCTAGGCCAGAGGGAGAGCCATGAGATCAAGAGCGCTTTTGCCGCTGGCAGTCTGCGGGTTCCTTGGGCTCCAGGTCCTCCATGCCCAGTCCTCGGAGCTGGGCCTCCTGGGAAAGCCCTTTGGGGCCGTCCTGGCCGAGAAAGGCAGTCCTACAACCCTGGGCCATGATGCGGGCTTCCTGGACTCCGGCGCCGTATACCGCTTTTTTGGCTCCTGGTTTGACTATTACCTATCCTGTGACGATCGATATACATTTAACAGCCCCATCCTCCTCGACCTCGCGGCGGGGGTGAGTGCCCAGCCCCTCCGGAGGGGCTATACAGTCCTGGCCTATCCTGCCGCCTCCTTCTGGATCGAGGAGGGGGGCCGGGCCGTGGCCCTGGAGTACGGGCCTGGCCAGGTCCTTCCCCCGGCCTTGGGAAGGCTGGCCAGCCTCGAGGATGCCCAGGCCCGCCTGGGCAGTCCTCGAGGGCGTATCGAGGGCTGGTACCGCTTTGCCCCGCCCAAGGATCTTTCCGTTCTAGGGGAGGTTTTTATATACTTTGACGGCCCGGAGCCCCTCCGGGTTGTCCTCTTCTCTTCGGCCTATGCCCTGCCTGAGACCTGGGACTGGGATGGCCGCGCTCAGCCCGGCAAGCAAGGATGACCATGAAACTAGAGATAGTGTTTAGCGACCCTGAAAAGACTCCCGACGAGGCAGGCTTGGCCGAGTGCCTTGGCCCCTCCCTGGCCTGGTTCCATGGCCTTGAGGCAAGCTGCCCCGGCTATGAAAAAGCCTGGCGCCACTATGGCCGGAAGTATGGATGGAAGTACCGGGCCAATGATCCGGCCAAGACCCTCTACGAGGCGACCCCCCTCAAGGGGAGCTTTGCCCTGACTATCGCGGTCCGGGAGCCCGAGTGGGCCCTCCTCGAGGGCCTCGACCTGGATGCCGAGGCCAGGGCTATCCTGGACAAGGCCAAGGCCCAGGACGAGGGCTATGGGATCAAGGCCGTGGTGGCGGACGAGGCAAGCTTCAGGGCTGCCCTGCGTTTTGTGAAGGCCCTGGCCGAGCAGCGGACTCAGGCCCAGGCCTAGGGCTCCTGGCCCGGGTCGCCGTAAAATGAGCAGGGCTGCCCCGGAGGGCAGCCCTGCTTTTCCATTTGGGCGCCTTAGGCGACCTTGACGACCACCTGGCGGGGGGCTTTCTCGGGCTTCTTGGGCAGGGCGATCATGAGGATGCCGTCCTTGAAGCGGGCCTCGATAGCCTCCTCGTCGGCGTTCTCAGGCAGGCTAAAGCTGCGGGTAAAGGCATAGTTCCGCCGCTCCCGATGGATCCACTTCTCGTCCTCGGCCTTGGGGGCTTCCTTGGCCTCGGCCTTTTCCACCGTCTCCACCTTTAGGCTGAGCACCGAATCCTTGACCTCGATCTGGACGTCCTTTTCGGAGAGGCCGGGAAGCTCGGCCTCGATCAGGTAGGCCTTCTCATTTTCCCGGATATCGATAGCCGGCTGGCGGACCGGGGCGGCCCTAAAGGCGTCGAAGCCCAGGAACTCCTCCAGGAAGTCCAGGGGATCCCTCTGGAGAATCAGATCATTGGTAACCCTAAGGCCAAGGCGGGGATCGTACAGGCTAATGTTCCTCATATCAAACCTCCATCGGTTTATCGGTGTAGGGGCTCTTACGCCCTCACTCTTGTATATGCAAACAGCGTGCCAGGATTAGGAATAAATTCTATCCGAAATTGCGATTTTTTAAAAAGATTTATAAATCAATATAATATAAATAAATAATAGATAGCCCCGATCAAAGGGCTAATTCTCTAAGTCGAACAAAGCCTTCCTCCGAGCTAAGCCAGGCCTAAAGAATTGTGTGGGGCTGTGTAGGAATGGAAACGGTGTGTTTCGAAAGTGACTACTAAGTGTTTCAATAAGAAACATAACTGAGGATTATTCGCCTAAGCGCTATCTATGAGCTCCTAGTATCCCCGGTTGTATCGCCGTCCCTATCGAAGGGAAAGCTGAGGCTTGCCCTCGTCCCTGGTCGTTCGGCCCCGGGGTAGGCCACGGTCCATTCCACATGGCCCTCGAGCTGATGGGCCAGGCTGGAGATGAGGCTAAAGCCCAGGGTCGCCGAGTTGAGGGGATCCGAATCCGGAGGCAGGCCGGGGCCGTGGTCAGTCACCTCGACCTTTACCTCCGCCTTGGAGCCCTCGACGACGAGCTGCATGGACACCCGGATCGGGCCTCCCGATGTCGGGGAAGCGTACTTGATGGCGTTGGTGATCAGCTCGTTCAGGATGAGGCCGCAGGGCAGGGCCTTGTCCAGGGAGAGGATAAAATGGCCAAAATCGGTCTCGATCCGGGTATCGGCCTGCTGCTGGGCATCCCGGAGGTAGGCCAGGAGGCGCTGGCCGTACTCGGCCATATTGACGCTGGATAGATCGTCGGCCTGGTAGAGGAGCTCATGGGTCAGGGACATGGAGTAGACCCGGTTCTGGCTGGTCCTGAAGAGCTCCCTGTCCTCGGGGTTCTTGATGTGGCGGATCTGGAGGTTGAGGAGGCTGGCCACGATCTGGAGGTTGTTCTTGACCCGGTGGTGGATCTCCTTGAGGAGGACCACCTTTTCCTCGAGGGCCTTCTCGAGCTGGTCCTGGGCCACGCGCCGGGAAGTCACGTCGAAGATGAGGACATAGTGGTAGGACCTGCCCCCCAGGCTTATGGGGTTCGAGTAGATCTCCACATCCCGGATCGAGCCGTTTTTCATCCGGTGTTTGAGGCTGTGGTGCCGGTTGCCGGTCTTCTTGGCCTCCGAGAGCTCCGCAAAGAGCTCGGCCGCGCTTTGGGCGCTGACGCCCTGGATAGTCACGGTCTCCAGCTCCTCCAGGGTATAGCCGTAAAAGTCCACGGCCGCGGGGTTGGCCCCCCGGATGATGCCCAGGTCGGGCTCTATAAGGAGAGCCGGGACGGGGTTGTCGTGGAAGAGGCTGCGGTAGCGCTCCTCGCTCTCCTGGAGCTCCTTGTCCCGGCAGCCTACGCCG
The DNA here is from genome assembly GCA_029778945.1 of Spirochaetota bacterium. GTDB lineage: Bacteria > Spirochaetota > Spirochaetia > Treponematales > Rectinemataceae > JANYKC01. The sequence continues at coordinate 28,357 of JAKPBN010000487.1, forward strand.
GTGGCCATGAGATTAAAGGTCTCGGCTATGCCCGCGAGCTCCGGGGGGTAGTCGCCGCTTACCCGGAGGTCATAGTTGCCCTGGGCCACGGCCCGCATTTTGCCAAGGATATCCTCGAGGGGCCTGGCCAGGTCCCGCCGGATCCGGAGCCCAAACAGGATGGCCAGGAGGGCCGCCGCGGCTATGGCCCCACCCATCCGGAGGAGGAGGCTCCGGTAGAAAGGGGATAGAAAGGAGGATTCCCTATAGTAGATGGCCTTCCAGGGACTGTCCGGAACGGGGGCAGAAAAGGCCAGGTAGGACTTGGAGGCCACCCTAAGGGTTTGTTCCTTCCCGGCGGCAAAAAGCCTTTGTGCCGGGATGTTCGCCTGGGCCAGGGGGCTGGCCCGGCTTAGGGCAATGAGGCTGCCGTCCTGGTCAAAAATCGCCACCATGTCGCCCTCGGCCAGGCGCAGATTGTCCAGGAAATTCTCCAGAAGGCCGAGGGCCATCGCGGCGATGTCGGTGCCCTGGGGGCTACGCTGCCATCGGACAAGCCTCGTTCCCCCCCGGCCGTCCGGGAGGGGGCCGGTCCAGCCCTCGGCGGCGGCCAGGTCCGTGCTGGAGCCAAGGTCATGGCTGGCCGCGGCCACGGCAGAGGCCTCGGTGGGGGGCCAGAGCAGGGCGGGCCGGCCCTGGGGATCAAGGCGGGCCGCAAAGGCCACCCGAATCCGTTTTCCGCCCCCCTTGGCCAGGAAGGAGGCCAGGGCCGGGTTGTCCTCCGGTGGATAGAGGGACATCGAGTCCAGGACGGTGCTTACAGAGGTCCGTCCCCAGGCGGCCTCCTGGGCGGCCAGGCCCACCTGGACCCTTAGGCTGGTCTCCATGGTCCTTTCCATGTTGGTCGCCACAAGGTGACCGCCCCCTATTCCCAGGACCAGGATGGGAATAAGGGCCAGGACAAGGAGCCCCACCCCCGTTGTCCTACTGAGCGTAGCCTTTCTTGCCCTCACCGCATCCTCCACCTATCATTTTAGTATTGGAGAGGCCGGGGAGCGGCGCAAGGGCTGGAGCCTAGCCGGCCAGCCCCTAATTTTGGATAAAATGGAGTAAAATGTAACAGATTCCTAACCGGATCTTTGCATTTCCCCGGATCTAGGGTAAACTTCAGGCAGAATAGGGCCCTAAAGGGGCCCTCTAGGAGGAAGCTCAAGTGAAACGATTCGCATTGATTCTCACCTGCATTGTCTCCGTCCTCGCCCTAGCGGGGGCCCAGGCCAAGTCCGTCGGGGCCTATACGACCCTCGAGGAGCCCCTTGCCAAGCAGCTCTTTGACCAGTTCGAGAAGGAGACGGGCATCCACGTCAACTGGCAGCGCCTTGCCGGTGGCGAGGCCGAGACCCGCATGGAGGCTGAAAAGGCCAATCCCCAGGCTTCGATCTGGGTCGGCGGCGTCGGCCTCAACCACATGAGCGCCAAGGCCAAGGGCCTGACCACCCCCTACGTCTCCCGGCTCGCGGGCAACACCCCCGCCCAGTACCGGGACAAGGAGAACTACTGGATCGGCCTCTATGTGGGGCCCCTCGGCTTTATCTCCAACGATAAGCGCCTGGCCGAGCTCGGCCTCAAGCCCCCCAAGTCCTGGGCCGACCTCCTCAAGCCCGAGTACAAGGGCTATATCCGCATGGGCAATCCCTCCGTCACCGGGACGGCCTACAATGTCCTTACCACGATCCGCTATGTCTTCAACAAGGACGAGGAAAAGGCCTTTGACTACATGAAAAAGCTCGATGTGAACATCGACCAGTACACCAAGTCCGGCGCCGCCGGCGGCAAGAGCGTCGCGATCGGCGAGATCCCGATCGCCATCGGCTATGCCCACGACATGGTCAAGCTCAAGGTCGAGGGAGCCCCCGTCTCCATCAACATCCCCACCGAGGGCACGGGCTACGAAGTCGCCTCCATGTCCCTCGTCAAGGGCGGCAAGGACCCGGTCAACGCCAAGAAGCTCTATGACTGGATCCTCTCCAAGACCGCCCAGGACATCATCGGCTCCTGGTACGTCGTGCCCCTCTCCAAGCTCGCGGTCAAGAACCCCGTGGCCTTCAGCCTCGAGGACGTGAAGACCGTCAAGCAGGACCTCCAGTGGGACGCGGACAACAAGCCCCGTCTCGTCGAGAGGTGGAACAAGGAAATCGGCTCCAAGCGCTAGGTTAAGGGAAAGCCACAGAATCGAGGCCCGGCCGAGCCGGGCCGAAGATCTAGCGGAGCCGGGAGAAATCCCGGCGAAGCGCGTAGGCACGAAGACACGGAGACACGGAGGAAAGAGGAGAATTTTAGTCGGGAGAATAGGGGATTTTTTCGCCCTATCCATTCCGCTCTCTTCACTCCGTGCCTCTGTGGCCGTTTGGGCGCATAATTTCTCCTAAGTAGGTCGCCGTGTTTACCAAGAAGAAGATCATCACCTTTCTGACGGCCCTGACCGTCTTCCTCGTCCTGGACCTCTGGATGTTCTCCTCCCTCAAGGGAAGCTACTCCAAGACCCTGGCCGAGGACCAGGTCCTCCTCGCGACCGCCGTGGCCAGGTCGGCCCCCGCCGAGTCCGAGGCCGTGGAGCCCTGGCTCCGGTCCGCCACCGCAAGCTACGGGGGCACCACCTTCCTCTACCTCAAGGGCATCCCCGGAGTCGACGAGGCGGTCGAGGCCTCGGCCTCGAATCCCATGCTCCTAGGGCTCTATGAGGCCAGCAAGGACGACGAGGCCTTCGCCAAGGGCATCGAGGCCGCGGGCTACCTCGAGACCTCCCTCTCGGACGGGGTCTATCGCCTGGGGGAGGCAAAGGTCCGCCTCCTTTTCGCCCCCGTGCCCAGCGCCGCCGGGGACTCCGCCACGGGCATCGTGGTGGCCGCCCTGGACGAGGCCCGGGCCAGGTCCTTCATCAACCTCGCCGACGCCCTCTCGGCCATAGCCCTCATCGTCTTCGCCCTGGCCTTTGGCATCATCCTCTTCACGAGGGACCCGCCCACGGGTTATGCGATCCTTGTCCTCTTCGGGGTGGCCGCGGTCTTTATCGCCTATCCCCTCCTCGAGGCCGCGAGGCTCACCTTCCTCAAGGAGGGCCGCTTTTCCCTCTCGGTCTGGAAGACCGTCCTGGGGAACAAGCAATACCTCTCCGCCCTGGCCGGCTCGGTCAAGCTCGGCTGCGTGACCGCCACCATCTCGACCTTTGTGGGCTTCCTCTTCGCCTTCGCCGTGGCCCGCACCTCCATCAAGGCCAAGAAGCTCCTCACCACCCTGGCCACCATGCCGGTGATCTCCCCGCCCTTTTCCCTCACCCTCTCCATCATCCTCCTATTTGGCAACAACGGCCTGATCACGAACCGCCTCCTCCACCTCCAGGGATTCTCCATCTACGGGATGTGGGGCCTCGCGATTGTCCAGACCATAAGCATGTTCCCCATCGCCTTCCTCACCCTCTCGGGGGTCCTCCAGGCCATGGACTCCACCCTCGAAGACGCCTCCCTCGACCTCAACGCCGGGCGCTGGACCACCTTCACCAAGGTGACCCTGCCCCTGGCGGCCCCGGGCCTCCTGTCCTCCTGGCTCCTCGTGTTCACCAATTCCCTGGCGGACTTCGCCAATCCCCTCCTCCTCGCGGGCTCCTTCCGGGTCCTCTCCGTGGAGTCCTACATCGAGGTGACGGGGATGAACCGCCTGGCCAACGGGGCGGCCCTCTCGATCCTCCTCCTCCTGCCCACCCTCACGGCCTTCTTCCTCCAGCGCTCCTGGGTGTCCAGGAAGTCCTTTGTGGTGGTCACGGGCAAGCCCTCGGGCCGGATGTCGGACCTGGCCTCGAAGCCCGTCCGCAACGCCCTCGTGGTCGTGATCAGCCTCATCTCGGCCTTTATCGTGGCCCTCTACGGCACCATCGTCGCGGGCTGCTTTGTCAAGAACTGGGGCGTCGACTACAGCTTTACCCTCTCGAACATCGTGGAGGCCCTCCAGCGGGGCAAGGACGCCCTCTTCTCGACCCTGCTTCTCTCGGCCATAGCCACGCCGATAGCGGGCATCCTGTCCATGGTCGCCGCCGTCCTCGTGGTGAGGAAGAAATTCCCGGGCAAGAGATTCCTCGAGGCCCTGGTGATGACCCCCTTCGCCATCCCGGGCACCCTCCTGGGCATCAGCTACATCCTGGCCTTCAACAAGCAACCGATCCTCCTCGTGGGCACCGCGGCCATCCTCGTGGTCAACTACGTGGTCCGGGAGCTTCCCGTGGGCCTGGAGAACGGGGTGGCCACCCTGCGCCAGATCGACCCCTCCATCGAGGAGGCGGCCTCCGACCTGGGGGCCGACCAGGCCACGGTCTTCCGAACCGTCGTGATGCCCCTGATCAGGCCGGCCTTTATCTCCTCCATGTCCTACACCTTCGTGCGCTCCATGACGGCGGTCTCGGCGATCATCTTCCTGATCAGCGCCCGCTGGTACCACATCACGATCCAGATCTACAACTTCTCGGAGAATATCCGCTTTGGCCTGGCGAGCGTCCTCGCCACGACCCTCATCATCATCGTCCTGGCCGTCTTTGGCCTCATGCGGCTCTTCCTCCGGCAGAGCGAGAATCTCGAAAAGACCATCACGATCCAGTGAGAGAGGTAGTGACCATGAGAGACAAATCCGTGCCCGTGCGCCTCGAGCAGGTGACCAAGATATTCCGGGATCCCAAGACCAAGACCGAGGTGGCCGCCGTCAATGGGGCCGACTTTGAGGTGAGCCCCGGGGAGCTCGTCACCCTCCTTGGCCCTTCCGGCTGCGGCAAGACGACCACCCTGCGCATGGTGGGGGGCTTTGAGCTTCCCACCCGGGGCAAGATCTCCATCGGCGGGGAGGACGTGACCTTCCTCCCCCCCAACGGCCGCGCCACGGCGACGGTCTTCCAGTCCTACGGCCTCTTTCCCCACCTCAACGTCTTTGACAATGTGGCCTATGGCCTCCGGGTGAGGAAGGTCGAGCAGGCCGAGCTCAAGCGCCGGGTCGAGGAGGCCCTGGCCCTGGTGGGCCTGACCGACCTGGCCCTGCGCGCCCCCTCCCGCCTTTCCGGCGGCCAGCAGCAGCGGGTCGCCCTGGCCCGGAGCCTGGTGGTCGAGCCCAAGGTCCTCCTCCTGGACGAGCCTCTCTCCAACCTCGATGCCCTGCTGCGGGAGCAGATGCGCGTGGAGATCCGGAAGATCCAGAAGGCCCTGGGCATCACGGCCATCTATGTGACCCACGACCGGGTCGAGGCGATGAGCCTCTCGGACCGGGTCATCGTGATGCGCGGAGGGGTGATCGAGCAGATGGGTCCCCCCTCGTCGATCTACGAGGACCCGGACTCGAAATTCGTCGCGGGCTTTGTGGGCAAGGTGGCCTTCTTTCCCGTGACCTACGAGGGGCCCGAGGGCGACTACGCCATCTGCACCCTGGAGGGCAAGAAGGTGAGGGCCCGCAAGCGCGCGGCCGCCGTGAGCCCGGGATCCCCGGCCTGCCTCATGGCCCGGCCGGAGTCCCTCCGCCTGGGCGAGGCCGGGGCAGGGATCGCCGATGGGGTGGTTTCGGCCAACGTCTACCTTGGCTCTAGCGTCGAGTCCTTTGTCACGACGGCCTATGGGGAGGTCCTCGTCCAGATCGACGATCCCGCGGAGAAGAAGGTCTGGCCCGAGGGCGCCCGGGTGTCCGTGTCCTTCAACGAGGCCCTGGTGAGGCTCCTGCCCGAGTCCTAGGCCTGGCGCGCTGAATAGGGGAGGGGGGCTCAGGCCCCTCTCCTTTTTTTGCTTTGATAGGGAACGTTCCCAAATTCGCTTGCGGAAATGGCCAAGTCGTGGTATTCTTTTTTTGGGAACGTTCCCAATAAACGGCATGAAACCAACGATCAGCATTATCGAAGTCGCCCGCCTCGCCGGGGTCTCGAAGTCCACCGTCTCCCGGGTCATCAGCGACCGGGGGGGCTCGGTGAGCCCCAAGGCCCTGGACGCGGTCAACGCCGCCATCAAGGAGCTGGGCTATACCCGCAACGACCTGGCCGCGGGCTTCCGCACCCAGCGCAGCAATCTCATCCTCCTCATGGTGCCGGATATCGCCAATCCCTTCTGGTCCGAGATGGCCCGGGCGGCCCAGGACAGGCTCGAGGACTCGGGCTATTCCGTCGTCGTGGGCAACACCGACTGGAGCGAGCAGAGGGAGTCCCGGTACTACGAGCTGGCCCGGTCCCGGCGCTTTGACGGCCTGATCCTCAACAGCGTGACCGACAATATCGCGGCCATCTCAGACATGGGCCTCCCCGCCGTCCTGATAGGCGAGCGGGCCCTGGTCCAGGACATAGACACCACGGGCACCGATACCCGGGTGGCGACCCGCACGGCCCTGGACTATCTCTGGGACACGGGACACCGGCGCATAGCCATAGCGACCACCGAGCATGGGAGCGAGCGCTTCCTTTCCCTGCGCCGGAAGACCCACGCGGACTTCCTGGCCGAGCGCGGCCTGGCCCCAGGCTCGGGCCTGGCCTTCTCGGTCAAGCTCTCCGAGGAGGGCGGCAGGGACCTTGTCCGGGAGGTCCTGGCCCTGCCGGACTGGAGGGCCAAGGTGGACTCCATCCTCTGCGGCAACGACCTTTTGGCCGTCTCGGCCATCGCGGCCTTCCTCGAGGCAGGGGTCGTCCCGGGCCGGGACATCTCGATCGTGGGCATGGACGACATCCCCGCGGCGGCCCATTGCCGGCCGGGGCTCACCACAATCCGCAAGCCCCGGTCCTTGATCGGGACCACGGCGGTGGACCTTCTCCTGGAGCGCTTGGGAAACCCCGAGCTCCCGGCCCGGTCGAGGCTTTACCCGGGGGAGCTGGTGGTCAGGGAGAGCGTAGCCGACAGGACTGGAAGCGCAAGGGAGGCAGGGGCATGATAGCCGCGGCAAGAATACGAAAAGGGCCGGGCCTCCTGTCCCGGATAGGCCGGGACTGGTTCCTCTATGTCCTCCTCATCCCCGCCCTCTGCTATTTTACGGTCTTCCATATCCTCCCCATCCTGGGGATGAAGATGGCCTTCCAGGACTTCCGCCTCGTGGGGCCCAGCAAGTTCGTGGGACTCAAGCACTTTGGCATCCTCTTTTCCTCCCCGGCCTTCTACACGGTCCTCGCCAACACCCTCATCCTCTCGGCGATGAAGATCATCCTCTTCTTTCCCTTGCCCATCATCTTCGCCCTCATGGTCAACGAAGTCAGGGTCGGGGCCTTGCGCAAGCTCACCCAGGCCGTGGCCTACCTGCCGCACTTCCTGTCCTGGGTCGCCATAGCGGGGATCTGGATCGCCTTCCTCTCTCCCACCACGGGCGGGGCCAACCAGGCCCGGGGCTTCCTGGGCCTGCCGCCCCTGGACTTCATGACGAGCAAGGCCCACATCCGCTGGGTCCTCTTCGCCTCGGAGACCTGGAGGAGCCTGGGCTGGGACTCCATCATCTATCTGGCCGCCCTCATGCGGATCAGCCCCAGCCTCTACGAGTCGGCCGAGATGGATGGGGCCTCGGCGCCCCAGAAGATGCTCTATATCACCCTGCCCGAGCTCGTCCCCACGATGGTGACGGTCTTCATCCTCAACCTGGGCTTCTTCATGAACGCCGGCTTCGACCAGGTCTTCAACATGATGAACGACTCCGTGATCAGCGTGGTCGACATCCTCGATACCTATGTCTATAGGATAGGACTCGTCAATATGCAGTACTCCGTATCCACGGCGGCCAGCCTCTTCAAAGGCGTCATCGGACTCATCCTCATCCTGTCCACCCATGTCGCGGCCAAGAAGACCACGGGAAAGGGGCTTTGGTGATGGGCCGCCGCGTGAGAGCTTCCCTCGGGGACAGGGTCTTCCGGGCCCTTATCATGGTTATCCTCCTGGCCATAGCGGCGATCATCCTCGTCCCCATCCTCAACCTCCTCGCCCTCTCCCTCTCCGACCCGAGGCGGGTGCCGGAGTTGTCGGGCCTGGATGTCCTCCCCAAGGGCTTCTCCCTCATCGTCTACAAGGTCCTGGCCGCCAACCGCTTCTTCATGCAGTCCATCCTCAACTCGGTCTTCATCACCGTGGTGGGCACGCTGATCAACCTCGCGGCCACGGCCATGGCCGCCTACGCCCTGACCCGCCCCGGCCTGCCCGGGAAGCGCCTGTTCATGCTCATCGTCATCGTCATCATGGTCTTCGAGCCCGGGATAGTCCCGGAGTACCTCGTGGTCAAGAAGGTCGGCCTCATGAACTCCATGTGGGCCGTCATCCTCTACAAGGCCGTCAACGTCTACTATCTGATCATCCTCATGCGCTTCTTCGAGGAGGTCCCTCCCTCCTTCATCGAGGCCGCCCGGGTAGACGGGGCCGGCCATGGGACCATTCTCCGAAAAATCATGCTGCCCCTCTCCAAGTCGGCCATGGCGACCCTCGCCCTATTCTACGGTGTTATGCATTGGAACGAGTATTTCCGGGCGAGCATCTACCTGAACGACCCCAACAAGTATCCCCTCCAGCTCATCCTGCGCCAGTTCGTGGTCCTGGACGACACCTCGGCCCTCATCGGCGCGGGAACCCTGTACAGCTATGACGAAGCCGCCCGCTTAAGCTACGCCGCCCTGAGGGCGGGGACGATAATTGTCTCCATTATACCGGTGCTCATGCTCTATCCCCTGATCCTGAAGTACTACACTCGCGGGGTCATGGAGGGTGGAGTCAAGGAATAGCGAGGAGGTCACCCGTGAAGATGCGAAGATTCGCCTGCGCGGTCCTGGTTCTGGTCTTTGCCCTGGCATGCCTGGGCGGACTCTCGGCCCAGCCCAAGGTCCGTTTCCTGATGAAGGATTTTGACGCCGATCCCAACATCGCCGCCTTTATCGACCTGGTCGAGAAGGGGATGGCCGCCGCCGGCACCCCGGTCAAGATCGAGGTCCTCAAGACCCCGGCGGGCGACTATGCCCAGAAGGTCGCCCTCATGGTCATGTCCGGGGACATCCCCGACCTCATCTACTTCCAGGGCGGGGATGACAAGCTCTCCTCCCAGGGGGTCCTCGAGGACCTGACTCCCTATGTCGCCAAGTCCAAGTACATCAAGAGCCTCATGGACGCCCACAGCGCCACCCGGCTCGCCAACTACCCCTACCTCCTCTGGCTGGCCCCCCCCAGGGTCAGGGCTCCCGTGATGAGGAAGGACTGGTTCGAGTCCCTCCCCTCGGCCAAGGCCGTCCAGGCCAACCCCACGGTCGACACCTGGTATGCCCTCTTCAAGGACCTGGTCGCCAAGAAGGGCGCCAAATTCGGCATCTCCATCACCGGCGCCACCAACGGCGTCGAGGAGCTCGACGCCATATTCGACGGGGCCTTTGGCAACACCTCCACCTGGATGAAGGGCGCCGACGGCAAGTGGGCCTATGCCAGGGTCTCGGCCAGCGAGAAGGCCAAGCTCGAGTTCTACGCCAAGCTCTACAAGGAAGGCCTCCTGGATCCTGAGTACCTGACCAAGAAGTGGGACTCCAAGGAGCAGGTCTTCTATGAGGGCAAGGCGGGAGTCATCCCCGGCGTGGCCCCCGGCTCGGTCGACGTCTACGCGAACAAGATGCAGAAGGCCCAGGGCACGGACATCGTGGCCCTCCCCCCCGCCAAGGGCAAGGCCCAGGGCCTCACGCCCTTTGTGGATGTGACCAAGGAGCCCCGGGGCTTCGCGATCTCCTCGACCTCGAAGGTCAAGGCCCAGGCCTTCGCCATCCTCGACTTCATGTGGAGCCCCGCGGGCCTCAAGCTCGCCAAGCTCGGCATCCCCGGCGTCCACTCCATCGACGACGGCAAGCAGTACGTCCTCACCGACAAGTATCCTGAGTGGCCCATCGGCTGGTTCGGGGACTCCCTCAATGGCTTTAACCCCGACAAGCCCCTCTCCAGGCCCATCATGAACAAGTCGGCGATCGACGCCGGAGCCCTGGCCAAGAAGTACATGCTCCCGGACCACAACTTCCTCATGCCCGAGCAGTATGTGACCAACTGGGACGCCATGACCAACCTCTACAAGGAGTATGTGGCGGACATCGTGACCGGCAAGAAGCCCATCTCCGCCTTCGACGAGTTTGTCGACAAGTGGAACAAGGCCGGCGGCGTCGACGTGACCAAGTACGCCAACACCGTCCTCAAGTAGAGAGAAGACATCTAGCTACGGAGCCACAGAGGCACAGAGACACAGAGACACAGAAGGGAGAATAGGAAGAGAAGGATTTTATGTTGAGAGTTAGGATGAGGTGAGATCACCCTTTCCAGACTTAGCTTTCATCAATCCTCCCTGTGTCCTCTGTGGCTAAACTCTGTGTCTCTGTGGTTGCATTTTCCCTTTTTATCATTTTGTACTAATTGTCGGATTATGGAGTTGACATGGCCATCCAGGCGGACTATCTCGAGCGAGTGTATGCGGGTTTCCTTGGCAAGAACGTGGGCATCAGGCTTGGCGCCCCCGTCGAGCCTGCCATCTGGACCTACGAGCGGATCCGGGAGATCTACGGGGACGTGAAGGGCTATCTCAAGCCCTGGCGCAATTTCGCCGCCGATGACGACGCCAATGGACCGGTCTTCTTTGTCCGCCCCCTCCTCGAGGGGGATCCGACGGCTGAGCTCAGGCCCCTCGATGTGGAGAAGGCCTGGCTCGAGTACAGCCGGGAAGGGGTGGGCATGTTCTGGTGGGGGGGCTATGGCCGCTCGACCGAGCACACGGCCTACCTCAACATCAAGTCGGGCATCCATGCCCCCGAGTCCGGCTCCATCGCGCGCAACGGGGCCGTGGTCGCCGAGCAGATCGGCGGCCAGATCTTTATCGACACCTGGGGCCTCGTCTGGCCCCGCCGGCCCGACAAGGCCGCCCACTATGCGGCCACCGCCGCCTCGGTCTCCCACGACGGGGATGGCCTCGAGGGCGCCCGCTTTATCGCTGCCTGCATCGCCGCCGCCTTTGAAGAGCAGACGGTCGCCTCCGTGGTCCAGAAAGGCCTGGCCCAGCTGACTCCAGGCTCGACCTACGAGGCGGTGGCCAAGGCCGTGATCGCCTTTCACGCCAAGGCCCCCGGGGATTGGCGGGCCTGCCAGGAATACCTGATCGCCGAATGGGGCTACGACCGCTACCCCGGCCTCTGCCACATGATCCCCAACGCCGGGGTCTGCGTCCTCGCCCTCCTCTACGGCGAGGGCAGCTTTGCCCGGACCGTGGAGATCGCCACCATGTGCGGCTGGGACACGGACTGCAATGCCGGCAACGTGGGCTGCATCGCCGGGGTCCTCTACGGCCTGTCATCGATTCCGGCGCATTACCGGGATCCCATCAACGATGGAATAGTCCTGTCGGGCATCTCCGGCAGCCTCAATATCCTCGATATTCCCACCTTTTGCCGCCGCCTTGCCGCCGTGGGCTATCGCCTGGCCGGTGAGGCCGTCCCTTCCGGCCTGGCCGCCGCCCTGGCCTCGGGGGATGGGGAAAGGGCCTTCAACTTTGACTTCGCCCTCCCGGGCTCGACCCACAACCTCCGCGTATCGGATCCGGCCAACTTTGCCGTCGTCCATCGGCCGGGGGAGGGCTCGGATGGCGGAAACGCCCTGGAGTTCCGCTTCGACCGCCTCCTCCGGGAGGCCACGGGCACCCTCTTCTACAAGCCCTACTACAAGAGATCGGACTTTGACGATGAGCGCTACAGCCCGACCTTCGCCCCCACCGTCAGGCCGGGGATGGAGGTCCGCATCGTCTTCCGCCTCGAGAGCTGGGAGGGCCAGAAGATCGGGGTCGAAGGCTATGCCCGGTCCAGCGCCACCGGCGCGATAATTCCCGCCTCGGCCATGGTCTTCCCCCGGCCCGGGGATGTCCAGGTCCTGGAATTCACCGTGCCCGAGGTCGGCGGCGCCCAGGTCGACGAGCTGGGGCTCAGGATCATGGGCTTTACCGGGGCCGGCAAGCGGGACTCGGGCCGCCTCCTCGTGGACAGCTTCCATATAGGCGGTAAGGCGCGTTATACGATTGATATGGCTCGCCAGTCCGTCGACTTTGGCTGCGTGACGCCCTTTTCCCATGACCACGGCTCCTGGGCCCTCGAGGGCGGACGCCTGCGCCTCATGAGCCACGAGGCCGCGGCCTCCTATACGGGCGGCCATGGGGTGGGGGACCAGAGGATCAAGGCCAGGCTCAGCCCACTGGCTGGCCACAGCCACCTTCTGGGTCTGCGATGCAAGGGCGCGATGAGCGGCTACTTTGCCGGTTTCGATGCCCCTGGCCGGGTCGCCATCTACCGCAAGGATTTTGGCGTCACGCGCCTGGCCGAGGGACCCTGTGCCTGGGCCTTGGGTGGGGACTACGAGCTTTCCTTCGAGGCGATCGGGGACAGGCTTGTCCTCGCCCTGGACGGCAAGCCCGTCCTGGAGGCTAGGGACCAGGCCCATGCCGAGGGCATGGTGGGCTGCGGCTGCCTTGGTCCTGCCCGGGCCCTCTATGGGCCTTTCCAGGTGGAGGAGCTTTGATGGAGGAGTCGCCGGGCGGGGGCGCCAGCTTTTCCGCCGGCACCCGGTCCAAGGGTGACTGCCTCGTCTCCTGGCGGCCCGGCAAGGACGGGCTAAGGCTCTGCCTTGAGTCGTCCGTAGCCCCCCTTTTCGGGCGGCTTATCCGGGAGACCGCGGCCGCCGAGGCCCATCGCCTTGGGGCAGGGGGCGAGCTGTCCATCTTCGATGACGGGGCCCTGGACTATGTGGTGGCCGCCAGGGTTGAGGCGGCCCTGAGGGCCGGGGGCCTCCAGGCTCCGCTCCACGGCGTTCCCTCCGGCCCTCGGTCTTGCCCTCAGCTCAGCCCCGAGGTCCTGGCGGACCGGAAGTCCCGGCCCAGGCGCTCGCGCCTCTATATACCGGGCAACCAGCCCGAGTTGGCCATCAACTCGGGGCTTTTCCGCGCCGACTGCATCCTCCTCGACCTGGAGGACTCGGTGGCCCTGGACCGTAAGACCGAGGCGAGGATACACCTCAGGCGCCTCCTGGCCTGTCATCGCTCTTTCCTTCGCGATTCCGAGATAGCCGTCAGGGTCAATCCCCTGGCCTCTCCGGCGGGACTGGCCGATCTTGCGGAGCTCGTGCCGGTCAGGCCAGAGGTCCTCGTCCTGCCCAAGTGCGAGTCCGCCGAGGATGTCCGGGCCTGGGACAGGGAAGTCGGCCGCCTCGAGGCCCAGGCCGGCCTTCCTGAGGGGGGCATTCTCTTTATGCCCCTCGTGGAGACGGCCGTGGGCCTCAGCCGGGCCACCCAGATCGCCGCCGCGAGTCCGCGCAACGTGGCCCTCTGCTTTGGGGCCGAGGACTACCGCCGGGACCTGGGGGTCGAGGCCGGCCCCGCCGAGGAGGAGACCGCCGTGGCCCGGGGCCTGGTGGTCCTGGCCGCGCGGGCGGCGGGCATCGAGGCCCAGGACTCGGTCTTTTCCCGGATCGAGGACGAGGCAGGACTTGAGGCCTCGGCCCGTCGGGCCAGGGCCCTGGGCTTCCAGGGCAAGGGCATCCTCCACCCCGGCCAGATCGAAACTGTGCATCGCGTCTTCTCACCCAGCCCGGCCGAGATCGCCGGGGCGAGGAGGGTGGTGGAGGCCCTTGCGAGGGCCGAGGCCGAGGGGCGCGGCGTGGCTTCCCTCGATGGGCTTATGATAGACGCCCCGGTCGCGGCCCGGGCCAGGCGGGTCCTGGCCATGGCCGGATCCCTAGGCAGGAACAAGGCATGAGCAATATCAGCGGGACCGCGAATTCCCTAGGCAGGGCCATTCCCTCCTCAATAGATGGCCGGGCCTTTCGGCCCTACGCCACGGCCTTCTCTGGCCCCGGGGCCAGGGGACCGGGGCCGATGGCCCGGTCGGCCACGGCCAGGGGCAGGCCCTCCAAGCTCTGCCATACCTGGGACGAGGCCCTGGATCGCCTCGAGCTCCACGACGGGATGACCATCTCCTTTCACCACCACCTAAGGGACGGCGACACGGTGGTGAATGAGGCGATAGCGCACATTGTGGCTCGAGGGATAGGCGATCTCGTGATAGCTCCCACGGCCCTTTTTCCGGTCCATGACAGCCTTGTGCCCCTGATCGAGTCCGGGGCCATAGCCCGGGTCGAGGGCTCGATGAACGGGGCCGTGGGCGCGGCCTGCACCCGGGGGGCCATGAGGGGCGTCTCCGTCCTCCGCTCCCATGGCGGACGCGGCCGGGCCATAGAGGCCGGGGACCTCCCCATAGACCTGGCCATCATCGCCGCCCCCTGCGCCGACCCCTTTGGCAACGCCAACGGGATCCACGGCCGCTCGGCCTGCGGACCCTTGACCTATCCCGTCCCCGACTCCCTCTACGCCCGCCAGGTCCTCGTGGTCACCGATGGCCTCGTGCCCTTTCCCTGCAGCCCCTGGTCGATCCAGGGTGGGCGGGTGGACCAGGTCCTCGTGGTAGAATCCATTGGCGATCCCTCGCGGATAGCCTCGGGAACGACGAGGCTCACCCGAAGCCCCACCCAGCTCCTCATCGCCGACCTGGCGGCCGCCTTCGCCGAGGCCACGGGGGTCCTCCACGAGGGCTTTTCCTTCCAGGCCGGGGCGGGGGGGATCTCCCTGGCCACGGTGGCGAGCCTAGGCAGGCTGATGCGGGCCCGGGGCATCAAGGCCTCCTTTGCCCATGGCGGGGCCACGGGCCTCCTCGTGGGTATGCTCGAGGAGGGAATCCTCGGCTCCATCATCGACCTCCAAAGTTTTGACCTCGAGGCGGTGCGCTCCTGCCGGGACAATCCCCGGCACATCGAGTCCACGCCCTTTACCTCCTATGGGCCCCAGGGCGCGGGCTGCGTGGCCTCCATGCTCGACCTCGCGGTCCTGGGGGCCACCGAGGTCGACCTCGACTTTAACGTGAATGTGAACACCCACTCGGATGGCCGCCTTCTCCACGGGATCGGGGGCCACCAGGACGCCGCGGCCTCGGCCTCCTGCTGCATCGTGACCGTACCCTCCTTCCGCAAGCGGATACCCATCGTGAGGGAGAGGGTGACCACCGTGTCCTGCCCGGGCGAGGTGGTCGACGCCGTGGTGACCGAGAGGGGGATCGCCATAAACCCCCGGCGGGAGGACCTGCGTGAGCTGGCCCTTGGGGCCGGCCTCCCCGTGGTGGAGATGTCCCGCCTCCTGGAGGAGGTCAGGGCCATAACCGGAGTGCCCGACGAGCCCCGCTTTGGGGACAGGGTCGTTGCCCTTGTGGAGTGGCGGGACGGAAGCGTCCTAGATGTCGTGCGCGAGCTAGAGCCAGGTCAGAATTGATCCAAGGAAAGGATGGTGCCATGAACGAGGTTTTGAGTTACGAGTCCAGGGCCAAGGGATGCATGGCCGGCCTGGCCTGCGGGGACGCGATGGGAGACGTTGGGCGCAACCAGGCCTTCCGGGACCGCTATGGCATCGTGGACGACATGTATGACGGGGCCAAGAGCACCGACGACACCGAGTTTGCCGTCCTCACCGCGGTGACCCTCCTCGACTGCCAGGGCAGGCTGAGCACCGAGGCCCTGGTGGACTCCTGGAGGCGGCGCATCCTCGACCAGGGCGGCCTCTTTGACCGCGGCGGGGTCCCCCTCTACGGGGCCGTGGAGAACCTGCGGCGGGGCCTCCTGCCGCCCCTCTCGGGCCGCTACAACACCCTCAACATCGACGACGGGGCCGCCATGCGCATAGCTCCCGTGGGCATTGTGGCCAGGGACGAGGCCCACGCGGCCGAGCTCGCGGCCCTCGAGGCGAGCATCAGCCACTATGACGACGGCATCTACGCCGCCGTGGCCTGCGCCGTCGCGGTGAGGCTCTGCATGGATGGAGCCTCGGCGGTCGAGGCCGTGGCGGGGGCCATGCGCCACATCCCGGCCGATTCCTGGCTTGGGGTGACCATGGCCAGGATGCTCGACCTTGTGGCCGCAAAGCCCACGATCGAGGAGGCCTGGGCCGGCCTCCACAAGGATTTCTGGACTCCCCGGCACTCGATCAGCCCCGAGGCCATACCCCAGGCCCTGGGGGTCTTCCTCCTCACCGGAGGGGACTTCCGCAAGGGCATGTTCTGGGCGAGCAACTTTGGCCGCGACGCGGACACGATAGCCGCCCTCGTGGGCGCCCTGTCCGGCGCACGCCAGGGCTACGGGGTCATACCCCCGGCCTGGGTTGAGAAAGTGCGCAGGCCCTCGGGGGTCTGCCTCAAGTTCGCCTCCGGCCACGACGTCGTCCAGCTGGGGACCGAGCTCGCGGCCCTGGCGGCAAGGCTTAAGTCCTAGGCGCAGCTAGACCAGAGGTCCCTGAGCCGCAGGGCCCGGGCCAGATCGGCCGCCGAGGGCATGGGACTTCCCGGGGCGGGCCGGAAGTCCACCAGGGCCTCCTCCCCGGCCCCCAGGTCAAAGCCCGAGTCGGAAAAGCGCCCCGCCATGGGCGATTCCGGGTCGAGCTCGAGGGCCACGAAAAAAGCCGGGGCCGCGGCCCGCAGGTGGATCCGGGGGCCCTCGGGCCCGTCCTTGACCCGGAACTCGAGGCCCGAGGGAGCCAGGGTGGCGGTTTTGGGCTCGGCCAGGAAGGCCCGGGCCAGGCGCCGCTCGACCCGGCCCCCGGAGGCGCGGGCCGTGAAGCTGGCCTCGAGGAAGGCCTGCCCGGGGCCCAGGGCGAGGCCGCTTCCCAGGAGGCCCTCCCCCTCGAGCCTCCTACTCCAGGGCCGGGCCACCGAGTCGGCGCCGACCCTGGCCTCGAGGCCCTCCTCCCAGAGACTCCGCCCGTCAAAGGCCTTCAAGGCCAGCCTGAGCTCCCCCTCGAGGGCCTCGGCCCTGTCGTTGATCAGCACCGCGGCAAGGGAGCCGTCCCTCATGATCAGGGCCAGGTGGAGGTCCTCGTAGAACCTCCTGGCCTCATGGTGGAGGAGCTTCCAGCCCCCGTCGTACTCGAGGCTCGACCAGGAGGCCACGGGCCAGACATCGTTCAGCTGCCAGTAGAGGGTCCCCATGCAGCGGGGCCGGAGGCTTCTCCAGAATTCCACCGCCGTCCGGATGGCCAGGGCCTGCTGGACCTGGGAGAGGTAGAGGGTCTCGGCGAAGCCCCGGGGCCGGCGGAAATAGCGCCCCATGGTCTCCAGGATCAGGCTGTTGCCCCGGGGATGGCGCTGGTGGGCCTCCATCACGGGGCTCGAGAAGTCCCGGTCTTTAGGTTTCGCATAACTTGCCACTATCCTGGGGGAGGGCAGGGACTGGAAGCCGAACTCCGAGCAGAAGCGGGGCTCGACCTCGAGGTAGGCGGAGAAGGGCCTGCCCTCGTGCCAGACCGTCCAGTAGTGCATGTCCCCCCGGCTGTCCGAGTGCCAGTTGTCCGAGAAGTCCCCCGGCCCCGCCGATGGAGAAGAGGGCCACCAGGTCCGGTCCGGGTCGAGGGCGCGGATCACCCGGCCCAGGACCCCCTCGTTGAGGCGCTCATAGTCCTCGAGATAGCGCTCGGGGCTGTCCTTGCTCTCCTCGTACCAGGTGATGGCCCCCAGGGCCTCGTTGTTGCCGCACCAGAGGGCCAGGCTCGGATGGTCCTTGAGGCGCCTGACCTGGTGGGTGATCTCGGCCTCCACTCCGGCCAGGAAGTCCGGGCTCGAGGGGTAGAGGGCGCAGGAGAACATGCAGTCCTGCCAAAGGAGGATCCCGAGCTCGTCGCAAAGGCCGTAGAAGTCCTCGCTCTCGTAGCGGCCCCCTCCCCAGACCCTGAGCATGTTCATGTTCGCCGCCCGGGCCGAGCCGAGGAGGTCGGCGAGGCGGGCCCTGGTCCAGCGGGAGGGCAGGGAGTCCGCCGGGATCCAGTTGGCGCCCTTGGCAAAGATCTCCCGGCCGTTGACCCGGAACTTCATCGACTTGCCCCAGGCGTCCTCCTCGGCCACGACCTCGAGGCTGCGGAAGCCCAGGCGCTTTTTCTGGGTCCAGAGGAGCTCTGTCCCCGGTCCTGTTCCGGCTTCCCTTTCCCCGGATCCCGCCTGTGGCCGGAGGAGCCTGACTTTCAAGTCATAGAGGGCCTGGCTTCCATAGCCCGCGGGGTTCCAGTCCTCGATCCCCTCAAGCTCGAGGGTGAGTAGGCAGCTCTGTACCCGGGAGGCTGCCCGGGGGGGCTCCAAGGCCAGGCTGGCCGTTTTCCCGGCTAGGCTCGCCTCGAGGATGGCCTTTCCCGAGCTCTGTCCCCCTTTTTTGGGGTTTGCCGGCCCGACCAGGTCGACCTGGACCTCCAGCTTCCACGCCCCGGGCCCCCGGCGGGTCATCCGGGTGCCCAGGTAGTCGAACCGAGGACCATTGTGGGCGGTCAGGCTGATTCCGTCGTAGATCCCCCCGGTCATCAGGCAGGGACCCCAATCCCAGCCGCCCATAAACTGGGCCTTCCTGAGGAGGTTGCGGTGGGGGGAGGTGACGGGGTACTGGGAATAGGGGATGGGGTAGGGGAGGCGGGCGGCGGCTTCGGCGGCGGCCTTTTCCGGGGAGGCGATCGTGACGGCGATCGTGTTTTTCCCTGCCCTGAGGAGGGGGCGGGCGTCGGCCCGGAAGGGGAAGAACATGTTGCGGCCCTCACCCAGGAGGGAGCCGTTGAGCTCGATGGTGGCCACGGTGTCGAGGACGAGGGCCTCCAGGAGGGCTTCCTCGCAGTCGAGGAAGCTCGGATCCAGGTCAAAATCCCTCTCGAGACGCCAGTCCTCCCGGCCTATCCACTGGAGCTCAAGCTCGTTGCGCCCGGCATAGGGGTCGGGGATCTCTCCGGCGGCGAGGAGGGCGCTGAGGATGTCCCCGGGGACCTGCATAGGGCGCTGGGAGCCGTCCTTGACCCGCAGAAGTCTCCAATCGCCTTCGAGTCCGAGCCTTTCCATTCCTGCCTCCTTGGGACATCCCAGGCATATTCGGTCTTTTTCGTGGCTAAATCCAGATTGACGGTCCAGTATACCCGTGCTATACCATGATTGGTTGAAAAGATCAACCAACCAGGGAGAGCGACGTGGCGGGAACCAGAGACCTAGGCCTGAGATCGGCTTCGCGCATCTTTCGATGCGTCTGGCGGAGCCCCAATATCAGCCGGGTTGAGATAGCCGACAAGCTGGGCCTCGACAAGTCCACGGTGACCAACCAGGTCAATCGCCTGATCGATCTAGGCCTGGTGGCCGAAACCGAGGCCGGCGAGGCCTCGAGCCGGGGAGGGCGCCGCCCCATAGGCCTGGCGGTCCGCAAGAACTTTGGCCGCATCATCGGCATCGAGCTCCAGGTCGGGGGCTTTCACGCCTTGGCGGTCGATCTGTCCGGGGAGATCCTGGGGGAGCTCCAGGGCCCAGCCTCGATCAACAAGGACAGCTTCGCCTCGACCATCCTGGATATCGTGGACCGGGCCACGAGGGAGCTCTGTCCCGGCCCGGGCCCCCTCCTGGGCGTGGGTGTGGGCCTGGGCGGCCTCGTGGATCTCAAGTCCAGCCGGATCCGCTATTCCGTCCCCCTGGGCATCCGGGAGCCCCTGGACTTTGGCAAGACCGTGGCCTCGCGCCTCCCCATGCCCTGCTTTGTGGAAAACGACGCCAACTGCTGCGCCTGGGGCGAGCTGGCCTTTAACCGCTCCGAGGAGCTCCGGGACTTCCTCTTTGCCCTGGTGGAATACCGCCAGGACACGACCTCCCTGGGGACCTATGGCGGCATCGGGGTGGGCTTTGGGGTTGTCCATGGGGGCAAGGTCTACTCGGGCTCCCACGGCAACGCCGGGGAGTTCCGCTCAACCTTCTGCAAGGGCCGGGGGGACCTCCAGTTCTCCCTTCCCATGGACGAGCTCCGGCGGATGGACCGGGATCCCCGGGTCCTGGCCGCGGCGATGGAGGAGCTGGCCCGCAACATGGCCATGCTCGTCAACACGATGGACTTTGACCGGGTCTATGTCGGAGGCGACATCGAGGAGCTCTTCGCGGACTTTCCCGCCCTCCTCAGGACCTGCCTGGAGGAAAACTGGATGTACCCCTCCCCCAAGGACGTGGATATCCGCTACTCGAGTCTCAAGGGCCGGGCCGTGGCCTATGGGGCCGCGGGGATGATGCTGGATCGCCTCGTGGCCGAGCGCCTCCTCCCGGGCCTGGGTGGAAAGGCCGCGGCAGGGGGGGCCTAGGATCATGGTTCCAAGGGCCCCTGGGCGGCTGAGGATGGCCTCGGCCTTCCAGGGGTCCACAAGCTCGCAATTCTTTTCTAGGAGGAATCTCGGAATGAAGCAGAGAAAGATCGCTTTCGCCCTTCTCGCTGCCCTCGTGGCGGCGGGCCTTCTCCTCGGCGGCTGCGCCAAGAAGCCCAAGGTCACCCTCAAGGTCCTCAACTACCAGCAGGCCGACCAGGCCGGCTACAACGAGGACGTGCAGATCTGGAAGGATTTCCAGAAGGCCAACCCGGACATCAGGCTCGACATCGAGGTCCTCTTCAACGACCCCTACCACCAGAAGCTCCAGGCCTATGCCGCCGCCGGCACCCTGCCCGACGTCTTCTATGTCTGGCCCGGCTCCCGCTCGGCCATCATCCATGAGAAGCACCTGGCCAAGGACCTCGCCAGCCTCCTTGGGCCCGACTACCTCAAGGATTTCTCCGCCGCGGCCACCAACCCCGCCAACCAGCTTGGCCGCTATATGGCCATGCTCCCCCAGTCCTACACCTACACCTCGGTGATGTACGTCAACAAGAAGCTCCTGGCCGACAACGGCTTCGAGCTCCCCAAGACCTACGCCGACCTCAAGAAGATGGTCCCGAAGCTCAAGGCCAAGGGCATCGCCGTGGCCATGCTGCCCAACAAGGACGGCTGGCCCATGCAGTCCTGCCTCTTCTCCACCGTGGCCGGCCGCATGGCCGGGGACAAGTTCTTTGACGACGTGGTCGCCGGCAAGGCCAAGTTCACGGACAAGGCCTTTGTCGACTCCCTCACGGTG
Source organism: Spirochaetota bacterium (assembly GCA_029778945.1). Lineage (GTDB taxonomy): Bacteria > Spirochaetota > Spirochaetia > Treponematales > Rectinemataceae > JANYKC01. Next base: position 49,328 of record JAKPBN010000487.1, read on the forward strand.
ATCGACAACCTCTACAAGGATGGCATCCTCTCCCGGGAGGACACCCAGGTCGGCTATGGCGAGGGCCCTGGCCTCTTCGCCTCCGGCAAGGCCGCGATCAACATCGACGGCGACTGGCACACCGGCGCCTATATCACGGACAAGGCCTCGGGCAAGGCCCTTATCGACCCCAAGGTCCAGGAGAGCGACTTTGTCCTCCTGCCCTTCCCCGCCATCCCCGGAGAGGCCAACCCCGGCGTGGTCTCCGCCGTGGCCGGCACCGGCTGGGCCATCAACGGCGCCATCCCCGCGGACTCCGAGCAGGAGAAGGCCGCCGTCCGCCTCATGAAGTACCTCTACTCCCCCGAGGTCCAGGCTATCCGCTTTGGGACCGGCGCCTATGTCCCCACCCGCCAGGGCGTCAAGGCCAAGGTCGAGCCCCTCGTCCAGATGGTTCCCGCCTTCTACGCCGAGAACAGCAAGACCTGCTATGTCGTGGACGGCGTCCTCGACCCCGCGGTCTACAACGTGATCAACGCCGGCCTCATCGCGATCGGCAACGGGACCAAGAAGCCCGCCCAGGTCGCCGCCGAGACCCAGAAGGCCTTCACCGACTGGCAGGCCACGAAAAAATAGCTAATAATTAGTAAGCCACAGAGCCGGAGGCCTGGCATTGCCAGGCCGAAGGCCTAGCGTAGCCGAAGGCGAAGCGTTAGACACAGAGACACAGAGGAAAGAAGGGTTTTATGAGCATGGAAGGCATGCATACTTGATGCATTACTCTTCCAGCACCCCAGAATCTTCCTATAACTCTGTGCCTCAGTGCCCCTGTGGCACATTCTCTTTCCTTTTTTGATCCTGTGTGTCTTGAGGTTGCAATGCCTGGTCTGAAGCTAGTCCACCGGGAAGAGAAGCGAGCCTACTGGGGCATGGTCCTCCCGGCCTTCCTGGTCTATCTCCTCGTGATGGCCTTTCCCATCGTCCTCTCCATCGTGCTCTCGGTGTCCAACTATTCCGGGGGCAAGATGTTCGGCGGCGAGGCCTGGGGCTTCGCGGGCTTTAGCCAGTATTCCCGGGTCCTCCACGATCCCTGGTTCTGGAATGCCCTGAAGAACAACCTCTATATCGTCCTCGTCTCCGTCCTGGGCCAGCTCCCCCTGGGCTTTGTCTTTGCCTATGTCATCTACCGGAGACTGGTGCGCTGGCCCGGCTTCTGGCAGGGCCTTCTCTATGTGCCCAACATCATCTCCATCATCGTGGTGGGCCTCCTCTGGCAGACCATCTTTTCCCCCAATGGGCCCATAGGCGAGGTGATGAACCGCGTCTACCGCCATGACTTTGCCCTCCAGCTCCAGGCCGCCTTTGGAGGCTCCGGCCACATCGACGTCCAGGACGCGACCCTGGTCCGGGTCCTCGACCTGGCCGGCCAGGCGGGCCGCTCGCTTTTCACGAACCCCATACCCGAGCTCAGGGACCTCATCCTCTCCTATGGCCCCGGCCAGGACGGCCAGGTCCTCGAGGCCCTGACCAACCTCTTTGTCCACCGCTGGAGCCCTGACTTCCTCAACAAGCCCGATGTGGCCATGCTCCCCATCCTCTTTGTCATCCTCTGGATGTACACGGGGATGTACCTCATCCTCTTTCTCGCTAACATGCAGAAGATCGACACCCAGGTCATCGAGTCCGCCAAGATAGACGGCGCGAACGAGGCCCAGGTCATGCGCTACATAATCCTGCCCTCCCTTACGGGCACGATCGTCAACTCGGCCATCCTGGCGATCTCCGGCTCCCTGTCCAGCTTTGCCCTCATCTTCGCGATGACCGGGGGAGGGCCCTCCAGGATCACGGAGATCCTGTCCATCTACATGTATAATTCGGCCTTCCTGGGGCGGCC
>JAKPBN010000030.1 GCA_029778945.1 Spirochaetota bacterium
GGTGGCCAGCATCTGCCCCTCGGCGGTGGCTAGCCCGGAGGAGATAGTCTGCCTGGCCGATTCTGCCCTCTACCAGGCCAAAAAGGGCGGCCGGAACCGGATGGCCCTCTGCGAGGACAACCAGGAAGACCGGGAAGGCCGGCCTGGAAACGCCCCTGGCCTAGTCCAGCTTGTCTGGAGCCTGAACTACGAGTGCGGCGACGAGGTGATCGACAGCCAGCACCAGGGCCTCTTTTCGGCCTCCAACCGTATCCTCTCGGCTTTTGTCGGCGGCCGGCCCAAAGAGGAGTGCCGGGTCCTCCTCGGTTCCCTCCTGGAGGACATCGTCGTCCACTTCCGGGATGAGGAGGTCCTCATTGCCCGGGCAGGCTTCCCGGGGGCCGCCGACCATGGGATGCTCCACACCGAGCTTGTGGCCAAGGCCACGGCCCTGGCAGGGAAGTTCGACTCCGGGGACTTGCCCTTCAATGAGCTCGTGGGCTTCCTGGCGATCGACGTGGTCTCCCAGCACCTCTTTTTGGAGGACCGCAAGTACTTCCCCTATATCCAGGCGTCCTAGGCTTCCCTTCAGGCCCCAAGGCCCGACCCTCCCGCTTTTCCCTTCCCGCCAATTGGATATATAATTCCTGCGCCGCCCAAGGGGCGTTTCTATCAAAGGGGGACAGTCACCATGTATGGAGCACTCAAGTCCGAGCTCGAGACCAAGCTTGCCCAGATCCGGTCCGAGGGCCTCTACAAGTCCGAGCGGGTGATCGCCACGCCCCAGGGCGCGACCATAAGGGTCGTGCCCAAAGGCACGCAGGACGGCAAGGAAGTGCTCAACTTCTGCGCCAACAACTACCTGGGCCTGGCCAACGACCCGGGCATTCGGGCCGCGGCGGCCAAGGCCCTGGACGAGTGGGGCTATGGCCTTGCGAGCGTCCGCTTTATCTGCGGCACCCAGGACCTCCACAAGCGCCTCGAGGCCGCCCTCTCGGCCTTCCTGGGCACCGAGGACACCATCCTCTTCAGCTCCTGCTTTGACGCCAACGGCGGGGTCTTTGAGCCTCTCCTGGACGAGGACTGCGCGATCATCACGGACTCCCTGAACCATGCCTCGATCATCGACGGGATCAGGCTCTGCAAGGCCCAGCGCTGGATCTACAAGCACGCCGACCTCCGGGATGTGGAGGAAACCGACCCCGACACGGGCAAGGCCGCCAAGGGCCTCGAGCGCTGCCTCAAAGAGGCCGCCGGCTGCCGGATCCGCATGATCGCCACCGACGGGGTATTTTCCATGGACGGGGACATCGCAAGGCTCAAGGATATCTGCGATCTTGCGGACAAGTACAACGCCCTGGTCTTTGTGGATGACTCCCATGCCACGGGCTTCCTGGGCAAGACCGGCCGGGGCAGCCCCGAGCACGAGGGCGTGATGTCCAGGGTGGACATCATCAACACGACCTTTGGCAAGGCCCTGGGCGGGGCTGCGGGAGGCTGTGTCTCGGGCCGCAGGGAGATCGTCGAGTACCTCCGCCAGAAGGCCAGGCCCTATCTCTTTTCCAACACCCTCTCCCCCACGATCGCCGCGGGGACCCTCAAGTGCCTCGAGATGCTTTCCGCCTCCACGGCCCTCCGGGACAAGCTCGAGGAGAACACCAAGCTCTTCCGGGCGGCTATGACCAAGGCGGGCTTCGATATCCGCCCCGGGGTCCATCCCATCTGCCCGGTGATGCTCTACGACGAGAAGACGGCCATGAAGATGGCCGAGGCCCTCTTGGAGGAGGGTATCTATGTCATCGGCTTTACCTTTCCCGTCGTCCCCCGGGGCAAGGCGAGGATCCGGGTCCAGCTCAGCGCCGCCCACTCCACCCAGGATGTGGAAAAGGCGATCGCGGCCTTTACCAAGGTCGGCAAGCA
>JAKPBN010000035.1 GCA_029778945.1 Spirochaetota bacterium
AGCTTGCCATCCCGGAGGTAGAAGGTCTTGACCGCGGCCCGGCTGTCCGGGTCCTGGGAAAGGCGCTCGGCGATAATGTCCATGGCGCCCTGGATGGCGTCCCGGGGGGTGGGAACGGCCAAGTCGGCCGCTTCCCCTTCCGCGGGAGTCCGGACAAAGCGAGGAGCCGCCTCCTCGACCTCGGCGTCGCCGCCTGAAAGCATGACCTCGGCCAGGGGCTCAAGGCCCCGCTCCAGGGCGAGCATGCCCCGGGTCTTTTTCTTCTTCTTGAAGGGAAGCCAGATATCCTCGATCTCCGCCAAGGTTGCGGCCTTCTTGAGGCTCTTGAAGAGGGCCTCGTCGAGCTTGCCCAGGGCAAAGATGCCCCGGACCACCTCAAGGCGGCGCTCCTCGAGGTTCTTGTAGCTCTCGAAGAGGTGGGCGGAGTCGCGGACCTGGACCTCGTCCAGGCTTCCCGTGCGCTCTTTCCGGTAGCGGCTGATAAAGGGGACCGTGCAGCCCTCGCCAATGAGACTGATGACGGCCGATACCTGGGGAGTGCGGACGGAGAGCTCCTTGGCGATCCGGTCCATGATGCCGACCTCGTCCACCTTGAGTCCCGCGATAAAGCTTTCGGTCAATTCCATGGGGGCTACGGTACGGGATGCGGGCCGGAAATTCAAGCCGCCCCGGGAATTTTGCGGCCGCCGGAATATACCGCCCCATCCCAGGGTCATCCGGCAAAAATATCCAATATTCGCAGATTTGTAGACTGGCGGCGGACTTCCTGGCGTGCTAGGATACCCGGGTCATTAGAGGCCGGGGCACAAAAAAGTTTGACATTATGGACATTTTGCGTATACTGCATATAGCCACGGCCCAGGATTGAAGATGCCAAAGAACGTCAAAAAGATCCGAATCTTCTCAGCCCTTGAGGTCGCGAACCTCTGCGGGGTCGTCAACCAGACGGCCATCAACTGGATCAGGAACGGCTACCTCAAGGCCTTTACGACCCCTGGCGGCCAGTACCGGATCTATGCCGAGGACCTGATGGGCTTCCTCGAGAAGCGGGGCATGCGCGTGCCCCAGGAGCTCGAGGACCACTTCAAGGATGATGTGGACTGGACCTCCCTCCTCATCGTCGACGACGATGTGGAGCTCAATGACATCGTCAAGCGCTATTTCGAAAAGCGCATAGAGAGCCTCAAGATCTCCCAGGCCCACGATGGCTTCGAGGCCGGCCGCCTGATCTCCGAAAAGCGGCCAGGCTTTGTAATCCTCGACATCGACCTCCCGGGCCTCAACGGCCATGCGGTCTGCCGCAAGATCAAGGAGGACCCCATCCTGGGCAAGCCCTTCGTGATCTCCATCACCGGCCTCGACAGGCCCGAGGAGAGGGAAGCCATGATCGCGGACGGGGCGGATGCCTTCTTCCCCAAGCCCCTCGATTTCGAGGAGCTCGTCAAGACAGTCCAGGAGCTCATGGCAAAGGTCGCGGAGAGGAATGCCTAGCAAGGGACTCATCCTCGTCGTGGAGGATGAAGACGCCATCCGGCTCACCCTGCGGGACTACCTCCGCAAGAAGGGCTACGACGTGCTGGTGGCCTCCGACGGCGTCGGGGCCATCAAGCAGCTCCTGGACTACGAGGTCGACCTCATTGTCACCGACTACCGGATGGACGTCCTCGGGGGCGACTACTGGATCAAGTTCCTCAAGAAGTACTGCTCGGACAAGCGCATCGTGATCACCTCGGGCTTCCTCCGCCCGGACTTCCATATCCCCTTCGAGGTCATCTACAAGCCCTTCGACTATTCTGAGCTCGAGGCCCACCTGGCCCGTCTCCTGGCGGCCATGTTCGACGATGCCGGACCAGGCGCGCCGCGCCTTTGACGCCCGCGTAAGGGGCATGGTCCAGGGCGTGGGCTTCCGCTACAGCGCCCTGCGGGAAGCCCAGGGCCTGGGCATCACGGGCTGGGTGCGCAACGAGGAAGATGGCTCCGTCTCTGTCCATGCCGAGGGCCGGCAGGAGGACCTGGATAGCTTCGCCGCCTGGCTCCGGGAGGGTCCTCCGGGGGCCAGGGTTGTGGAATGTGCCATCGCAAGCGCAGCGGCCACGGGCTATTACCCGGGCTTTTCCGTGGAGTACTGAAAGGGAAACTGTGGAACTCAACCTTAACAACCTCGTCGTAGCCCTCTCCCATGCCCTGGATTTCCTCGAGATGGATGTCCTTGGGGTAGCCACCAACCACTCCAAGCGGGTGGCCTATATCGCCCTCCGCCTGGGCGAGGAGGCCGGCCTGTCCCGGGAGGAGCTCTTTGACCTCATAACCCTGGCCCTCCTCCACGACAATGGCATTGGCGCCGGGGCCGCCGGGGCCCCAGGGGCTTCCCTCGCGCTTCCCTCCTCCTTGTCCGACCTCCAGGCCCTGGACAAGGGCGCCGAGCACTGTGTCCTCGGGGAGGCCAACATATCGGGCTACCCCTTTAGGACCGCCCCCAAAAACATCATCGCCGACCACCACGAGAACTGGGACGGCTCGGGCTTTTTCCACATCCCAGGGGACCAGATCCCCCTCATGGCCCAGATCATCCGCCTCGCGGATATCGTCGAGCTTGCCCATGACCTGCGCAGCCTGGACTGGCAGGGCAAGCGCAAGGTCGAGGCCTTTCTCGCGGACTGGGCGGGCAAGATCTTTGCCCCCAGCCTCGTGGGGGCCTTCCGGGAAGTCTCCTCCCATCCGGCCTTCTGGCTTGACCTCAAGGACGACTTTATCGTAGGCGCCATACGGTCCCGGGCGCCCACCTATTCCCAGGACTTCCCCTGGGCCGAGGTGGACAAGGTCACGGCGATCTTTTCCCGGATCATCGACTCCAAGTCCCGCTTTACCCTCGTGCATTCCTGGGGCCTGAGCGAAAAGGCCGCGGTGATGGCCTCGGTCTATGCCTTCCCCCAGACCGAGGCCCAGATGTTCCATATCGCGGCCAACCTCCACGACGTGGGCAAGCTCGCCATAAGCAACGCGATCCTGGACAAGCCCGGAAAGCTCGAGCCCTGGGAGACCGATGTCATCCAGCGCCACACCTACTACACCCGGGTCAGCCTCCAGTCCATAGCCGGTTTTGAGTCCATCACGGAATGGGCCGCCAACCACCACGAAAAGCTCGATGGCTCGGGCTACCCCTACCGGAAGTCCGCGGAGGACCTCGACCTCAACTCCCGCCTCATGGCCTGCCTGGACATCTACCAGGCCCTCACGGAAGACCGGCCCTACCGGGCCGGCATGGCCCACGACCGGGCCCTGGGCATCCTCCGGGACATGGCCGCCCTGGGCAAGATCGACCGGGATATCGTGGAGGACCTGGACAAGGCCTTTGCCTGAGGCCCTAGGCCAGGCCCCCGAAGCTTGAAACCAGGGCGCTAAGGCCTATACTTGAGGCTGAGGCCGGCATGAGCAATCCCCAGTTTGTCTCCTTCGTGTTCCTGGTCTATGGCGCCTCCTTTTTCCTCGTCTACCTGATCGAGCTCGGCTACGAAAGCCTGGCCATGAAAAAGCCTGTCCGGGATATCCTGGGCGGCCTCCTCCTGGGCCTTGTGGTCCTCGCCATCCAGCTCGTGATCCAAGCCGTCCACCACCCCGATTTGCCCCAAAGCCTCCCGGATGGCCGCTTCCTCCTCATCCTCCTGTCCCTTGTCTATTACGGCGTCTCCGGCGGCACGGTCACTCTCTTGGCCCTCTGGGCCATCAGCCTGGCCCAGGGCTACCGTCCCGTGGACTTCCTCATAGTCCATGCCCTTGTCGTCTACCTCCTTGGCCTTGTCCTGCGGCGCTATATGCGCCGCCTCCCGCTCAAGTACCATCCCTTGGCCATCCTCGGCGGGACGGCCCTCACCCAGCTTGCCGCCTTGGGCACCGTCGCCCTCCTCATGACCGACTCGGTGGCAAAGGAAAACTATTTCGGCTCCTTCCCCTTTATCTTCCTCCTCCTGGAGATCTACTCCCTCGCCATCTCGGTGATCTTCGTGGCCAACCGGTCGGGCCAGAAAAAGCTCCTCGACCTCGAGGCCGCCGAGGATGCCCTGAAAAACCGGACGGCCTTCCTCGAGGCCCTCCTCAACTCCTCCACGGATGGCATCATTGTCGTGGACAGCCAGGGCCAAAAAACCCTCCAGAACCGCCGGACCGCCGAGCTCTGGAAGCTCCCTCCCGCCATCAGCGAGACTACGGATGACGCGGCCCAGGTAGCCTATGTGAAGTCCCAGGTGGTGGATCCCGAGGCCTTTGCCGCCAAGATCGCCTACCTCTACGGCCATCCGGAGGAGTCTTCCCAGGATGAGCTGCGCCTTGTGGACGGGACAATCCTGGAAAGGTATTCCTCCCCCGTGGTGGGCGCCGAAGGCCAGCACTTTGGCCGGATCTGGGGCTTCCACGACATCACCGATATCCGCACCAGCGAGCAGCGGCTCTGGGGCCTCTTCGAGGACTCCCCCATAGCCATCTGGGAGGAGGATTTCTCCGGCGTCAAGGCGAGGATTGACGCGGCCCGGGCCGGAGGAGTCAGCGACTGGGAAGCCTACCTGCGGCCCCGGGAAAGGGTTGAGGAGCTCATAGCCCTCGTCCGGGTCCTGGACATCAACTCCGCCGCCATCAGCATGCTGGGCTATGGGCACAAGTCCGATGTCCTTGAGGGCGCAGGCAGCATGGAGGGCCGGGAGGAGCTCATCTCCATTTTCCGCCCCGAGTTCCTCGCCCTGGCCACGGGCCAGCGAAGCTACGAAGCCGAGGGGATCCATCTCAACGCCAAGGGCGAGCCCATCCATGTCCTGCTTAAGCTGAGCATCATGCCCGGCTTTGAGGACTCCTGGTCCCGCATCCTCGTGTCCACCGTGGATGTGTCGGACCGGGTCAGGGTCACGGAGGAGCTCAGGCAATCCCTGGCGGAAAAGGAGACCCTCCTCCGGGAAGTCCACCATCGGGTCAAGAACAATCTCCAGATCATCTGCAGCCTGATCAGCATGCAGCAGAACTCCGGTCCCGGACCGGCCCGGTCAGACCCCTCCTTGATGGATCTGGAAGCCCGGGTCAGGACTATCGCCTTGGTCCATGAGATGCTCTACCAGTCCGATACCTTCGCCTCAGTGGACTTCTCGTCCTATGTCCGGCGCTTGAGCGACTACCTTATCGAGGTCTATTCCATCTCCCCTTTGTTGGTCCGCATCGAGATATCTGTCGAGGGAGTCGAGCTCTCCCTGGAAAAGGCCATCCCCTGCGGGATCCTCCTCAATGAGCTCCTCGTCAATTCCTTCAAGCATGCCTTTCCCGCAGGCCGAACGGGCAGCATCCAGATCAGGCTCGCCGGCGAAAAGGACGGAATGATCCATCTCAAGGTCTCCGACAACGGGATTGGCGCCACCTCGGCTGTCCTCGGCCAGGGACGGACTGGCTCCTTTGGCCTCAGCCTAGTCCGGAGCATGGCCCTGCAGCTGGGAGGGGAATGCAAAATCTCCGTGGATGCCGGGGTAAGCGTAGAGGTCGATTTCCCAGGCTGAGGCCCCGCGTCCAAAGGCATGCCCACCTTGGTTTAGCCCCGTAACGCTTCTTTTAGGCCTCTGTCGCGCGGCGGGCGAGGGCCCGCGCTATAGGGTTATAGAAAGGCTCATGGGAGTAAAAAAAGCACCGCATCCTTTCGGACACGGCACTTGTTTATGCACATATACGCTTATATTATTGTATATACAGAGGTAGTCTATGCTGAGTATCCGTAATCCCGAGCTCGAGACTCTCGCGCGAAGACTAGCCAAGGAGAGAAAGATGTCCATGACTGAAGTAATCCTCGATGCCCTCAGGCGGGATGCCGCAGGCCTCGACCTCTCCGTGGAAAAGCGCAAGATCCTGCTCAGGGATATCGCCTCGGAATGCCAAGCCGCCCCCGACCTGGATTTGCGTCCTGCCAATGAGATTCTGGGCTATGGCGAGACAGGGGTCTTTGAGAATGGTAGTCGATAGCTCGGCGGTCCTGGCCTTTCTCCTAGGAGAGCCTGATGGTGATCTTTATCTCGAGGCCCTGGCCTCCCCGGAAAGAAAGCTCATGAGCTCCCTCAATCACCTCGAAGCCGCCATCGTTATGGAGGCGCGGAAAGGCCCAAAAGGCGCTGCGGCCCTAAGCTCACTCCTGGTCAATGCCGCGATTGAGATCCTCCCCTTTGATGCAAGCCAATCTGAGATTGCCCTTGCGGCATGGCGGTCCTTTGGAAAAGGAAATCATCCCGCAGCCCTCAACCTTGGAGACTGCGCTGCCTACGCCTTGGCTGCCACCCTCAATGAAAGCCTGCTCTGCAAAGGCCAGGACTTCCCCAAGACCGACATTGTCCTCTATCCCATCTAAAGCATCCGCGTCCAAAGGCATGCCCACCTTGGTTTAACCCCGTAACGCTTCTTTTAGGCCTCTGTCGCGCGGCGGGAGGCGCAGGAAGACAGGGGGACGAGCACCGCGAGCCTCCCCCTGCCTTCCTGCGCCAGGACCCGCGCTACAAAGTCATAGAAAGGCTCAGGGGAGTTAAAAAAAGCACCGCATCCTTTTAGATGCGGTGCCAGTTAAGCGCCTGATGGGAGTCCCCTCCGGCCTTCGCCATCCTGGCTCCGGCCTTCGGGCCGGGGAAGGCGCTTTCGCCGGCCCGGGCGCTCGATGTCTCGCGCCCTGCCCTGCCGGCTCAAGCCCGGGCTGCCCTCAAATGATCCGGCAGTCCGGGAGCGCCTTCCCTTCGACTCCCATCAGCCGCAAACAAAGACCCCCCGGCAAAAAGCCGGGGGTTCTTGTCTAAGCGCCTGATGGGAGTCGAACCCACTTCACGAGCTTGGGAAGCTCGGGTAATACCGATATACGACAGGCGCAAAAAAGAA
>JAKPBN010000040.1 GCA_029778945.1 Spirochaetota bacterium
CCATTGTCAAGGGATAAAGCTCAGGGTGAATCGCGTGCCCCCGCCTTCCCGGGCGGCGGCCTCGAAGCGGCCCTCCAGCTGCTCGGCCAGGGTAGCCACGATGGCCATGCCGAGGCCTGCGGACTTTTCGGGCAGGAAGCCCCCGGGAAGGCCAATCCCATTGTCCTCGACCGTGAGGAGGGCCACGGCGCCCTGCCTGGCCAGGCCCAGGGTGATGACGCCCTTCCGGCCGCCCGGGAAGGCGTGCTTGAGGGCGTCCGTGAGGAGCTCGACCGCCGCCAGGCCCAGGGACTCGGCGCGCTTAAGGCTTACCTCCACGGGCTCCAGGCGGGTCTCGAGCACGATGCCCCGCTCGTCCGGACCGTGGCTGGAGACAAAGTTGTCCGCGAGGCGCGCAAGATAGAGGTCCAGGCCTATGCTGGTGGTGTCGCCCGAGCGCTGGAGGAGGTCATAGAGGGAGGAAAGGGCCGAAACCTTGGACTCGAGGCCTCCCAGGGCTTCCTGGACTGCCTCGTCGGAAAACCTGCCCGCCTCGAGGCCCACGAGGCTCGCTATGACCCCCATCCCGTTCTTGACCCGGTGCTGGAGCTCGTGGAGGAGGAGGACCTTTTCGTCCCTGGCCTGGGCCAGGGCCTCCCCTTCCCTGCGCCGGGCGGTGATGTCGACCATGGACCCCGTGATCACCGCCTCCCCTCCCCCCAGGCCCACAAGGCTCGCGTTGACCGAGACCCAGATTGTGGCGCCATCCTTGGCCACGGTCCTGACCTCGGCCTCCTCGAAGCTTCCCTGCGTCTGGAGCAGCCCCAGGAGCCTCGAGCGGATCTCCTGGTCCCCGTAGACCCAGGCCGTCGAGGCCCCCCGATCGGCCAGGAGGGCCTCCGCCGAGGGATAGCCAAAGATCCGGGCAAAGGCGGCATTGATCCGGATAAAGTCGCCCTCGGGACTGGACTGGAATAGGCCCACCGCGGCGTTCTCAAAGAGGCCCCGGTAGAGGCCCTCGGCCCGCAGTACTTCTGAGAGGAGGTGCTCGTTCCTGAGGAGGATAAGGGAGAGGGTCCAGGCCACGACGCCCACGCAGAAGAAGACAAAAGTGAGGGTGGACATGAGGCCGGGACTGAGAAGCGAGCCCGGGGACACAAAGATCGTGACTATGGTCCTGGCCCCGAAAAAGAGGGCAAGGAAGGCAAAGACGGCCCTGGCCACAAGGGAAGCCTTCCGCTCCTTGTCCCGCCGGGCCAGGAAGACCGTCATGGTTATGTCCACGAGGACGAGGCAATTCGCCAGGGAAAAGAGCAATATCCGCCCCTGGACCGAGGGTCGGAGAAAGGTGAGGCAGGCTATAGCAAGGCTATAGGACGAGAGATAGGCCAGGAAGGCCCAGCCCAGGGTCTTCCTGCCCGAGAAGATCCTTAAGCCCCGGCTGATGAGGAGGAGTCCTCCCAGGAGAAAGACATTCGCGCCTAGGATGGAGATCAGCTCAGGGGCGAGGCCCTGGAGGCTGACCATGCCCATGCCCAGGGTCACCACTAGGGTGCCGAAGGACCAATAGTGGTCCGAGGATAGGGGAAGCCTGGCCTTTCTGCCGGGATGGAACTTGCGCCGCTGGACCGAGAGGAAACTGGTCGAGAGAGCCGAGCCAAAAAGGAAAAAGGAGCAGACCAGGCCGAGGACAAACCCGGTGACGAGGATGAGCCGCAGGCTGAGGGGGTCGACCCTGCTCAGGTCGCTAAGGTAACTGATGATGCCCATTGCCGGGAGAGTATACCATCCCCCGGGCGGATGGGCTAGGATTTGCCGGGCCGGGCCTATGGTTGACCCCGGCCACAGCTAGGTCCATACTGCCCGATCATGACAGCCATACTCCTCCCGGCCTTCCTTGTCCTCGTCATCCTGCCCCTCCTCGTGGCCCTCCTCCGAGGAGCGATGGGCCCCCGGGTCCTCCCGCCGGCCAAGGCTCTGGGCGAGGCCGAGCTCGTCGAGGTCGCGGGCATCGAGGACGAGCTTGCCCTCTGTGTCCGTCGGGCGACGATCTCCTCCTATGAGAGAGGCCAAGAGGATGACTCGGCCTTCGCCGCCTTCAAGGAGGACCTCAAGGCCCTCTACCCCAAGGTCCACGCCGCCCTCGAGCGCCGCGAGATAGGCGACCGGGCCCTCCTCTACACCTGGAAGGGCTCCCAGAACGGCCTTAAGCCCGTCATCCTCTGTGCCCACTTTGACGTCGTCCCGGCGGACGACGCGGCCGAATGGAGGCATGGGCCTTTTTCCGGGGACATAGTGGACGGGGAGCTCTGGGGCCGAGGGACCCAGGACATCAAGCTTATGCTCGTCTCGGCCCTGGGGGCGGCGGAGCGCCTCCTTGGCGAGGGCTTTGCGCCTAAAAGGACCATCCTCTTTGCCTTTGGGGGGGATGAGGAGATAGGCGGAAACCGGGGAGCCGGCCGCATAGGAGTCGAGCTGGAGCGCCTGGGCATAAAGGCCTCCTTCCTCCTCGACGAGGGGGGCCCCGTATCCAAGGGCATGCTCGCCTTTGCCGACCGCCCCCTCGCCCTGGTAGGCATCGCGGAAAAGGGCTACCTCGACGTCCTCCTCGAGGCCGAGGGCAAGGGAGGCCACGCCTCGATGCCTCCCAGGCGCAGCGCGGCCGGAAACCTGGCCCGGGCCGTGGCGGCCATCGAGGCCCAGCCCTCACCGGCCCGCCTGGGCTATACCGTGAGGTCCTTCCTGGGGCGGCTCTCCCCCTACGTCCCCCTTGCCTACCGCGTGCTGTTCCGCAACCTCTGGCTCACAAGCCCCCTCGTCAAGCTGGCCTTCTCAAGGGCCCCGACCACCAACGCCATGCTCCGCACCACCGCGGCCCCGACCATGCTCTCGGGCAGCGCCAAGGAAAACGTCCTGGCCGACCGGGCCTGGGCCAATATCAACATGCGCATCCTCCCCGGGGAAAGCGTCGAGGGGACTCTCGAGAGGGTGTCGCGCATCGTGGCCCCCTTCGGGGTAAAGGCCTCGCCCCACCATCCGGCCCAGGCGGTCGAGCCCCTGCCCGAGTCCCCGGTCGACCATGAGGGCTACCGGGCGATCGAGGCGGCCCTCGCACAGGCCTTCCCGGAGGCCGCCGCCGTACCCTTCCTCTTTAGCGCCGGGACCGACACCAAGCATTACCGCAAGGTGACCGAGGCCATGTACCGCTTTAGCCCCATCGCGCAGACCAGCGCCGACCTGGCGGGGATCCATGGCCGGGACGAGAGGGTCGAGGTGGGCAACTTGCGCCGCTGCGCCCTCTTCTACAAGCGCTTGCTCGCTGCGTTATAGGATTTCGAGATAAAGGCAACCACGGGGCAAAGCCTAGCGTTGCCGAAGGCGAAGCGTTAGACACGGAGTTAAGCCACGGAGCGAAGCCTAGCGGAGCCGCAGGCGGAGCGTTAGGGCACGGAGACAAGAAAGGACAAGATGTAAAGGCGCTAAAATTTCACCAGATAGCAGAAATGGACAAGGGCCGGCCCACTATCGGGGACCGGCCCTTTTCATTATGCGATACAGCTAGCTAGACGGATCAGCCCAGGGACTCCTCGGAGGCCTGGGTGGCCGCGCCGGTGGAGGCGGTCAGGGAAAAGGCGCAGGAGCGCCGGGCAAAGGCGAAGGTGGCCTCGTCCCCGACCCCGGGAAGGACCAGGTTGGGGGCGTTGAAGCAGTCCGCGAAAAAGTTGGCCTTCCCGACCTCGACGACGAGGCGGACCACTGAGCCCAGGAACTTGATGTGGACCACCCGCCCCTTAAGGCGGTTGGTCGCCCCGTCGGCGTCCTGGCTGCCGGCCAGGGCGAGGGCCTCGGGCCGCAGGTTCAGGATTATGCCCGAGCCCTTGGCCTGGGCGATCGGGCCCTCGGCCTCGACCGCCTGGCCCTCGATCTCGACCCTTCCCGCGGCCGGGTCGGTGACCACGGCGGGCAGGGCATTGAGTGTGCCTATGAAGGTGGCCACATAGGGCGTGGCCGGGCTGTTGTAGATCTGGAAGGGCGAGCCGATCTGCTCGATCAGGCCCTCCTTCATCACCGCCACCCGGTCGGAGATCGAGAGGGCCTCCTCCTGGTCGTGGGTCACATAGATCGTCGTGATCCCCAGACGCTGCTGGATAGCCCTGATGTCGTCCCGGAGGCGGATGCGGATCTTGGCGTCCAGGGCCGAGAGGGGCTCGTCCAGGAGGAGGGCCGCCGGGGCCGGGGCGAGGGCCCTGGCCAAGGCGACCCGTTGCTGCTGGCCCCCGGAGAGTTGATGGGGATAGCGGTCCCCAAAGTCCCCCATGTGGATGACCTCGAGCATCTCGGCGACCCGCTTGTCGATGTCTGGCCTGGCCATCCCGTTGATCGCGAGGCCGAAGGCTATGTTCCGCTTGACGGTCATGTTGGGAAAGAGGGCGTAGTTCTGGAAGACCATCCCGAGCTTGCGCTTGTTGGGGGGTAGCTTGGCCACGTCCCGGCCGTCCACAAGGATGGAGCCCGAGTCCGGGGTCTCAAAGCCCGCGATCATCCGGAGGGTGGTGGTCTTGCCGCAGCCCGAGCCCCCGAGGAGGGAGACGAATTCCCCCTTGCCCACGGACAGGCTCAGCTTTTTCACGACCTTGTTCTTGCCAAAGCTCTTGTCTATATCGTGCAACTCCAGGAATGCCATGCTGCTTCTCCTCGTGGTGTGGACTAGTGGGCGCCCGCGGCGGGGCCAGCGCCCTTGTCGCGGCCCGTGCGGGTCAGGGCCTGGATGAGGCCGATCGCGCCCCAGGTCAGGCCAAAGCTCATGATGGCCAGGGCCGCGGGCTCGTAGGCCCGGTTGCGGCCCATAAGGGCCATGTAGGGCCCAAAGGCCGGCCAGGCGAGGAGGACGGCGAGGGTAAGCTCCCCGATCACGATCGCGAAGGTGAGGAAGGTGGCCGAGAGGAGGGCCGTCCTCAGGTTGGGCAGGACCACCTTGAGGAGGAGGGTCCCCCAGGAGGCCCCAAGGCTCTGGGCGGCCTCGGTAAGGCCCCGGAGGTCCATCGCCCGCAGTCCCTCGTCAACCGAGCGGTAGATGTAGGGAAAGGAGATGATCACATAGCCGGCCACGAGGATCAGGGGGCTTGAGGTGAGGACGATCGGCGGGGCCGAATAGGTCTTGATCAGGCCAAAGGCCAGGATAATGGGAGGCACCACAAAGGGCAGTAGGGAAAAGAGCTCGATCAGGGGCTTGGCCTTGGGTACCTTGAGGTGGATCCAGATGGTCGTGGGCACCATGAGGATAAGGCCGACGACCACCGTGAGGGCGGCCATGCCCAGGGAAAAGCTAAAGGTCTTGGCGAACTGGGGATCGTTGAAGACATTCTGGTAGGCCACGAAGGAGAGGACTCCTTTCTTGCCCCTAAGCGAAAACAGGAAGGTCGCCACCAGGGGGAGGAAAAAATAGACCATCCCTATGGCAAACCACAGCCAGGATAGGCCGGTGCGCTTTTTCATTTGACCCACCTTGAGCTGATCTTCTGGAGCCAGGTGTAGGCCAGGATCACGATTGTCATCACGATCACCATGCCAAAGGCCAGGGAGTAGCCCAGGTTGGCGTCATGGAGGACATTGCCCCGGATCTGGGCGCCTATGAGGATGGGCACCAGGTTGATCATGCCCCCGGTCAGGGCGTAGGCCGTGGCATAGGCCCCAAAGGCATTGCCAAAGAGGAGGATGAGGGAGGCGAGGAGGGCCGGCAGGAGGACGGGGATTCCCACCTTCCACCAGTACTGGAAGCTCGAGGCGCCCAGGCACTCCGAGGCCTCCCGCCATTCCTTTCTCATCCCGTCCAGGGCGGGCTGGATGATGAGGATCATGAGGGGGATCTGGAAATAGGTGTAGGTCAAGGTCAGGCCCCAGAAGCTGTAGAGGTTAAAGCCTGTATCGTACAACTCGAAGCCAAACACGGTCCGGAGGAGGACGGTCAGGAAGCCCATCCGGCCCAGGGTCGCGATAAAGGAAAAGGCAAGGGGGACGCCGGCAAAGTTGGAGGCCACCCCCGAGAATGTCGACATGAAGGATCTCAGGGGCTTGGGGAGTCCCCCTATTGTAATGGCATAGGCGATGAGAAAGCCCAGGAGGCCGCCCAGGAGGGCCGTGGTGGCGCTCACCTTGATGGTGATGGCGTAGGACGAGATTATCGAGGGAGTGAAGAGGTTGACGAAGTTGGCCAGGGTAAAGGCGCCGTTCGAGTCCTGGAAGGAGCCCACGAGGATGGCCCCGGCCGGGAGTATCATGAAGGCAAAGGCAAAGAGGAGGAAGGGAAGGAGGCCCAGCCAGGCCAGGCCTGGCTTCTTGGATCGGGACCGCGGGTTATTTGCAGGCGGCCCCGATGCGCCTTCGCGCACCGGGGCCGCCACAACCCGCTCAGCTTGAGCGGTCATGGTTGTAGTCCTTACTTCTTCTGGATGTTCGCGCCTACGATCTTGTCCCAGTTCTCCGCGACGGCCTTGCCGGCGGCGATCTGCTGCTCAAGGGTCGGGAAGACCGCCTTGGCATAGGCCGAGGCGGGGGGGAGCTTGGCGGCGAGCTCGGCGGGGATCACGCCGCGCTTGGCCATGTCATTGAAGCGGACGGGGTGGCCGTAGCCCTTGAGCCAGATGGTCTGGCCCTCGTCGGAATAGAGGAACTCCATCCAGAGCTTGGCGGCGTTGGGGTGGGGGGCGTAGGCGCTGATCGCCTGGATATAGACGCCGGCCACGACGCCGGTGGCGGGGATGACAACCTGGATGCTGGGGTTGCCCGCGAGGGTGTCCCGGTTAGCCAGGGCGTTATAGTCCCACTCGATCGTGATGGGGGTCTCGCCCGAGGCGACGGTGCCGGTCACGGCGATGAGGGGGACAAGGTTGCCGGCCTTGTTCATCTTGGCGAAGTAGTCGAGGCCGGGCTTGAGGTCGTTGACCGTGCCGCCATTGGCCAGGGAGGCCGCGAGGACGGTCAGGAAGGCCTGGTTGGAGATGCGGGGATCCCCGGCGAGGGCGAACTTGCCCTTGTACTCGGGCTTGAGGAGGTCGGACCAGTCCTTGGGGACGTTCTTGATGATGTCCGTGTTGACCTCGAAGGCCAGGGCGCCGTAGTAGTCGCCATACCAATAGCCGTCCTTGTCCTTGACCTCATTGGGGATCGAGGCCCAGGTGGAGACCTTGTAGGGCATGAGGAGGCCCTCTTTCACGGCCTCGGGACCGAACTTGAGGCCCACATCGATGACGTCCGGGGCCTGGGGGCCCTTGTTGCCCTTGTTGGCCTTGATGGCCTCGATCTCCTCGGCGGAGGATCCGTCGGGGTTGAGCTCGTTGATCTTGATGCCGTATTTGGCGCTGAACTTCTCGATCATCTCACCGTAGTTGACCCAGTTGTGGGGGAGGGCTATGACGGTGAGCTGTCCCTCTTTCTGGGCGGCCGCGATGAGGGCCTTCATGTCTGTGGTCTGGGCGAAGGCTCCGGTCGCCAGGGAGCCGAGGACGAGGGCGCAGAGCGCCAGGATGGCGAAGCGTTTCATTTTGCCTCCTTGAGAATTGCCGGATTCTATAATCAAATCCGGACTCCCGGCCCAGGGGGGGCCGGAAATCCGGATCAGTATGAATCCGTTTCTACAGGAATACAATTGGAATATGTTAGAAAAAAGTTAATCGGTGGCTACGCCCAGGTAGGCGGCCTTGACCGAGGGGTCAGCGGCTATTTCCTTGGCGGGACCGGCGGACACGATCCGTCCCTGCTCGAGGACATAGGCCCGGTCAGCCACCTCGAGGGCCTTGCGGGCATTCTGCTCCACGAGGAGGATGGTCTTGCCCAGGCCCCGGAACTCCCGGACTATCTCAAACACCGTCCTTACAAGAAGGGGAGCCAGGCCCAGGGAGGGCTCGTCCAGGAGGACGAGGTCCCCATCGGTCATCAAGGCCCGGCCCATGGCGAGCATCTGCTGCTCACCCCCGGAGAGGGTGCCGGCGATCTGCCTGCGCCGCTCGAGGAGGCGGGGAAAGAGGCCCCAGACCCGCTCCAGGTCGCTGGCCATCTTCTTGCGGTCCGAGCGGAGGTAGGCCCCCAGGCGAAGGTTGTCCTCCACGGTGAGGTTGGCAAATATGAGCCGGCCCTCGGGCACATGGCAGATCCCCGCCTTGACGATGCGGGCCGGATTGCGGCCTATCGCCTCGCCCTTGAAGGAGACCGAGCCCTTGCTGGGCTTGAGAAAACCGGAGACCGAGTTGAGGAGGGTCGATTTCCCCGCCCCGTTGGCGCCGATTATCGTGACTATCTCTCCCTCTTCCACGTCGAGGGAGACCCCCCGGAGGGCCTTGATGCCGCCATAGGCCACATGGAGGTCCCGTACGCTGAGCATGCTCATTCTTCCTCCTCCGCGCCGAGATAGGCCTCGACAACCTTGGGGTCATGGGCTACCGACTCAGGGCTTCCGTTGGCCAGGGTGCAGCCGAAATTGAGGACATGGATGTGCTCGCACACCCCCATGATCAGGTCCATGTGGTGCTCGATGACGAGGACCGAGAGCTTGAAGCGGCTCCGGATCTCCCCTATCAGGCGCATGAGATGCAGGGTCTCATCGGGGTTCATGCCCGCCGCCGGCTCGTCGAGGAGGAGGAGCTTCGGGTCGAGGGCCAGGGCCCGGGTGATCTCCAGGCGGCGCTGGAGGCCATAGGGAAGGTTATTCGCCTCCACATAGGCCCGGTCGGAGAGGCCCATGATGTCCAGGAGATTGCCGGCCTTTTCCCGCAGCAGCTTCTCTTCCCGGCCAAAGCGGGGCAGGCGGAAGAGGGCCTCCGCGAGGCTGTAGTGGGCGCTCATGTGACAGGCGGTAAGGACATTGTCAAAAACCGAGAGGTTCTTGAAGAGCCTGATGTTCTGGAAGGTCCTCGTGACCCCCGCGTCGGCGATGCGGTAGGGATCTAGGTTGGTGATGGGCTTGTCCTGGAAAAGGACGTCCCCGGCGGTCACCTTGTAGACCCCGGTGATCAGGTTGAAGATCGTGGTCTTGCCGGCGCCGTTGGGGCCGATCAGGCCAAAGATCCCGCCCTCGGGGACGGCGAAGCTCACATCGTTGACGGCCGCAAGGCCGCCGAAGCGCTTGGTCAGGCCCTTGAGCTCAAGGATGGCGCTCATGCCTCACCTCCCTTCTCGAGGGCCCTGGACTCCGCCATCAGGGCCAGCCTGGCCTTCCGGGCCTCCCGGGCCTTCCTGAGGCCCGAGGGGGTGAGCTCGAGGCCGCCCATGAGGCCCTTGGGCCTGCCTATCATGATCACCATCACGGCCAGGCCATAGAAGACGAGGCGCCAGTCCGAGAAGGCCCGGAAGAGCTCGGGCAGGGCCGTGAGGAGGAGGGCCCCGACCACGGAGCCCGAGATCGACCCAAGGCCGCCGAAGATGACGATGATCGTGAGCTCCGTGGACTTGGTCATGTTGAAGGTCTTGGGGGCGATAAAGCCGATGAAGTTGGCCATCAGGGCCCCGGCTATGCCGGCCAGGACCGCCGAGGCCACCAGGGCCAGCATCTTGGTCCGCAGGACGTTGACCCCGGCCATCTGGGCCGCGAGCTCCTCCTCCCGGACGGCGACCATGTTGCGGCCCTGCCGGGAGTTGACGAGGTTCCAGGAGACAATGACGGCCAGGATGGCGACGACGATGGGAATGAGGAGGGACCAACCCTGGTACTTGGGGATGGATTCCCAGCCCCTCGCCCCGCCGGCGTATTTCCAGTTGTTGAGGAGGAGGCGGATGGCCTCCCCAAAACCCATGGTGGCGATGCAGAAGTAGTCGCCCTTGAGCTTGAGGGTTAGGCGACCGAGGCCCAGGCTTATAACCCCCGCTACCGCTCCGGCGGCCAGGATGGCCACATAGAAGGGCAGGTCGAGGCGGGCGGTCACGATGGCCGCCGTGTAGGCGCCGATGGCCATGAAGCCCGCGTGGCCAAAGCTGAAGAGCCCCGTGAAGCCCGTGAGGATCGAGAGGCCCAGGACGCAGACGAGGTTGATGGCGGAAAGCACCAGTATGCCGAGTATGTATTCCATATCCCCTCCTTAGGCCTTGTCCTCGGCGTTCTTGCCCATGATTCCCGTGGGCCTGACGACGAGCATGGTGATGAGCAGGAGGAAGGCTATGAGATCCCGGTACTGGGTGGAAAGGTAGCCGGAGACGAAGGTCTCGATGAGTCCCAGGACGAGGGCGCCCAGGAGGGCCCCCGGGAGGCTCCCGAGGCCACCGAAGACGGCGGCGATAAAGGACTTCATCGTGATGTTGCCTATGGTCGGGAAGACCTGGTATTTCATGCCGTAGAGGACGCCGGCGACCCCTGCGAGGGCCCCGCCGATCGCGAACACGACAATGATGACAAAATTCGGGTTGATGCCCATGAGGGCCGAGGCCTTCATGTTGTAGGCCGTGGCCTGGATGGCCTTGCCCATCTTGGTGTGGTCGATGAAGAAGATCAGGGCCACGAGGCAGACGGCGGAGATCACAAACATGGCCAGGTCGATGCGGCCGAGGGCGAACTGGCCCAGCTGGATGGGGCCTTCCTGGAAAATGGGCGGAAAGACCTTGGGGGTGGGGCCGATCGTGGCTATGACCGAGTTGTCTATGAAGATCGAGGCGCCCATGGCCGTGATGATGAAATAGAGGAAGGGAGCCTTGCGGTCCCGCAGGGGCTTGTAGGCCAGGCGCTCGAGGGCCACGGCTATGAAGGCCGTGCCGGCGGCGGCGGCGAAGAAGGCCATGCCAAAGGGCAGGTGGAGGAGGGTCATGGCGAACAGGCCCAGATAGGCCCCAAGCATGATCACCGAGCCATGGGCAAAATTGGAGAAATTCATAATCGAGTAGACGAGGGAATAGCCTACGGCCATGAGCGCGTATATCGATCCGATTGAGACACCGTTGATGAGCTGTTGCAGGAATTGGACCATTCCCCCCCCCCTTTGCAAAAAAAGGCCGGCCACGGCCCTCTCAGGACCGGGCCGGCGCATGGCTTAGGCCATCACTTACCCTGCATCTTCTCCTGGAAGAGCATGTCGGGGCCTACGATCTTGATGATGGCCGCGTCTTTGCCCACGGGGTCATGGGTCGCGCCGATCTTGATGTGGCCGGTGACGCCCTGGATGTCCGTGGTCTCGAGGGCCTTGATGATGTCCTCTCCCTTGGTCGACTTTGCGCGCTGGATGGCGTCGATGATCATGGTGAGGGAGTCGTGGGCCATGTAGGAGTTGAGCTCGGCGTTGCGGCCGTACTTGTCCTTGAAGGCCTTCTTGAAGCTCTGGATGGCGGGATCGGGATCGTTGAAGTCGAGGTGGTTGACGAAGAAGCAGCCCTCAAGGGCGTTGCCCGCGAGGGAGATGAGGTTCTCAGACGGCCAGCCGTCGCCGCCGAGCATGACGGCCTTGATGCCGAGCTCGCGGGCCTGCTTGGCGCTGATGGCGACGTCATTGTAATAGTTGGGCATGAAGATGACGTCGGGATTGGCGGCCTTGATCTTGGTGAGGGGGGCGCGGAAGTCCTTCTCTCCGGCGGTGAAGGAGACTTCGGCGACAACGGTGCCGCCCATCTTGATGAAGGTCTCCTTGAAGAACTGGGTGAGGCCGGCGGAATAGGCGTCATCCACGGACATGAAGATGGCGGCCTTGCGCTTGCCGAGCTTGTCGAAGGCGAAGGTGGCCGCGACGGAGCCCTGGTAGGGGTCGGTGAAGCAGGCGCGGAACATGGCGCTGTTGACCGTGCCGTTCTCCGTCACCGTGACCTTGGGGTTGGTGGCCGTGGTGGCTACGACGGGAACCTTGGCCTCGTTGGCGTAGGAGGCTATGGGGATGGCCTCGCCCGAGCCCTGGGGTCCGACGATGGCCGATACATGGTCCTGGCTCGTGAGGCGCTTGATGATGTTGACGGCCTCGGTGGAGTCGCCCTTGTCATCATAGCCGATGAATTCCAGCTTGTAGGTCTTGTCTCCGACCTTGATGCCGCCCTTGGTGTTGTAGTCCTCGATGAGCATCGCCACCGTGTCGTATTCCGCCTGGCCCCAGAGAGCGGTGTCTCCGGTCTTGGGACCGAGCCAGCCGATCTTGATGGTGTCGGACTTCTTGCCTGATCCGCCGCAGCCCACGAGGGCAAGGGCGAGACAGACGATCAAGACAGCACTAAGCACTGAACGTACTCGCATGGCTCTCTCCTCCTGTTGGTTCCGTCACTAAAGCATGATCTGGGAGTATACGGCACCTTGAAGGCGGGCACAAGCAAAAATCCTCAGGCCATTCCATGCATAAAAACGGAATAATTATGGCATGGACTCAAGGCCCCAGATCGACGAAGGCGGGGAAGGAAAGCTCGGCGTCCGTAGGGGCGGCCGCAAAGAAGCCCCGGAAGCGTTTTTCCATGGCATAGGCAAAGGTCCGAAGGGTCGGGCTGTCGGACGGGGCCTCGAAAAAGAGAGTATAGCCATCGCCCGACAGGGCGAGGACCACCGAGGAGGGGGTCGATAGTAGTCTCAGGGCGGCCTGGCCGGCCTCGGCCCGGCCCTGGCTTTTCCACTCCCCCCCAAAGACCAGGGGAGCCCGGCAGGACCAGACCCTGCAACTCCCCTGGGCCAGGGAATATTCCCCCTGGAGGGCCGGGAGGGCGTTGGTCTCAAAAAAGGGCAGGCCCTTGGCCGGATAGGGCCCCTTGATAAGGCGGGCTATAGCGGCCTGGGGGCTGGGCGCCCCCGGGGCCGCTGCGCCAGGACTGGCAGGGCCAAGGCCGAGGGCCAGGAGGCCCAGGGCGAGAAGGGCGGCCCGCGCCGCCTGAGTCTTCCTTCCGGCCTTTCCCCCACCCATCATTCCACCGTCACGGACTTGGCGAGGTTGCGGGGCTGGTCCACATCCCGGCCCAGGTCCAGGGCTATAAAGTAGGCAAAGAGCTGGAGGGGAACCACCATGGTAAAAGGATAGAAGCGGGGGTCCATCCGGGGGGTGGGGATAAAGTCGTCCGCGATAGCCGCCACCTCCTCGTCCCCCTCGACCCCCACGGCTATCACCGGGCCGCCCCGGGCCTTGATCTCCTTCATGTTGGACAGGGTCTTGTCCCTGAGTTCGTCCTCGGGAACAAGGAAGAGGGAGGGGACGTCGGGGGCCACCAGGGCTATGGGGCCGTGCTTGATCTCCCCGGCCGCATAGCCCTCGGCATGGATATAGGAGATCTCCTTGAGCTTGAGCGCGCCTTCAAGGGCGATGGGATACATGAGGCCCCGGCCCAGGAAGAGGAAGTCCTGGCAACGGGAGTATTTCTTGGCGATCCTCTGGATGGCGTCCCGGGTGGAGAGGACTGCCTCGACCTTGGCGGGCACCGAGGCCAGGGCCTCGAGGAAGGTCCGACCCTCGGTCATGGACATGTCCCTCATCCTGGCCATGGCCAGGGTAAAGAGGTAGAAGGCCGCAAGCTGGCTCGTGAAGGCCTTGGTCGAGGCCACGGCTATCTCGGGCCCCGAGTGGACATAAATCCCCCCGTCGGACTCCCGGGCTATGGTGGAGCCCACGACATTGCAGATGCCCAGGACCTTGCCGCCCTTGCGCTGGACTTCCCGGAGGGCAAAGAGGGTGTCGGCGGTCTCCCCGGACTGGGATACCGCGAGCCAGAGGCCCTCGCTGTCCACGACGGGGTTGCGGTAGCGGACCTCCGAGGCCAGTTCGGCTATCGCGGGGATCCGGGCCACGCTCTCCAGGAGGCCGGTGCCCACGAGGCCGGCGTGCCAGCTGGTGCCGGCGGCGATCACCTGGACCCGGGAGATCCGCCTCAGGGCGCCCCGGTCGAGGTTGAGGCCCCCGAGTTTGGCGCTGGCCGTCTCGGTGTCAAGGCGGCCCCCCAGGGCCCGGGCTATGGACTCGGGCTGCTCGAAGATCTCCTTTTCCATGTAGCAGGG
>JAKPBN010000044.1 GCA_029778945.1 Spirochaetota bacterium
TCTACTCCTTGGTCTCGCGTTATACGGTCGAGGAGGAGTTTGCGGCCAACCGCCGCAAGTTCCTCACCGAGCAGGGCTACCGCTATGCGATCGAGGCCTGGGAGTGAGCGCCGCCGTCCTGCCCAGGGTGGACGAGGCCCTCTGGGCCGCAGCCCTCCTTTCCGCCGACTCCGAGCTCCTCCTGGGGGCCGCCCGGAACTACCTGGGGCCGGTGCGCACCCCCTATGACAAGAGGGAGATCGTGGGGAGGCTGGCCGCCTTCCTGCGCCGCCCGGACGTGAGGGAGGCCATCGTGGGCCTCTTGGATGAGCTGGACGCCCGGGTCCTGGGCATCTTCTGGCAGCTGGGGCCCATGCCCGAGGCCGAGCTCAGGCTCCTCTTCGAGGGGGACCTGCCCCTCTTTGACCTGGGGATCCGGGTCGCCAACCTCCAGGACAGGCTGCTCCTTTTTCGCTTTGAGGCCGGAGGGCGGCGCCTCCTCGGGCTCAACCCCGTCCTGGCCGAGGACCTGGGCACGGTCCTGGCCGACCCCGCCAGGGTCTTTGGCCGGGGCTGGACCGAGGAGGAGGGAAGCCTAGGCCCGGCCCCTCCCTCAGCCCGGGACTGCCTGGCCCTCTTTCTCTTTCTCTACCACCTGCCGGCGGGGATCCGGAAGGGTGGGGCCCTGACCAAGAAGGCCCAGGAAAAGCTGGGCCTCCTCCTCCCCCAGTTCGCCTCGGCGCCGGAGCGCCTCTCCTCCCTGGTCCACGCCTTCCAGGCCGGGGGCCTCCTGGGGGCAGGGGCCGAGGGGCGGGAGGCCGATCCCGGAGCCTTTGCCCTGGCCCTGGACGACTGGGGCGAGCAGCTGCCGGCCTGGCTCGCCGCGGCCCTGGCCAAGGGCGTTGACCCGGGCTCCGAGGGCCGGGTCATCCCCGGGGCCGAGGTGGCCGAGGCGGGGGCCGTCTTGGCCGCGGCCCTCGAGGCCGCGCCGGAGGGCCTGAGCTTTACCCGGGGTGGCTTTGGGCGCTGGCTCGAGGTGGTCCTGAGGCGGTCCCGGAAGGGCCTCGAGCTTTTCCCGCCCCTGCCTAGGGCCGACCTTGTGGAAGCCCTCCTGGCCCTGGGCCTCCTTGTGGAGGATGGCGAGGAGCTCCGGGTCTGCCTGCCCTGGACCAAGGGCAGCCCGGTCGAGCCTGCGGGCCAGGACAGCGCCGCCGAAAGGGACGCAAGCCCCCTGGTGGCCGAGGGTTCCCACGCCCTCCATGTCATGCCCGAGGGGCGGCTCCTGGACCGCCTCCTCGTGGGCCGCATTGCCCGCCTCACCGTGGCGGGCACGGTGTGGACCTATGAGGTCGACCGGGAGAGCGCCCGAAGGGCCTTTGCCGTGGGCACCACCGCCGCCGAGGCCCTTGAGGGCCTGGCGAGGCTCGGAGGCCGGTCCCTCCCCCAGGCCCTGAGCTTTTCCCTCAAGGCCTGGGAGGACGAGTACCGTTCCCTCCGGCTCTATCGGGGCTTTGTCCTCGTGGCCGACGAGCGGCTCCGCCCCGTGGTCGAGGCTTCCCGGACCCTGGTTCCCCGGATCTCCGAGCGCCTGGCCCCGGGAATCTATGTCCTGGCCGTCTCCGGTCCCGAGGAAGCCGCCGCCCTGATCGAGGAAGCCGGCCTTGAGGCCCCGCCGGAGACCCGCTCCACCCCAGGATCGGGACCCGAGGGCGTCCTTGCCGGCCACGGGGGCCATGGGGGTGAGGACTCCCCCGCCCTGCGCGCAAGGCAGAGGGCCCAGGCCGCGGCCCAAGCCCTGGCCCAAGCCACGCTCGGCCAGGGCGGTTCCGCCGGCCAGAGCCAAGCCCTCGACCCCCGGGCCCGCCTGGATTCCCTTCTCACGAGCCTATCCACCTCCCCCGAGGGGCCAGGCTCGGGGACCGATTTTAGCGATGCCCGGCCCAGGCCCCTCCGGGGCCCGGCCGAGCTCAAGGAGATGGCCGACCGCATCGAGCGCCGCCTGATCCTGACCCCCCGCCAGCTCGAGATCGCCGAGGTCAAGCCCGAACGCATGGAGGCGACGGGCCTCGACTACCTTGGCAAGGTGAGGATTGTCGAGCGGGCCCTGCGCAGCCAGGGCGACCGCCTCGAGATCCTCTATCGCCTGCCCGGAGAGGAG
>JAKPBN010000048.1 GCA_029778945.1 Spirochaetota bacterium
TAAACGCCACCCTGACGGGCCTCGTCAAGGGCTTTGAGGCCGGCCTGGCCGCCTACCGGGCCCAGGACTGGGCCACGGCCAGCGAGCACTTCAAGAAGCTTGTCACGGACTACAAGGACGAGACCTCATCGGTCTTCCTCACCCGAATAGCCCACTTCAAGAGGACGCCCCCGCCCCAGGACTGGGACGGGGTCTATAACCTGAGCGAGAAATAGGCTACTGGATGGTCTCCACCCGGATCATGTTGGTGGTGCCCTGGCGGGACAGGGGGAGGCCGGCCACGATGACCGTCCTGTCCCCCCGGCGCACGAGGCCGCTCTTGACCGCGTCCCGGGTGACCATCTCCACGGCCTCCTCGAGGCGGGCATAGGGCTCCTCCAGGAGGAAGGGCACGACGCCCCAGTTGATGGCCAGGGCGTTGTAGACCTCGGGGTCCCGGGTAAAGGCCAGGATGGGCATGCGGGGCCTGAGCCTCGAGAGCATCTGGGCCGCGTGGCCCGTCTCCGTGAGGACGACGAGGGCGGCGGCCCCGCACTGGTAGGCCGTGGACACGGCGTTGTAGGAGAGGATGGCCGGCAGGTCGCCCGAGCGCACGGTGGGCGGCACGGCCCGGTGGAAGTCCTCGTAGTCGAACTCCTCCTCCACGGCATTGATGATGGCGCTCATCGTCTCCACAACCTTGACGGGGAAGCGGCCCATGGCGGTCTCTCCGGAGAGCATGACGGCGCTGGTCGAGTCGAAGCAGGCGTTGGCCACGTCGCTCGCCTCGGCCCGGGTGGGCATGGGGCTCTCGATCATGGACTCGAGCATCTGGGTCGCGGTGATCACGGGCTTGGCCGCGAAATAGCACTTGCGGATGATGCGCTTCTGGGCGATGGGCACGGACTCCACGGAGATCTCCACCCCCATGTCGCCCCGGGCCACCATGACCCCGTCGGCGGCCTCCACGATCTCCTCGATGTTCTCCAGGCCCCGGGCCGTCTCGATCTTGGCGATGATCCGGGTCGAGGGCCGCTTGCCGCTCGCGGTCTTGCTGCGCTCGATCAGGCGGCGGGCCTCCTCGATGTTCACGGCGCAGCGGACAAAGGAGAGGGCCACGAACTCGACCTCGCTCTCGACGGCAAAGGTGATGTCCCGGATGTCCTTCTCGGAGATAAAGGGGATGGGATAGTCCACATGGGGGATGGTGAGGTGGGCCTTGGGTCGCAGGGAGCCGGGGTTGCCGAGCCTGACCTCGACCGAGCCCGGGGCCCGGCTTGTCACCTCGCCGGCGAAATAGCCATCCATGAGGAGGACCTTCTGGCCCAGGGCCACGAGGCGGTCGATCCCGGGGAGGTTGGTGAATACCGTCCCGGCGGGGGCCTCGAGCTTTTCGATGCCCTCCGGGGGCCGGCTCTCGATCCTCAGCAGGGTGCCGGCTTCGATGGGGATGGCCGCAGGGTAGCCATAGAGCCTGACCGCCGGGCCCTTGATATCGGCCATGATGGCGGCGGGCAGGCCCAGCTCGGCCCGGGCGGCCCGGACCAGGGCGATGCTCGTCGCCGCCTCCTCGGGGCTCTTATGGGAAAAGTTCAGCCTGAACACATTGACTCCGGCCCGCAGCAAGGCCCGGACAGTCTCGGGGCTTTCTGAGGCCGGCCCTAGGGTGGCGACTATCTTTGTGCGTTTCTCAAGGTTGTTCATAGTTCCTCCTCGCGGATTCATAAAGACTAGCGTATTACGCGGCAGGATGAAAAGGCTTACATTTTCTGCGCGCATTTTGCAGAATTTGGCGCTTTTGCCTGGCAGATGACTTCCTTCCATACTAGTGCCGAGGGGAGACTTGTCAAATCCCGGTCTGGCTTTGGCTCTGTCCCTTGACAGGGCTAGCTTAAAGCTATATATGTTTACTTGTTCATGTGTTCATTTATTGGAGGCAGCATGGTCGACCTGCAGCAAGCACGAAAAGCCTCGGAAAACCTCTGCTCCTGTGAGCTAGTCCATGAGGAGGGAGTGAGGGCCGCCCTCGAGGCCAGCCCGCCTGCGGCCAGCCTCGAGGCTCTTGGGGAGCTCTTCAAGGTCTTCTCCGACCCCAGCCGCCTCAAGATCCTCTCCGCCTTGGCCACGGCCGAGCTCTGCGTCTGTGACCTCCAGGCCGTCCTGGGGGCCAGCCAATCCGCGGTCAGCCACCAACTGGCCCTCCTGCGAAGCTCCCGCCTGGTCAAACACCGCCGAGAAGGCAAGACCATCTACTATTCCCTCGCCGATTCCCATGTCCGGGCCATCCTTCTCGTCGGCCTTGAGCACATAGAGGAA
>JAKPBN010000052.1 GCA_029778945.1 Spirochaetota bacterium
GGCCCGGGTGGCCGGGTCGCGGTAGAGGATGGCTATCTCGTCCTCCCGGTCGAGGTTCTGGAGCACTCCGGGGAGATCGGCTTCTGAGAGGGAGGCGAGGCGGAGCAGCTCCGCGTCGAGGTCCGGGTGGATTGTAAGGATTGGCCGCCTGCAGGAAATGGAGACAATGGCAATAACGGCGGAAAGTGTTACAATACAAAGAGTTCGTAGCAATCCGGGCTTCATGCGAAAAAGCAGCTCCTTATGCAGGAAGTTCTAGGCGACAGAAACGGACAGGAAGCCTATTGTACCGGCCACCCGGGTATTGTCTAGCCCTCCACGCGGAGTGCATACTTCCCCCATGAACAGCGACCCTATCCGAGTCATTGTGACCGGCGGCACCTTCGACAAGCACTATGACGAGATCCGGGGGGAACTCACCTTCAAGGAGAGCCATTTACCCCAGATCCTCAAGCTCGCCCGGGTAACCTGCCCCGTGGAGATCGAGCAAAACCAGCTGATCGACAGCATCCACATGCAGGACGCCAACCGCAAGTCCATCCTCGAGGCCTGCCTGCGGGCGCCGGAAAAGCGCATCATCATCACCCACGGGACGGACACCATGACCGCCACGGCCTCCATCCTCGGCCCCGAGGCCCTGGCCAAGACCATAGTCCTCACGGGGGCCATGATCCCCTACCAGATCCAGGGCTCGGATGCCCTCTTTAACTTCGGGACGGCTTTTTCCGCGGTCCAGCTTCTCCCCGAGGGGGTCTGGATCGTGATGAACGGCCGGATCTTCCGCTGGGATGAGGTGAGGAAGAACCGGGAGCTCGGCGCCTTCCAGGAGAAATAGGTGGCCCGGGAAAAGGACGGGGGCAAGCGAGCGGCTATCATGGCCGCCGCCAAGAAGCTCTTTGCCACCGAGGGCTTCCATGGGGCATCCATGTCAGACCTGGCCAGGGCCACCAGCCTCCCCGTCGGTTCCCTCTACACCTATTTCGAGAGCAAGGAAGCCCTGGTCAGGGCGATCATCGAGGAGGGCTGGGGGGAATTCTTCTCCAACCTCGCGGACACCCTCACGGCGGTCCGCCGCCCCGAGGTAAAGCTCGCGATCATCGTCTACCGGATCCTGCCCGGCCTCTTTGAGGATGTGGAGCTGATCACCATCCTCCTCTCCGAGGGCGCCCGGTATGCGGGGCTGGAGGAAAAGCTCGAGGCCCTCACGGCCCTCATAGCCGACCTCGTCCTGGAGCTGGCCCGGGAGCGGGGCATGGCCATGGCCTTTCCTCAGAGCCAGGCCAAGGCCGCCCTGGCCCTCTATTTCCTGGGCAGCCTCGACACGGTCAGGCTTTCCAAGATGGCCGGCCTCGAGATCCCCACCGAGGACATCCTCGACTTTGTCCGCCTGTCCATCGAAAACACCTTTCGCATCGACCTCGATCCAAGCCTAGCCGCCGCCCTCCCTTCAAAGTAGCCGCCCTCTTTCCTCATCCCTCTCCCCCCCACCGCGAAACTTACGCCGTGGGAGGGCCTCCGACCAGCCTGACCAAGCCTTAGGGGTATAACCCCGCGCAAAGCCTTTCACGGGTTCGCGCCGCCGGGGGTGGCATGAGAAGGGCGGGGGCCCCGCCAGGGCGCCCCCCGCCCTTCTCATGCCAGGCCCCCCCAGACATGGTCCCTTGAAAAGCTCTTCATTCGGGTTATTCCCTTAGGAAATGTAAAGCTAGGCCAGGGCCCTCCCCCGGTTAAGGAAGGGACTCGAAGATAGCATCGCCCTTCTCAGGACCGGGGCCACCAGACGGGCCCAGGGCCTGAGCCAGCGCGTCTCCTCGCCCACCTCCCGGTAATAGTCCTCAATGCTCTTGCGGCGAAAGTGGAGGACTTCCTCGGCTTGGTCGGAGTCGGCGTACCAGCCGCAGT
>JAKPBN010000055.1 GCA_029778945.1 Spirochaetota bacterium
AGTTACCTCTACGCGCTTTAGCCCGTTATAGAGGGCCGGCACATCGCGAATTATCTCGCGCACGCTTCCCCTGGGAAAACCGGGGAAGGACGGGAAATCATCCTGCTTTTCGAAGGCCGGCTGCGTAGCCGTGCACATGACAAAGCTTACCTTGTAATGCTCGCATAGCAGTTTCATCGCGGCCAGGATGGGCTCGAGATACTCGACGGGGACGAGCTGAGCCTCGTCGAGGACGACCACACTGTCCGCTATGTTATGCAGCTTGCGGCATCGGCTCGTCTTGGCCGCAAAAAGGGACTCGAAGAACTGCACCGAGGTCGTGACGATGACTGGCGCGTCCCAATTCTCCGCCGCCAACCGAGAGCGGGGAGTGGAGTCGTCATCGTCCAAGTTGGAGTGGTGCTCGACGACCTGGTCCTCGCCCAAGGCCTCGCGGAACACATCAGCGTTCTGCTCGATGATGCTCGTATAGGGAATGACATAAATCACCCGCTTTTTGCCATACTTCACAGCATGCTCGAGCGCGAAGGCCATGCTCGACAGGGTTTTCCCCCCCCCCGTGGGCACAGTGAGCGAAAAAAGGCCGGGCTCCAAGCGCGAAGCCAGGCGGCAATCGGCCAGGACCTGCTGACGAGCCCTGTTCACGGCCGTATCAGCTCCGCCGAGGGCAGTCCTTACCTTTTCAGTCATATGCGCATTGAAGCGCTCGAGCAATTCAGGCAAGGACAGATAAGCGCCCCTATCTGCTTTTTTTTCTGGACTCATGTACGCTTCGGTGTCCAGGAAATCCGCGTCAACGAGGCAGGAGCAAAGCATCCGTATCCAAAGGGACATGTCGATTCCCGACTTATCAAACTTCCATGGCGGCAGGGATGGGCGATGGAGAGCAACTTGGTCGCGGTAGTCGCCTGGTATGCCCTCGGTGCTGGTGTTCTGCAGTCTGAAAGCGAGGGCCCCTTGGGAACCCAGCCAGTCCGCCAGGCCAGCGTGATGGCCAGCGATGCAATAGGAAAGTATGCGCCCGATTCCTTTGCCGAGGACTTCCTCGACGAGCTTGGCTCCGGGAGCGGAATGCTCCTGTTTGCCGCCCTTGGTTTCAAGATGGGCATCCTCGTCAAAGCCGCTCTTAGTGCAGAGATAGCGCTGCCAGACATCAGTGGCCTTCCCCGTGTCATGGCCTATGCCCGCGACATAACCCCATGAACCGGAATTGAAGACCTCGGCGAAATTTTTAGCGAGTTTAGCCGTACCTAGAAGATGTTCCTCGAGCCCCTGGGGCTCAGCCCAGTTTCCCTCGGCGTCTCTCCGGACGTGAGCAATGGGCTTTTTTTTGCTGCCGTTTGCCGCCATCCTCCTCCCCCTTGGAAAGCTGGGCGCGGGAAGAAAACCTTCTTGAAGGTTGTCTTCCCGCCCGGTCCGCTTCCCCCTCCCGGTTTCCGCCTCTCCGCTCGCTTTTTTACATTATTCTGGGCTATGCCCAGTATCTCCCATCCCCAGGGACACCAAGGGTCCCCTTCATTTGTGGAGTAGTCTAGCGCCGAGTTTCAGGGAGAGCGGGCGATCCGGGCAAGCTCTGTCATTGCGTCGATCGCGGCTAGCCAGCGTTCCCGGAATTCCGGGGGAGCCACCGCCTCGCCCTCGGCGCCATAGCGCAGGAGTCGGCCCAGGACCTCGTCCCAGGAGGACACGGGAAGCTCGAGGTCCAGCCAAGGACGGCCAAGGGGATCTTGGCCTTCCGAGACCACCTGGTCCGTGTGCCAGAGCTCCTTGCGGACCATCTCCCTAGCCCGGCCCCGGAAGCGCAGGCAGGCCCGCTTGTCCCCCGGGCCCTTGAACATGCCATAGGATGCGCCAAGGAAGTCCTCCACTGCGCTCTCGGCGGGCAGCCTGCCTGGCTTTTCCAGGGAGGGAGCGATCTTGATAAACCGCGCAAGGCGAAAGGTCCTCAACTCCCCGATCGCCGGATCGAAGGCCACGCAATACCAGGTTCCGGCGTAGTTGACGATGCGCAGGGGAAAAAGGAGGCGCCGGGACTCCCGGCCCTCGAGATCGCGATAGGCGGCCTCGACCCCGTGCCCATCCCGGATCGAGGCAAGAAGGAGGGCCAGGACCTCGTCATCGACAGGC
>JAKPBN010000067.1 GCA_029778945.1 Spirochaetota bacterium
CCCAGGGACATTTTCCGGGACATACTTTGGCGGGGCGTGGCGTGTGGACGCGTGGGGCCGACTCGCTGCGCTCGGGCCCCCCGCTTCCACACGCCACCCGCCGCCCTACTTTGTGCCCTCAAGCTGTGGCTGGGTTTATCTCCTATAGGCTTGTGGATCCGGCGGTAGCCGCCTGGTTAGGGGGGAGAGGAAGAGAAGAGAAGAGAAGAGAGGGAGACGAGGGCGGGGACTTAAGCTTAGGGCACTAGGGCGTGGACTTTCGCGATGGCTTTGCAGATGTCGTCCTGGTGGCAGGAATGGAAGGGCTTGCGGCTTCCGCAAAAGCAGGGGGAGTCCGGGCTGGCCCCGCGATAGGCATAGAGCTCGAGCTTGCCCTTGAGCATCGTGAAATAGTGGTGGAGGGCCGCCTCCATGCCGTCCAGGCTCAGACTGGACTCCTTGGCCCTTTCCCCGGCGTTCTCGAGCAGGAAGACGCAGTCATAGGCCTCTATGAGGTAGTCCACCACCGGGTTCGAGCCCAGGTTGAGGCGTAGGTTGTTGACTTGGAGCCCCGTTCCGTGGCTCCGGTCATCCGGGACAAAGAGGATGCGGTCGAAGGCCAGCTCCCTTTGGGCGATATCGAACTTCCGGCCGCCCTCGTCCACCCAAACGCAATAGTATTCGGCCTCGATGAGGAGCTCGCCCTTCCAGAGGGCCCAGCCTGCCAGGGCGCGGCCTCCCTCGGCCGCCACCCTGCCCTCGACCGCCTCGAAGCACTCGTTGGGCCGTCCCCCGCTCCAGGCCTGGGTCACCACATACTCGGCATTAGAAGCCGAGCCAATCCTTTCGAGAAGGGACCTGGTGATCCTGGCCTCGAGGCGGGGGACGGTGACCATCTAGAGCCTGACCCGGCCGCGGAAAGATCGGGCCAAAGTAAGGCGGTCGGCGTACTCAAGGTCGCCCCCCACCGGGATGCCCGTGGCCAGGCGGGTGACCGAGACCCCCGTGGCCTCCAAGGCCCGCTTTAGGTAGAGGGCTGTAGTATCCCCCTCCACGGTCGGGTTGGTGGCCACGACGACTTCCCTAACCTCGCCGTCGGCGAGCCGCGACTCGAGCTCGGCTAGGTGGAGCTCCTCGGGTCCCACCCCATCCAGGGGGGAGATGAGGCCCCCGAGGACGTGGTAGAGGCCCCGGTATTCCCGGGAAGCCTCGATGGTCACCACGTCCTGGGGCTGCTCGACGACGCAGATGAGGGAATGGTCCCTGGCCGGGGAGGAGCACACGGGGCAGGGATCCTCCTCGGTATAGGAGCCGCAGAGGGAGCAGAAATGCACCGAGGACTTGAGGGCCACAATGCGCTCGGCCAGGGCCGCGGCATAGGACTCGTCGGCCTTGAGGAGGTGCCAGGCCACCCTGAGGGCGCTCTTCCTGCCAATGCCCGGCAGGCGGGTCAGAAGGTCGACAAGCTCATCCAGGGCCTTCATGCAAGGCCGCCGGGGAAGCCTCCCATAAGACCTGGGGGCAGACCCATCCCGGCCTGGAACTCCCGGGCCACGGCCTCCCGGGCCTTGGCCATCGCGTCATTGTGGGCCGCCCTGACCAGGTCCTGAAGCATGGCCACATCGGCGGGGTCGACTATCTCCGGAGCTATCTCGATTCCCTTAAGCTCAAAGCCCCCCGAGAGGGTAACCTTGACCATCCCGCCTCCGGCCGAGCCGGTGACCTCGATAGCCTCGGTCTTGGCCTTGAGCTGCTCGGCCTGGGCCTGGATAGCCGAGGGGTCCCTGAGCATCCTCATCACGTCACTAAAGTCCATCGCTCCCTCCAGCGCTCTTTTCCTGCATTCTCTGGCCCCGGAAAACCCGGGCGACAATGGTGGCGGCATCCTCGAGGCCCTCGGGGCTGATACCCGAGCTCACGGCCTGGATCTCCTGCCGGTCCACCCTTAGCTCAACTTTGAGCGACCTGCCCAAAACCTTGGCCACGGTCTGGCTCAGGCTTCCCAGCTCGGCCTTTACGACGCTCTCTTCCATCCCATTCCGGAAGGGGATGACGAGGCGGCCTTCCTCCAGCTTCCAGGGCAGGGAGGTGGTAAGGCCCGAGCTTAGGAGGGGGCTCGACCGGCCCAGGGCCTCGAGGACTGCCTTCTTGACGTCCTCGCCCTCCCGGGCCGGGCCTGGCCCAGGGGCTCCGGCGCTCGGGCCAAGGGAGGCCGAGCCGGCAGCCGTGGGCCTCGAGTAGTCGATCCCGTAGCTTTCGTCGCCCTCGCCGTCCTCGTCATACTCCCCTTCGCCGGAATCGGCCTGGGGCGGAGGGATGGGGATCGACATTGTGGTAGGCGCCGCCTGGGCAGGCGGGGGACTTGCCGGGGGGGGCAGTGGCTCGGGGTGTTCGGCCCACATTTCGTCGGCCTTCGAAGGCCCCGGACTCGGCGCCCTTGCTGCGGCCTGCCCTTGGCTCTTGGCCCCAGGTCCTGGGCCGTAGGCCACAACCCTCTCGGGGGCGTCGGCCCCATCTCCGGCAGAGGCCTCACCCCCCACGATGGCCGCGAGGCTTGAGAAGGCGCTCTTTAGGCTGGTGGGGAGCTCAGGCTTTTTTTTTTCCTCCGGCGAGGGAGGCATGCGGGAAACCTGGCCGGCTTGGCCGAGGGCCGGACTATTCTGGGCCTGGGCTTGGCCCCCCGGCCCCGCCAGGGCCCGGCGCTTGAGGCCCGCAATGGTCCGGGAAAGCTCGGCCTGGGAGATATAGCTGGGCAGGCGGGCCAGGCGGGCTACCGCCAGCTCGAGCTCAAAGCGCGGATCGACGGAAAAGCGGATGGAGCGGTGGAGGTCGAGAAGCTCCCCGAGGGCCCGCTCGATCTGCTCGGAGCTGAGGGCCTCGAGGACCCGGGGGCTAAAGGAGGCGGGGCTAGCCCCAAGGAGGGACTCCCGGTCTATGCCGTTCTTGAGGAGGAGGAGGGCCCGGGAATACTCGACGGCGTCGAGGAGGAGCTGCTCCGGGGAGACCCCCCGCTGGAGGATGGCGTCCAGGGCCTCCAGGCCCAGCTTGGCGGTGAGCTCCACGGCGGCCGGGTCGGGGCAGACCAGGGACTCAAAGAGGCCGTTCATCGCGTCGAGGCCCACGAGGCCCAGCTTGTCCCGGATCTTGCCTACCGTGATCCGTCCCTCGGAAAAGGCCACAACCTGGTCAAAGAGGGTGTAGGCGTCCCGGGGGGAGCCCCCGGACTCCTTGGCGATCCAGAGGAGGGCCTCGTCCTCGGCCTCGACCTCCATCTCCTTGGCGGCCGTGGACAGCAGGCCCTTGAGGATCTCTATGGGCACGAGGCGGAAGGCAAACTGCTGGCAGCGGCTCTTGATGGTGGCCGGCACCTTGTGGAGCTCGGTGGTGGCGAAGATAAAGACCACATAGGGCGGCGGCTCCTCGATGGTCTTGAGGAGGGCGTTGAAGGCGCTCATGGAGAGCATGTGGACTTCGTCGATTATGTAGACCTTGTAGCGGCCGCTGTTGGGCGGAAAGAGGACCTCATCCTTGATCTGGCGGACATTGTCCACCGAGGTGTTGGAGGCGCCGTCGATCTCGATCACGTCGAGGGAGGACCCGGCCCCGATGGACTTGCAGGAGGAGCATTCGCCGCAGGGCTTGGCCGTGGGTCCCTTCTCGCAGTTCAGGGCCTTGGCGAGGATCCGGGCCGTGCTGGTCTTGCCGCAGCCCCGGGGGCCAGAGAAGAGGTAGGCGTGGGCGATGCGGCCGCTGGCCAGGGAGGCCTCGAGGGTCGCGGAGACAAAGGACTGGCCTGCCAGTTCCTCAAAGCCCTGGGGGCGCTTGCGTGACGCGGTGATCTCGTAGGGCATGGGTGGATAGTAGCCTAAAGAGGGGTGGCGGTAAAGGGAGGACTTCAAGCGACCGAAGCCAGGCGGTCTGCGGCACAGAACCTGTCGCTTACCGTTGCTTCCTTCCGGACCTGGCGGATTTGGGCGAAGGCGACTTGCGCAGTGCCTGGCTTCGGTCGCTCGAAGCTAGCCAGTTTGCGGAGAGAGGGGGATTCGGCCCTCGTCGCGCCCATCGTGAGCGCTCCTCGAGCCCGCCTTAACCCTCTGCCGGCGGCATCCGTGCCGCCTTTTCCTCCCTGGGGTCGGCGAGGGTTTCGGTTCGAATCCCCCATCGATCACCTGGAAGAAAAGCATGTGTAGCGGAGAGAGGGGGATTCGAACCCCCGGTGCCTTGTGAGCACGCACGCTTTCCAAGCGTGGACCTTAAACCACTCGGACATCTCTCCAAAAATCGGAAAAACCTTTTTAAATGACCCCTTGGCCAGACAGGGAGCGGTTTGGTTCCCCGGCCACGCCATTCGGTATTACCGGAGAGAGGGGGATCCGTTTCGAATCCCCCGGCCCTCTCCAATAAAGCTTTACCGGAGAGAGGGGGATTCGAACCCCCGGAACCCTTACGGGTTCAACGGTTTTCGAGACCGCCCGATTCAACCGCTCTCGCATCTCTCCAAAAAACATGAGGCAAAGAGGATTCGAACCTCCGACCTTCAGATCCGCAATCTGATGCTCTATCCAGCTGAGCTATTGCCTCGAACGTACAAAAACAAAAACGGAGAGAGGGGGATTCGGCCCTCGTCGCTCTCATCGTGAGAGCTCCTCGCGCCCGCCTTCGCCCTCTTCCGGCGGCATCCATGCCGCCTCATCTTCCCTTCGGTCAGCGAGGGCTCCGGTTCGAATCCCCCAGCCACCCAAGCAAAATACCTAGCGGAGAGAGGGGGATTCGAACCCCCGAAACCCTTTAGGGGTTTAACTCCTTAGCAGGGAGCCCGATTCGGCCGCTCTCGCATCTCTCCAGTTACAGCCTCGAAGCGGAGCGAGTGGGATTCGAACCCACGGTACCTCACGGTACAACGGTTTTCAAGACCGTCTCCTTAAACCGCTCGGACATCGCTCCAACGATTGTGGTAACCCACTTTACGGAAAAGCCCCTGGCTTGTCAAGGCGCGGACTTTGGGGCCCGGAAAGGCCTAGGGCCATGGATTTGCGGGGGCTTAGGACCTTAAAGAAGGCCTCATTCGACCAGATAGCGCCCTATTTCGTGGAGCTCGGCCAACTGGGAATAGACCGGGGGCCTCTGGCCGGCGGCGGCCTTGTCTAGGGCCGCGACCTTTACATAGAGCTCATTGACCTTGTCCGCGAGGATCTTGAGGTTGGGCAGAAAGTTGTTGATGGCCATGTCCCTAAACACCTTGTCCGTGGTGCTCGTGGCGCCCATATAGGTTCCCGAGGAG
>JAKPBN010000079.1 GCA_029778945.1 Spirochaetota bacterium
CCCGGAGCGGGAGGCTCTGCGTCAAGGAATTCTACGAGGAGGAGTCCGATGGGGCGGCGGTTCTCGTCGACCTCTCGTCCTCCCTGGGGATCCTCGACGAACCGGGACACGGCATCCTGGCCGCCCGCCAGGTCGGGGCCACCCTGGCCTGGATGCTCTCGGCCCTGGGCATCCCGAGCCTCCTCATGACCTTCGCGGAAAGGCCCCTCCACATCCTGGCCAGGCCCAGGCCCAGCCCGGCCACCGCGGCCTTTGAGGCCTTTTTCGCCCCCCCCACGGAGGAACAGGCCTTGGCCCGGGGAACGAATATCGGCCTTGCGGTCTCCGAGGCGCGGAAGGCCTGCCGCTGGCGCCGCCTCATCCTGGTCAGTGATTTCTTTGACCCGCGCTTCCAGGCCGGCCGGAGCCCCTTTTCCCGCAACGCCTGGATCCGCCTCTACCGCCCCCTTGAGGAGGCGGCCGGGGACGCCTCGGAGCTCCTCGTCCGGGATCCCGAGACCGGGGAAGCCCTGCGCCAGCCCTGGGACGGGGCAGCCAAGCTCGCCTATCGCGAGCGGGAGGCAAGGCTCGAGGCGGACTTCCGGGACGCCCAGAGGCGGGGGGCCTTCTACTCGTGCCTGGGACCCCGGGAGGATCCCCGAGGCCTCTACTGGTCCTTCCTCGAGGCCCTCCATGCCTGAGCCCCTCCTCCTCCTCGGCCTCCTCCTGCCCGTGGCCGCCCTCCTATTCCTCAACCTCCGGACCTTCCGAAAGGTGGACTATCCCCACCACCTCCTCCAGCCCGAGGGCAGGAAGGCCAGGACGGCCTTCCTCTTCGGGGCCTTTAGGACCCACAGCGATATTCTCTTTGATGCCTTTTTTGCCCTCTGCCTCGCCTTTGCCCTCTCCCCCCTCCCCCCAGGGGCGGCGAGGAAGGCCGTGGTCGTCGACGCCTCGGCCTCGATGCTGGCGGGCAAGCCCGGGAAGAGGCCCCTGGACAGGGCCTTGGAAAGGCTGGGGTCAGACCCCGCTTTGAAGGATATCCCGGCCTTTGTCCTCGGCTCCGATCCCGCAGGCGGACCCTCGAGGCTCACGAGGCTAAGGCCCCAGGCCCTGGGGTCTGACCCCAGCCTGGCCGCCATGGGATTCGAGGCCTCAATCCCCTTCCTGGGCCTTGATCCTCGGGCCCTGTCGAGCTTGCCGAGCCGGGGCTATGGCAAGGTCTTTTGGCTCACGGACCGGGCTGCCTTCAGGGCCCGGGGCCTTGAGGCGATCGAGCTGGCCCCCGAGGAGGAGGGCCTCGGAGTCTATCCCTCACGAATAGCCTGGGAGGGAGAGGCCAAGGTCTTTGAGGTGAGCTTTGCCGCCTCGGCCGAGCCCGAGGATCTGCGGCTCTCGGTCTATTCCCCCGCCGCGGGGAGCTTTCTGGCCCTGAAGCCCGAGGCCGTGGAGATCGAGTCCTTCCGGGGAGGCTGGGTTTTCCGCTTCCAGAAGCCCGGGATCTACCGGCTGGATATTGTCCGCCGGCCCGGGGAGGCCGCCGTCGCCCTGGCCTTCCGACTCCTCGATCCAGGGAGGCCCGCCGCGGCCCGGGGGGACTTCTCCTCCCTTGTGCTCCGGGCCTTTCCCCTCCTTGTGCCCGCAAGCCGGCCCCAGGTCCTCCTGGCCGACCTCCCCGATCCCGGCCTCTCCCGCCCTGCCCGGGAAGCCAGGGGCCGAGGGGGCCTCGTCCTGGGTACCTGGCTCCTCGACCGGGGCTCTGAGCTCTACCTCGATCCAGGGCTCACCGGGGCCCGGCCCATCCTGGCAGGCCTTGCTCCCCGGGCCGTATCGGGCCCTGGAAGGGAGGCGGACCTCGTCCTCTCCCTGGGCCCTGAGGCCCGGGCCAATGAGGACCTTCCCCTGGCCTACGATGGCATGCTCCAGGCCAGCCTCCCCCCGGCCTTCCTCACAAGCCTTCCCCTGGGCGGGAAAAAGCCGAGGCCCATCGACGGGGCGCTTTTCTCCGAGGATGCCTACGGCCTCCTTCCGGTCAATCCCCCGGCCTCGGAATTTTTCCTGGCCCGGGCCGCGGCCGACCAGCGCCTGGGGCCTCCAGACAGGAGGCGCTGGCCCTGGGCCATGCTGATGGCCCTTGGGGCGGCGGCCAAGCTCCTGGCCAACAAGGCATTCAAGGGAAGGCCCAGGCGGGCTTGAATCTCCCCCAGGCCCTTGGGTACAACTTGAGGGATGGATTCCACAGACCCC
>JAKPBN010000083.1 GCA_029778945.1 Spirochaetota bacterium
AAAGGGCGGCAGCCTCCAGGCCGGGGTGATGGTCAGCGAGGACCAGAACGAGCAATACCTGAAGAACTATGGCATCGCCCTCAAGGCCGGGGACACGGTCACCCTCCTCGGGATCACCGAGGGCGGGGTCAACACGGTCAGCTCGAGCCTGGTGGGCACGTTTAGCCCCGGGCACTTCACGAGCGTCTTCAACTACATCAACTACATGGACGCCGCGACCTATTCCAGGGTCTATGACTACGCCGGGGTCGAGGCCCTGCCGGCGGCCTTTGACGCGGGCCTCGAAAAGGCCGGCGATGACGAGGCCGCGATCTTTGGCCTGGCCTCCGACCCGGGCCTGGCCAGCCTCGACCTGTCCTCCCTCAAGAGCGAGTCCCTCTCGGGGACCACCGTGGTCGCCGTCAGGCTCAAGGACCATGGCTCGGTGGACCGGGTGATGGCCCTCCTGGCCAGCAACCCTGAGCTTGGTATCAAGGCCGCCCGCTGGGACCTGGCCTCGGGCTTCTACGCCCAGATAGCCGCCGGCCTCCAGGCCTTCATCTACCTGGCCACTGGCCTCATCTTCCTCGTGGTCGCCCTGATCTTCATGAACACCCTCATCATCAGCGTCACCGAGCGCACCGGGGAGATAGGCACGATGCGCGCCATAGGGGCCGAAAGGTCCTTTGTCCGCACCCTCTTTGTCAGCGAGGCCCTGGTCCTCAATGTGGCCTCGGCCCTCGTGGGCATGGTCGCCGCGGGGATCGCGGTGGGCGCCCTCGAGGGAAAGGGCGTGGCCCTGCCGGGCATCGTCTCCCAGTTCCTCATAGGCGGCGGCTCCCTCCAGCTCGAGGCCTCGGCCATGCCCTATGTCCTGGCCCTCGCCGTTGTCGTCCTCGTATCCATCCTCGCCACGGCTTACCCCGTGCGCGTAGCCACCGCCGTCACGCCCCTCAAGGCCATGAGCGAGCACTAAGCAGCAGCCCAGGAGTCGACCATGTTCCACTTTGTGACGCTTGCCCTGAAAAATGTCTTCCGCAACCCCAGGAGGAGCTTTACCCTCGGGGTCAACTACGCCATAGTCACCCTGATCCTCACCGCCCTCTTTGCCTTTTCCCGGGGGGTGGCGACCAACGTGTCCTCGAGCCTCGTCCGGGCCTCGGCCGGCCACATAACCCTCTCGGGCCAGTATGCCCGGGACGGGAAGATCTACAACGGCCTCCTCGGCTCGGGGCAGATCCAGGAGATCGCCCACACCGTCCTCGGCCAGGACACCAAGGTCCTGCCCCGCTACCTCCTCCAGTCCGCCGTCTATTTCAAGGGCCTTTCCAAGCGCCTGTCCTTCACCGGGATCGAGCCGGCCACCGACTCGGGCTTCCGGGGCCAGATGGCCTTTTCCTCCGGCGGCTGGGAGGCCTGGGCCGAGGATCCCCTGGGGGTCGTCCTTCCGGCGGACGTGGCCGCCTATTTCGGGATGGTGGAGGGGGACGAGCTTGTCGTCTCCGCCCGGACCCGCTTTGGGGCCTTTAACACGGGCCTTCTCAAGGTCAGGGGCATCTATTCCACGGACAACTATTTCATGAGCGGCTTTGTCCTCGTCCATCTCCCCTTCCTGCGGGGCCTGGACATGGCGGACAAGGACGCCGTCACCGCGATGTACATCTACCTGCCCGACCAGGCCGGGGCGGGGCCGGCCCGGGACAAGCTCGCGGCTGCCCTGGCCGCGGGGGGCTTTGAGATCTCCCGGCCCAAGACCGACGCCGAGGCCATAGC
>JAKPBN010000093.1 GCA_029778945.1 Spirochaetota bacterium
CGAGCCTGACCAACGCCGCCGTCCCGGGCGAGGCCCCCTGGCTTGGCTATGGCCGCGCGAAAAGGCCCTCGCCAAGCCCGACCCCCGAGAGTATACTTAGGCTAGGCCAGGAGGCCCTACCATGACATTTTCCGAGCGCATGCAGAGTCTTATCAACAAAGGTATAGAGGGATCGAAGGATATAGCCGCCAGGGCCAGGGACCAGGCCCAGGCCTGGGGGGAGATGGGAGTCCTCAAGATAGAGATCCTCCAGCTCCGGAGCCAGGCCGAAAAGCTTGTGAGCCGCCTGGGAGCCCATACCTACGCGGAGCTCGTGGAGCGGGGCAAGCCCGGCATCGATGCCACCGAGCCCGTGACCTCGTCCATAATCAAAAGCATCAAGGAAGCCGAGGCCGCCATCGCCGACAAGGAAGCCGCCTACCGCAAGATCGGCGGGAAGGATATCGACCTCGAGGACTAGAGGCGCCGGACCCGGAAGACATACATTGGGCCCCCTCCTGCCGCGGTATCGGGCAGGATAATGCGGCCCAGGGCCGTGGGCTCGGATCCTGGGATATCGGCCTCCAGGACCTCCAGCCACTCCCCGTGCTTGGCCACAAGGCGGGATGCCACCCCGTCGTTTTCCCCCGGATCGAGGGAACAGGTTGAATACACAAGCATCCCCCCGGGAGCCAGCATGAGCCAGGCGCTGGCGAGAAGGGCCCATTGCCTGCGGGCCAGAGAGGCCGGCCGGGAAGGGGTCCATTCGGCCAGGGCGGAGGGATCGGCCAGGACATGGCGCTCACTCGAGCAGGGGGCGTCCAGGAGGATGGCGTCAAAGGCCCCGGGCCTGCGGAGGCAGAGGGCCGAGGCGTCGGCGCCCATGATGGAAACCCGGGACCGAATAGCCGCCGGAAGG
Organism: Spirochaetota bacterium; assembly: GCA_029778945.1. GTDB lineage: Bacteria > Spirochaetota > Spirochaetia > Treponematales > Rectinemataceae > JANYKC01. The sequence continues at coordinate 899 of JAKPBN010000093.1, forward strand.
CTTTTGTCGAGGACGGCCGTGAGGCGGCGCCTCCGGTCCGGGGAAAGCTCGTTGCACAGAAGGCGGCTGGCCCCGGGCAGACGGGCGGCCAGGACGAGGCTCTTGCCCCCCGGGGCGGCGCAGGCATCCAGGACCTGGCCCTCCTCGGGCAGGCCAAGGCAGGCCGCGGCGGAAATCGAGGCCTCGTCGAGAAAATAAGGCTCCGGACTGGCGCCAGCCCAGGTCTCGGGGAGGCTGCCCCCAGACACGGGCGCCTGGGTCTCGTAGCCCCCGCCTTCGAGGACCCGCAGAGCCAGGCTCCTCGAAGGCCCGGCCAGGCTGGCCTTGAGCCGGGGCCAGCGCTCTCCGTAAAGGCCGGCATAATAGGCCTCAAAGGCCTCGGGGCCCTGGGCCTTCTTCTCTCGCTGCACGCTGATTGACCCTCCGTGGGCCCTTAGTCTAGTGTCTGGGGCTGGAAAGGACTATAGGTGGGCCCGTGGTGAGGAAAGGCATGGCAAAGGCGGTGATTTTCGACCTGGATGGCACTCTTGCGGACACCATCCTGGACATAGCCGAGGCGGTCAACATCTCCCTGGCCAGCCTGGGCCTCCCCGTCCATGACATCCCGGCCTATAAGCTCATGGTGGGCAAGGGCTTTGCGAACCTCGTGGCCCAGGCCCTGCCTCCAGGCTATCCCCGGGAGGCGGCCGAGCTAATCCGGGCCGAGGCCTCGGCCCGCTATGCCGCCCATCCCCTGGACAAGACCAGGGCCTACCCGGGCATACCCGAGCTCCTCGAGGCCCTGGCCACAACCGGCCTAGGCCGGGCCATCCTGTCCAACAAGCCCCAGGCCCTGGTGGACCTGGTCGTGGAAGGCCTCTTTCCCGAGGCGGGCTTTGCCCTGGTCCGGGGGGAGGGCCCGGGCTTTCCCCGCAAGCCCGACCCGGCCCAGGCCCTCGACCTGGCCTCCCGCCTGGGCCTCGAGCCTGGGCAGATCATCTACCTTGGGGACAGCGACGTGGACATGGAGACGGCGCATAACGCGGGCATGGTGGCCGTGGGGGCGGCCTGGGGCTTCCGGGGCGCCAGGGAGCTTGTCCAGGCCGGGGCCGACCATGTCATCGAGGCCCCCCTGGACCTTCTGGCCCTGCTGGGCGTTCAGAAGTCCTAGTCCAGGGGGCCATTTCCATAAACCGCCCCGGCGCGCTACAATCCGGGAGTCAGCCTTAGGGCGACGAAAAGGAGAAGCCATGGACCGCGATAGCATTGCCACCCGAGCCAAGGATTATATAGCCCGGGAAAGCGAGCCCACCTTCAAGAAGGAAGTCGAGGACCTCCTCAAGGCTGAGGATTGGAAGGAGCTCGAGGACCGCTTCTATCGGGACCTGGAATTCGGCACCGGCGGCCTGCGGGGCGTGATCGGCGGCGGCTATAACCGGATGAACCGCCTTGTGGTCACCCGGGCTACCCAGGGCCTCTGCGATTACCTCAAGGCCACCTTTCCAGGCAAGTCCCTCTCGGCCTGCGTGGCCTATGACTCCCGGCGATACTCGGCTTCCTTTGCCCTGGACACGGCCCTGGTCTTTGCGGCCAACGGCATCAAGGCCTACCTCTTTTCCGCCCTGCGGCCCACCCCGGAGCTCTCCTTCGCGATCCGCCACCTCCACGCCGACACCGGGGTGGTTGTGACCGCCTCCCATAACCCTCCCAAGTACAATGGCTACAAGGCCTACTGGAACGATGGCTCCCAGGTCACCCCTCCCCACGACGTGGGCATCATCGACAAGGTGGGAGCCGTCGACAAGGTCAGGATGATCCCCAAGGAAGAGGCCCTGGCCAAGGGACTCCTCGCGATCATCGACAAGGAAGTGGATGAGCCCTATGTCGCCATGATCAAGTCCAAGCTCTTCCGGCCCCAGCTCTTCAAGGAGCTTGGTAAGAGCGTCAAGCTCGTCTACACCCCCCTGCACGGCACCGGGGCCCTCCACTTTGAGCGGGTGATGCGGGACCTGGGCCTCGATGTGGCCACCGTCCCCGAGCAGCGGGAGCCCGACGGGGAATTCCCCACCGTGGCCTTCCCCAACCCCGAGGAGGCCGCGGCCCTCAAGCTCGCCCTCGAACTGGGGGCCAAGCTCAAGGCCGACTGCGTGATGGCCACCGACCCCGACGCCGACCGCCTGGGCATAGCCGTCCCGGCCAAGGACGGGAAATTTGTCCTCATCACGGGCAACCAGCTCGGGAGCCTCCACCTGGACTACATCCTCCTCACCCGGAAGGAGCTGGGCCTGATGCCCCGGAGGCCCGCGGCCATCCGCTCCATCGTGACCACAAGCCTCCAGGAGAGGATCGCCACGGCCTATGGGGCCGCCTCCTACGAATGCCTCACGGGCTTCAAGTGGATAGCCGAGCTCATGCGCAAGTTCGAGGCCCAGGGCCTGGACTTTGTCTACGGCACGGAGGAGAGCTACGGCCACCTCATCGAGCCCGAGGTCAGGGACAAGGACGGGATCTCCGCCGCGGCCCTCACCGCCGAGATGACCCTCTACTGGAAGTCCAAGGGCAAGAGCCTCCTCGACCGCCTGGACGAGATCTACCTCCAGCACGGCTACTTCGAGGAAAAGGGCATCAACAAGTATTTCGAGGGCGCCAGCGGCATGGACGTGATGGCCGGCATCATGGAGGCCTACCGCAAGGCCCAGCCCGCGGCCCTCGGCGGCATCAAGGTCCAAAAGATCCGGGACATCAAGACCGGCAAGACCTGGCAGACCGCCAGCCCCGGGGACAGCCAGAAGGTCGACCTGCCCCCCAGCGACGTGATCCAGTGGTACCTCGAGGACGGCACGATAGTGACCGTCCGCCCCTCGGGCACGGAACCCAAGATCAAGTACTACATCCTCCTCCGCTCGGACACCAAGGACGGCCTTGGGTCCGCCCGGGCCGCCTCGGCCGGGAAGGCCGCGGCCATCGAGGCCGACATCAGGAAAGTGATCGATAAGTGAGCCCCCGTCCCAACCGGGGGGGAGAGTATGGGAGGCGGGCCAGGACGGCCCTGCCTGCCCCCTCCTCCCCCGGCCTGCCTCCCCGGCCCAAAAGCGACCATCCCGGCCTCCTCCCCCCCGACTGGACCACCACCGTCTACCTGGCCCTGGACTTTGAGACCACGGGCCTCGATCCGGCCAGGGAAAGGGTGGTGGAGATCGGGGCCCTGCGCTTTGTCCCCGGGGCCCTGGGCTCAAGGCTGTCCCCGGGCCAGGCGGGGGCCATAGAGCTGGGGGCCCTGTCCAGCCTTGTCGATCCGGGGATCCGCATTCCCCGGGAGGTCATAGCCATCCACGGCATCACCAACGAGGATGTCGAGGGGGCCCCGCCCTTCGCCGGAGTCGGCCCCATCCTCACGGCCCTGGCCGCCGGGGCTTACCTAGTGGCGCACAACGCGCCCTTTGACCTCGCCTTCCTGCGCGCCGAGCTTTCCCGGGCCGGCCTCAACCCTCCCCTCAACCCTGTCCTCGACACCCGGATAATCGCCCGGGCGGCCTTCCCCGGCCTCTCGAGCTATAAGCTCGTGGACCTGGCGGCCCGCTTCGGGATAGACAAGGGCCGGTCCCACCGGGCCCTGGACGACGCGAGGACCTGCATGGAGCTCCTCCTCATCTGCGCGGAAAAGCTGGCCCCCCGTGCCTAGGTTTTCCAGGGTGAGGGCCCAGAGGATCCTCGCCCTCCTCGCCCTCCTGGGCGCCGCCGGGGCGGTCTCGGGCAACCTAGGCCCGGCCTCCCTGGCAGGTCCCCAGGGCCAGACCGGGGATAGCTCGGCCCTGGAGGCCCTCCTCCGCTCCGCCGTCATCGAGCCGGGGCGCCAGGCGGAAGTGGGCCCCCTGGCCCAGGCCCTGGTGGCCTCGGCCCTCAAGGAGGGAGAGCCCCCAGGCTCGGCCCTGGCCCTCGCCTTTCCCCGGCCGGATTCCATCCTCTCCATGCTCGCCCTGGACAGGGATGTGGACGACTTTGCCGAGGCCGGCGAGGGGGAGGGGGCCGCCGCCGCCCATTACCGCCGGGCCGCCGAGGCCGCCCAGGTCTATCGGCCCCTGAGGGCCAACTTTAGCCACCTGTTCACAGAGGCCTGGATGGCCCAGACCGGCCTTTCGGCCAGCCCAAGGGAGGCTCCCCAGGTATCCCTAAAGGGCCTGGCCCCCCAGGGAAGCCTGGAAGCGCCTAACCTGGGAGAGCTCGCCTATTCCCACCCCTATGCCCTGGACATCTTTTTCACCCGGATCCAGCGCCAGGGCCCGGCTGAGATCGGCCCCCCCATCTCGGCCCTTGAGGAGGGCCTGGTGGTCGCGGCCTCGGGCAACTGGAGGGGCGGAGCGGGAGCCGCGGCCTGGAAGGGAGGAGGCCTCTCCCCCTCGGCGGGAAACGGCGTAGTCATCTATGCCCCCCTCTCGGGCCGCTACTATTCCTATTTCCACCTCTCCGAGGTGTCTGTGAAGGCCGGGGATACGGTCTGGCGGGGAACGGTGCTGGGGCGGGGCGGGAATTCCGGGGCCAATGCCCGCAAGCCCGACCACGGCCGCCACCTCCATCTGGAGATCTTTGACAGCCGGACCGACCAGGCCCTCTCGGCCTGGGAAATTCGGAGGCTCCTCTTTTGAGAACGCGTCTTGCCGCCCTTTGTCTTTTCCTGGCCCTGGGCAGGGCCGGGGCCTTCCCCCAAGCCCTTGCCGGCCAGCCCCCGGCCCGAAGGGCCGAGGACCGCCGCATTTCCCTCGTGACTATCCTCCCGGGAAAGTCCCTCTACTCGGCCTTTGGCCATTCGGCCCTCAGGATCAGGGACAAGGCGGACGGCTTCGACATCCTCCTCAACTACGGTCTCTCGGCCCGCCCCTTTGATCTTTCCTTTGTGGCCGATATGCTCGCGGGGCGTATGGACTTTCTCGTGGCGGCCCTGGAAACCGAGGGAGCCTTCGACTTCTATCGGGATACCGAGGGCCGGACGATCATCGAGCAGGACCTGGACCTGGACGAGGGCCAGAAGGCGGCCATTATGGCCACCCTGGCCCGGGACCTCCGGCCGGAAAACAGGACCTACAATTACCGCTACTTTTCCGACAACTGCGCCACCCGGATCTGGCTGATCCTGGAGCCTCTTGGCCTTAGTCCCCCTGGGCAGGCCAGCGGGAAGGGCCCCGGGGTCCGACCGAGCGCCCGGGCATCCTTGAACAGGGTACTGGAAAGGTCTTCCTGGATCGGCTTTGCCACGGGCCTTATCATGGGTCCCCGGACCGACCGGGCCCTGGACCAGGCCTACCCGCTCTTCCTGCCCCAGGACATCCTGGACTGGGCCCAGGCCGCGGCCCGGGCACCCCTGGGGGACAGACCCCTCGTCTCCGCCCGGCGGATTATCTATGTGGCCCCGGCCCGAAGGCCCGGCCCCATATCGCCCCTGGGGGCCTGCCTGGCCCTCCTCGTCCTGGCTGGAGCCCTGACGGCCGGCCCAAGGAAGTGGAGGATGCCAAGGCTTGTCCTCGACCTCCTCCTCTACGGTTTTGCCGCCGTGGCCGGCCTTGGGATCCTCGTGTTTTGGCTATCCGCAGGCTATGGGGAAGCGGGCTGGAACCTCAACCTCCTCTGGGCCGGTCCCCTCCCCCTCCTGGGCCTCCTCCTGGCCCACAGGAACAAGCCCGGGAGCCTGGCCCGGATAATCTTCGCGGCCTCTGCCCTGGGAAGCCTCGTGGTGGCCATCCTTGGAGGCCTGGGCCTCCAGACTGTATCCTGGGAGCTCCGCTGCCTCGCCCTGGCCCTGGCCCTGCGCTCCCTGGATCGGGCAGGCTTTTTTTCCCTGCCCCCCCTTGCGCGCTTGCATCTACATATAGTATCTTTCGCGAACCGATGGAGGAGCGATCCCCAAGACTAGTCCAGGCAGAGGGCCCAAGGTGCCCTAGGACCCTGGATGAAAGGGGAGGATCGCCGAAGGGCAGGGGTGTTCCACCTTGGGACTCCTGCCTTGGACGTCCGGGCCAATACCCGGCGGCTGTCGCGGGGAGGCTAGAATTCCCCGCGGAGTGCCAAAGGAAAGCGACCCTCCCATTATGCACGCCGGACCGGCGTAGGGTCGTCTTCCATGGGATCTCCACCGGCTCCGGAGGTCCTGCATGGAACACCTTAGAGCCGCGCCAGCGGATTCCCGCCCCGCCACCCCCAAGACCAAGGTCCCCGTCACGGTCCTAGGCGCCACGGGCGTCGTGGGCCAGCGCTTTGTCCGCCGCCTGGCCGACCACCCGGACTTCGAGCTGGCCCACCTCTGCGCCTCCCCCCGCTCGGCCGGCAAGGCCTATGCCGAGGCCTGTGACTGGCGCCTCGACGGCGAGGCCTATGCGGGCTTTGGCGGTAAGGTCCTCCTCCCCTGCGATCCGGCCATGGCCGCCTCCCCCGTCGTCTTCTCCGCCCTGGACACCGACGCCGCCCGGGAGCTCGAGCCCCTCTTCGCCGCCGCAGGCTGCCTCGTCTTCTCCAACGCCTCGGCCTTTCGCATGGAGGCCGATGTCCCCCTCCTCATACCGGAGCTCAATGCCGACCACCTGGGCCTCCTGGAGCTCCAGCGCCGGCTGAGGGGCTGGAAAGGAGGCATTGTCACCAACCCCAACTGCACCACCGCCGTCCTCCTTGGGGCCCTCGGTCCCCTGCACCGGGCCTATGGCGCCAGGGAAGTCTCTGCCGTCTCCATGCAGGCCCTCTCCGGGGCGGGCTATCCGGGGGTCCCCTCCCTGGACGCGATGGCCAATGTCATCCCCTACATCAAGGGCGAGGAGGACAAGGTCGAGACCGAGGCCCGCAAGATCCTGGGCCGCCTGGACGGGGGCCGCATCCTCGAGGCGCCGATCGCGATCAGCGCCCAGTGCAACCGGGTGCCCGTCCTCGAAGGCCACACGATAGCGGTCAACCTGCGCTTTGGGACCCAGCCCACGATGGCCGAGCTCGAGGCCGCCCTCGCCTCCTTTGTGCCGGACACCGCGGGCCTGGGCCTCCACACCGCCCCGACGAGCTTTGTCCGGGTCCGCCACGAGGCCGACCGGCCCCAGCCCCGGCGGGACGTCGAGGAGGGCGGCGGCATGGAGCTCCAGGTTGGCCGCCTCCGGCCCTGCCCGGTCTTTGGCGCCAAGCTCGTGGTCCTGGGGCACAACACCGAGCGCGGGGCCGCCGGAGCCTCGGTGCTCAATGCCGAGCTTGCTTTGGCCCGGGGCTTTGTGCGATGAGGCCGCCCCTGGTGATGAAATTCGGCGGCTCCTCGGTCGCGGACGCCCCAAGGCTGGCCAATGTAGCCGGCCTTGTCAGGGCGGACCATGAGGAGGGCCGCGGAACCCTGGTCGTGCTCTCCGCCCTTGGCGGGGCCACGGACGCCCTGATCAAGGCCGGCAAGAGCGCGGCCCGGGGCGAGGAGGCCGAGGCCTTGGGCCTCTTCGAGGCCCTTCTCCAGCGCCACCTCCAGACGTCCCGGGACCTCCTGGGCCCCAGGCTTCCGGCCCTGGTGGAAGAGGCTCTCGAGGCGGCGCGCAAGGATATCCTCCCCATACTGCGGGGGGCGGCCCTCCTCAAGGAGCTCCCCGCCCGGAGCGCCGACCTGATCGCTGGCCGGGGGGAGCTTCTCTCCTCGGCCCTCCTCGCGGCCTACCTGGACCAGGCGAGCCCCGGGGCGGCCTGGGTCGACGCCCGCCAGGTGGTAAAGACCGACTCCCGCTTTGGCCAGGCCAGGCCCGACGCCCAGGCCATCAAGGCAGCGGCCGCGGCCAGGCTCCTTCCCCTCCTGGGCGAAGGCCAGATTGTGGTCACCCAGGGCTATATAGGCTCCGACCCTTACCAGACCCCCACCACCCTGGGCCGAGGGGGCTCGGACTACAGCGCCAGCCTCCTCGGGGCCGCCGTCGAGGCCCAGGAGATCCAGATCTGGACCGACGTCGAGGGGGTCCTCACCGGCGATCCCCGGGTTGTCCCCGAGGCGAGGCCTGTCGAGGTCCTGGGCTATGACGAGGCCGCGGAGCTCGCGGCCTTTGGGGCCAAGGTCCTCCACCCCGCCACAATCCTCCCCGCGGTGGAGCTGGGCATCCCGGTCACGGTGAGGAACAGCCTCCTCCCCCAGGGCCGCTTTACCACGATCTCCAAGGAGGGCACGAGGGGAAGGGCTGTCACTGCCCTGGCCTCCCGGGGACCCATCACGGTCCTCTCCATCCGCAGCCCCGGGATGCTCGGGGGCTCGGGCTTCCTGGCCAGGATCTTTGAGGTCTTTGGCCGCCTAGGGGTGAGCGTGGACCTCGTCTCCACCTCCGAGGTGACCGTGTCCGTCACGGTCGACGAGGGCGCTCCTCTAGAGGCCCTGAGAAAAGAGCTCTCCACCTTCTCCGAGGTCAGGGTCGAGGAGGACCGGGCCGTGGTCGCCCTGGTGGGAGACGCCTTGCGCCGCACCCCGGGCATAGCCGGCCGGGCCCTGGCGTCCTTGGGGAACATCAATGTGGAGATGATCAGCCTGGGGGCCTCGGAGATCAACCTCTCCCTCGTGGTGGGCCGCGCGGTGGCCCCCGAGGCCCAGCGCCTCCTCCATGAGGCCTTCTTTTCAAAGGAGGCCAGGCCATGAGGCTCGGCATATTTGGCCGGGGCCGCCTGGCCCAGGCCATCGCCTCCGCCGCCGAGGGCTCCGAGACCGATGTCGCCTGGCTCCTGGGCCACGACGAGGCGCCAAGGGCCGCAGTCGATATGGCCCTCGACGCGAGCGCCGCCCCGGCCCTGGCCGGCCACCTGGCCTGGGCCCTCGAGACGGGCACCGACCTGGTCATTGGCTCGACGGGCTGGGATCCAGCCCTCCTCGACGCGGCGAGGGCCCGGGGCGATAGCCTCCGCATGGGCATATTGGTGGCGCCTAACTTTTCCATCGGGGTGGCCTTTATGCGGAGGGCCGCCCTGGCCCTGGGGCGGCTGGCCGCCCTCGAGCCCGGGGCCGACCTCGGGATCCTGGAGCGCCACCACCGGGCCAAGAGGGACTCCCCCTCGGGGACGGCCCGCCTCCTCTCAACGGCCCTGGCCGAGGGATGCCCACGTTATGCGAAAGATCCCGTTCCCATAGCCAGCCTCCGCCTGGGGGCCGAGGTGGGCTTCCACGAGCTCAGGCTCGAGACCGACCACGAGGCCCTCGTGCTTTCCCACAGCGCGAAGGACCGGGGGATCTTTGCCCTGGGAGCCCTGGCTAGCCTTGCCTGGCTTCATGGGAAAAAAGGTGTGTTCTCCTTTGATGACTTTGCCCAGGAGCTCATCGAGCCCCTATTCGCGCCACCCCAGACTGGGCCCAGGCCCGGGAGGAAGCCATGATCGATTCTGGATGTTTCCGCGGCCTGGGCGTGGCCCTGGCCACGCCCTTCCTTCCCCGGGGCGAGGGGGATGATCCCCTCCTGGGCACGGGGGGCATCGACCTCGAGGCCTGGAAGAGACTCTTAGGCCATGTGACCCAGGGTGGGGCCGACTTCCTCGTGGTCCTGGGCTCGACCGGGGAGGCCGCCACGGTCCTCCCGCAGGAGCGCGCCGCCCTGATCGCCCTGGCCAAGGAAGGCTCCCGGGGCCTTCCGGTCGTGGTGGGCACGGGACACAACTCCACCCGGGAGGCCGCCCGCCTGGCCTCCGAGGCCGCCACCGCCGGGGCTGACGCCATCCTTGTGGTCACCCCCTACTATAACAAGCCGCAGCCAGCGGGCCTCCGGGCCCATTTTGCCGCGGTGGCCCAGGCCGCCCGGGGCCTTCCCGTCATCGCCTACAATGTCCCGGGAAGGACTGGCCTCAATCTATTTGCCAAGGACCTCGAGCTCCTCTGGTCGATCCCCGAGGTGGTGGGCGTCAAGGAGAGCTCAGGCAACCTGGGCCAGATCGCCGAGATCTGCCGCCGCCTGCCCCCGGGCAAATTTCTCCTCTCCGGGGACGATGGCCTAGCCCTCCAGGCCATATCGGTCGGGGCCTCGGGCCTCATCTCGGTCTTGGGCAACCTCCTGCCCAGGGAAGCCAAGGCCCTCGTGGAGGCCGGCCTTGGAGGCCGCCGGGACGAGGCGATCCGCCTCCAGGCCGGGCTCCTTCCCGTGATGGACGCCCTCTTCCTCGAGTCCAACCCCGCCCCGCTAAAGGCCGCCCTCGAGCTGGCCGGCCTTGGCGGCTCGGCGGTCCGCCTCCCCCTCGTCCCGGCCTCCCCGGCCACGCGGACGACCCTCCAGGCCCTGCTCTCGGTCCGGGGCATTTCCTCCCCCGAGGCGGTGGCACGATGAGCGACACCATCCTTGGCCTGGAGGCCTTCTACTCCCGGCCCGTGGAGGCCCTCCTGGCCGATCCGCTCCTGGCCCAAGCCCACGAGGCCCTCCTCCTGGCCCTCGAGTCCGGACAGCTCCGGGCCGCCTCCCAGGACGCCTCAGGCCATTGGAGGGCGCGGGCCTGGGTAAAGCTGGCTATCCTCGCCGGCTTCCGCTTCTCTGGCCTCGAGGCCTTTCCGGCCTGGCCGGGAGGGGCCCGGGACAAGGCCGCCTATCCTCCCCGGGAGCTCGACCCCGAGGACGGGGTCCGCCTCGTGCCCGGAGGCTCGGCGATCCGGAGGGGCGCCTATGTCGCCAAGGGCGTGGTCGTGATGCCCCCGGCCTACATCAATGTAGGCGCCTATGTCGGAGCCGGCACGATGGTGGACAGCCATGCCCTGGTGGGCTCCTGCGCCCAGGTCGGGGAGAGGGTCCACCTTTCGGCGGGGGTCCAGGTGGGCGGGGTCCTGGAGCCCGCGGGGGCCCTCCCGGTGGTGATCGAGGACGAGTCCTTCCTGGGGGGCCTTTGCGCCCTCTTTGAGGGGATCGTGGTGCGGCGCCGAGCCGTCCTGGCCCCGGGCACAGTCATCTCGGCCTCCACCACGTTATACGATTTAGTCAATTGCCGGGTCCTCCATGGGGAAGTGCCCGAGGGGGCCGTGGTGGTCCCGGGCTCTCGGCCCGCCGGGGGGGACTGGGCCCGGGGCAAAGGTCTCTCCCTCTATGCCCCCTGCATTGTCAAATACCGGGATGGGGCTACGGCAGCGGCCACGGCCCTCGAGGAAGCCCTGCGGTGAGGCCTTCCCTCCGGCCCGCATCCCGCATGGAGGGCCTGGGCCTTTCTCCCATCCGGGCCATCATGGCTGGAGCCCCCCCGGGGGCTATCCCCCTGGGCCTTGGAGAGCCCTCCTGGGACTTGCCCGAGGCGGGCCGCCTGGCCCTGGCCGGGGCAGGCAGGGACTGCTCCTACGGGCCCAATGCGGGCCTAGAAGCCTTGAGAAAGGCCCTGGCGGATTTCTACGATGCCCGACCAGAGGAAGTGATGGTCGCCTCGGGCAGCCAGGGGGCCCTTTATTCCCTCTTCCAGGCCTGGCTTGGCCCGGGAGACGAGGTCCTTGTCCCGGATCCAGGCTTCCTCTCCTATCCCATCCTCGCCCGCCTGGCTGGGGCCCAGGCCAAGGCCTATGCCCTCGGTCCTGGAGGAGGCCTCGACCCTGGCCTCTTTGGCCTCGCCTTAAGCACCAGTCCCAATGCCCGGATGGCCGTCATAAACCACCCCGCCAACCCCACGGGAGCCGGGGCCGACCCGGCCTCCCTCCTCGCGGTGGCCCGACTCTGCGAGGAGAGGGGAATCATCCTGGTCTCCGACGAAGTCTACCGGGAGCTCTACCTGGGCCCCCGACCGGCCTCACTGCGCGACGCCAGCGCCTACGGGATAGTGCTGTCCTCGGCGAGCAAGGCCTGGGGGGGCCCGGGCCTGCGGGTGGGCTGGGCCTTGGGCGAGCCTGAAATCCTGGCCCCGGCCCGGCTTGTTCACAATTATGCGGTTACGGCGGCCTCCCGGCCCGCCCAGGAGGCGGCCCTTGCCTTGATCGAGGACTCCCCCAGGGTCTTGCCCCAGGCCAGGGCCGGGCTGGGCCGGCGCTGGGAAAGCCTGTCCCGGGCCATGGAGGAGGACTTTCCCGGGGGCTGCCCCAGACTGCCGGCGGGGGCCTTTTACCTCCTCCTTCCCCTTCCCGAGAGGGAGACCGATTCCCTGGCCTTTTGCCTCCGGGCCCGGGACGAGGCGGGGGTGATCCTGGCCCCGGGCTCGGCCTTTGGCCCCGGCGGAGAAGCCGCGGTGCGGCTAAGCTACGCCGCCCGCGCCGCCGAGCTGCGGGAGGGCATAGCCCGCCTAGCTCCCCTATGGAGGAAGTGATGGGTCTTTTTGCCTTCGATGACGCCGCACTTTTGGGCATCGCCGCGGAGGGGACGCCCTGTTTCGCCTATCGCCTCGAGACTGCCGCCCGGGCCTGGAAAAGCCTGCGGGCCGCCTTGCCCGAGCGGATCCGCCTGGCCTATGCGGTCAAGGCCAATCCCCACGGGGGCCTGCTGAGGGCCTTCGCCGCCTTGGGCTCCTCCTTTGACTGCGCCTCGAAGGGCGAGCTTGCGCGGGTGGCGGCCCTGGGCATACCGGGATCGCGCATCCTCTTTGCCGGCCCGGGCAAGAGGCGGGAGGAGCTAGCCCTGGCCCTCGGCCTTGGGGCCCGGATCGAAGTCGACGGGATCGAGGACCTCCAGATCCTGGAGGTCCTTTTAGCAGGACCGGGTCCGGGCATGGCTGGAGCAAAGTCGCCCTTGAGGGACAGCCTCCGGGTCCATCCCCGGGGGGGCATAGCCGAGGGCTCCCGGATCATCGGAGGGACAGGCCCCTCGGCCTTTGGGGTGGACGAGGAGGATGTGCCCCGACTCGTGGCCGAGGCAAAGGGCCTCACCAGGGTGAGGATAGCCGGTCTCCAGGTCTTTGCCTCAAGCAATGAGCTTCATGCGCCCAGGCTCCTTGAGAACCATCGGGCTAGTCTGCGTATAGCCCGGGGCCTTGCAGATCTCCTTGCCTCGGCCTATGCCTGCCCGGTGGAGGAGGCCCTGGACTGCATCGACCTGGGCGGGGGCCTGGGCATCCCTTATGAGGAAGAAGTGGCTGAGCTCGACCTTGGGGCCCTGGGCTCGGGCCTGCAGGGCCTCCTAGGTGAGAATCCCTGGTACCGGGGCGAGCTTGTCCTGGAGCCGGGACGCTACCTATCAGGCCCCTGCGGTGTCTACCTGACCCGGGTTGTGCGGATCAAGGAAAGCCGGGGCGAGACCTTTGCCATCCTCGAGGGCGGGATCAACCACCTCTTGAGGCCAGCCCTGACGGGCCAGGCCTTTCCGGTCCGGGTCCCGGGCCGTGGCGAAGCCGAGGAGAAAAAGCCCTACACCCTCGCCGGCCCCCTGTGCACCTCCCTGGACAGGCTTGGGACCGCGGTCCTGTCCCGGCTGCTGCCCGGGGACATTCTCGCCTTTGGCCAGACCGGGGCCTATGGCTTTACGGAGGCCATGGGCCTCTTTCTCTCCCACGACCTGCCCCGGGAAACCTGCCTTTGAGCTCTCCCCTTTTCATGGCTCCCCGCGGGCGCTATAGTTGTGCCCATGGCTTCCAACAACAGTGACTATGACCTTGTCGTCCTGGCGGGCGACATTGGCGGTACCAACACCAACCTGGCCCTCGTGGGCTATCGGGAGGGAGAAAAAAAAACCGGCCTGGCCGAGCGCTTCCATATCCTCTTTGAGCGCCATTACCGCACCCAGGAGAAGACAAGCCTCCTCGAGCCCCTGGGCCGCTTTCTCGACCAGGCGAGCCGAGAGCTCCCTGGGCTCAAGCCCACGATCTGCTGCAT
>JAKPBN010000095.1 GCA_029778945.1 Spirochaetota bacterium
TCCATGGGGATGGCAAAATCCTCCTCACTCTTCCCTTCAATCCCGACAACCTGGGCCGGCCCCTGAGGATACCGCCCAGCCTCGCCTCGTTCCGCAATGACTCGGTGGGGGACTATGTGGTGAGCCATGAGAGCGGGCTCGACGGCCGGAGACGCATCACGGCCTACCACTCCATCGACTATGGTCGCCTCGTGATCGCCGTCTCCTCGGAGGAGAGGAAGGTCCTCAACCGCTACTGGTCCTTTGCCCCCATCCTGGGGATAGGCGCACTCCTCATCCTATGTTTCCTGATCTTTGTCTCCTCCCGGATCCACGGCCTCCTCAAGGAGCTCAGACTGGCCAGGATCGAGCTCGAGACCAGCGTGAAAAGCCTCGAGGCGAGCCGCATCGCCAAGGACAAGCTCTTTTCCATCATCTCCCACGACCTCCGGGGTCCCCTTGGGGGCATGAGGAGCCTCCTTGAGACCCTCGTGCAGGAGCGGGGCAGGATGGGAGAAAAGGACCTGGATGAGAGCCTAGGGGCCCTGCTGGAGGCCGCGGGCTCTACCTTTAGCCTCTTGGAGGACCTCCTGGCCTGGTTTAGCAGCCAAAGGTCCTCCCTGATCTTTCGGCCCACGGCCATGGCCCTCTCTCCCCTTGTCGCGCAGGCCTTCCAGGCCGTCCTGCCCCAGGCCGTCGCCAAGGGCATCGGCCTTGAGATGCGTATGGAGGAAGCCTGCCCGGTCTATGCCGACGAGGACATGCTCGCGACCATCCTGAGGAACCTCGTGTCCAATGGGGTCAAGTATTCCCACCGCGGGGGCAAGGTCCTTGTCGAGGCCTCGGCCGGCCCCCAGGGGACAAGGATCGCCGTGGTCGACCAGGGCCTAGGCATGGACGAGGCCACGAGGGAAAGGCTCTTCGATCCCACCGTGCTGCGGTCCCGGCCGGGCACGGCGGGGGAAAAAGGCACGGGCCTGGGACTCCAGGTAGTCAAGGATTTTGTGGAGCGCCACGGGGGGAAGCTTGGAGTGGAAAGCAGCCCTGGAGCGGGCTCAAGCTTTGGCTTTGTGCTTCCCGCGGCTATTGCCGCGACGGCTCCCGACGCGATGGCTGCGGCCCCGACTGCCCGAGGAAGGGCCTAGGCTCCGATGGCCGCCTTGAGCTCATCAAAGGTCAGGGGCTTTTGCAGGAAGGCGTCGAAGCCCGCCTGGACACTCTCGGAGCCAAAGTCGCGGCCGGAAAAGGCATAGAGCCTGGCCATGGTGCCCAGGGCCCGGAGGCGCCTGCAGACCTCGTAGCCATCCAGGCCGGGCCTGGAGATGTCCAGGACATTACCGTCGTAGTCCCGACCCGTTGTCCTGGCTGCGGCCACGGCGGCCCGGGCAGCCCGGCCCTCGGCTACGCCTTCGGCCTCAAGACCCAGGCGGCTGAGCATCCTGGTCGCTATCTCCCGGTTGATCGCGTCATCGTCCACGACCAGGGCCCTGCTCAAGGGAGGGAGCCGGCCTCGGGACCCACAGCCAGCCTCCAGGCGGCGGCGAAGCGCTCGAGCCGGGAGCCTATCACCGCCTTGTCTTCCCACTGGATAACCAGGGCACGGCGGCGCAGGGCCGAGGCCGCGGCGCTGGCGCCCAGGGCCTCGAGCCTGCCCGCAAGGGCCTGGGCCTCGATCCTAAAGGCCTCTCCTTCCGGGGCGGGGGCCGGGGTCGGCGCGCCTGGGCTGGCCAGGGATGCCGCCCTGGCCGCCAGGGCCAGGATCAGGCCGGGCACTTCGTTGGTGGCCCGCTCCAGGAGCGAGGACTGGCTGGCCCCAAGGCTAAACCAGGCCGCCTCGGAGGCGTCGATTCCGCGGTCGAGGGCCTCGGCCAGGAGCTTGGCGTCAAAAGGCTTGGCGAAGAGGGCGGCAAAGTCCGCCCCCGAGTCCAGGACATCCTGGGAGTCGAAGGCCGTCAGGGCTATGACCGGGAGGCGGGGATCCCAGCGCCCGGCCGTCGAGGCCCGGAGCCTCCGCTCGAGCTCTATGCCGCTCATCCCGGGCATCTGGATGTCGAGGATAGCCGCGTCGGGGGAATGCTCCTCCGCAAGGCGGAGGGCCTCGGCCCCGCTTGAGGCTAGGTCGACCTTGTGGCCCGCCGTGCCCAGGATAGCCGCCATGTACTCGAGGTTGACTTCATTGTCGTCCACCACGAGAAGGCGATAGACCCGGGAGCCCTGGATAGGCCTTGGGGTGCTCCGCCGGAGCTCCTCGGCCTCCCCGGAGGGCAGGAGGATGGTAAAGACCGAGCCCCGGCCCAGGCTCGACTCCAGGCGGATCTCGCCGCCCAGGGCCCGGACAATGTTGCGGGCCAGGGAGAGGCCGATGCCAGCGCCCCGGCGGGGCAGTCCCGTCTCGACCTGGACAAAGGGGGAAAAGATCCTGCCCTGGTCCTCGGGGGCAATGCCCCGGCCGGAGTCGGAGACCGAGAGGAGGAGCCAGGGGAGGTTGCCCTCCCGGCGCTCCAGGCTGGCCTCGACCCGGATCCAGCCTGTGTCGGTGAAGTGGACGGCGTTGTCGAGAAGGGCGCCCAGGGCCCGGCCCAGGCGGTCGGGATCGCTGTAGAGGGATCCCTCGGGCAGCTTGCCCACCTCAAAGCTCAGGCCCTTGGCCCGGGCCGCGCCGCGATAGGCATCCAGGGTCCTGGCCATAAAGCCGCCCAGGGGAAAGACAAACTTGCGCAGGGAATTGGAGCCCGACTCGAAGCGGACAAAATCGAGGATATCCCCCAGGAGGGAGAGGAGGCCCTGGGCGCTCCCGATGATGGAAGCCGCGCGCCGCTGGGGCTCCCCGTCTCCCATCTCGATCAGGCGGGCCGCCGCCAGGATGGCGGCCACGGGGCTCTTGAGCTCATGGCTCATGGCGCCGAGGAAATCGCTCTTGGCCCGGTTGGCCCTCTCGGCCTCGTCCTTGGCCAGGCCCAGGAGTTCCTCCATGGCCCTGCGGCCGGAGATGTCCTCGCAGATCACCGAGGCATGGGTGACGTCCCCCGAGGGGGAGGTGACCGGGGAGGCGTGGAGGGCGACCCAGACCGATGCGTCACCCTGCGCGAGGAGGACTTCCTTCCGGGCCTCAAAGCCCCCGACGACGAGGGAAGACATCTCCTGGGCAAGCTCAGCCTCGATGCGGAAGAGGGAGAAGAGATTCCGGCCCAGGAGATCCTGGGGCCCCCGGGCGGTCAGCCTCAGGAAGGCCGGATTCACATATTCGATCTGGAAGCCCCGGTCGGTGACAATGACCCCGGCGGTCAGCTGGTCCACGGCCCGGTAGAGCTTGCGGAGCATCTCCTCGGACTTGCGCCGCAGCGTTATGTCCCGGATGACGCCTACCGAGCCCAGGAAAGCGGGCTCCCCCTCGGCGTACTCCCCCACGGCGCTGACCTCGCCGTAGGAGGTCACCGAGGCTATCAGGTCCTCCTCGATGGGGCTGTCCCGGCTGGCCTTGTGGCGCCGGAGCCTGAGCTCGAGGCCTTCGGTCCGGCGGTCGATCCTGCGCCTCTCGTTGAAGAGCTTGGGCGCCAGGGCCGGGCCCGTCGTGATTCCGTTGAAGTGCCCCAGGACCATGTCCCGGTCCACGGCCTTGGCGTCCTCCTCGTGGAGGAGGACGGAGAAATGCCGGCCGACGAGCTCCGAGGGCTCCCAGCCCAGGAGTCGGACCGAGTTGTTGATAAAGGTAAAGCGCCCTTCCTCGTCGAGCTCGTAGACTATGTCCGGCAGGGCATGGACGAGATCCTCGTAGCGGCGCTCCAGGACGCCCATGGCCCCGGCCAGGCGGCGCCGGAGGGAGGCCAGGGCCTTGAAATAAAGGGCCGTCCGGGACTCCCAGCCCTCCCCGTCCCGGACGAGGTAGTCGAAGGCCCCCGAGCCCAGGAGGGCAGGGGCCTTGGCCTCCTCATCCACGTCGAGGAGAAGGACAATCAGGCAGGACCGGGGAGCCTGGGGCAGGGAGGCCGAGCGCTCCTCCCAGGCCCGGGCATCAAGGAGGACAAAGTCCGCCTCCGCCTGGACCACGGCCTCGGAGAGTCCGCCCCCGCCCGCGTGGGCCAGGGCGCCCAGGCCGACCCTCCCCAAAGCGGAGAGTAGCCGATCGGCCGCCTCGCCATCCGAGAGGTCGAGGAGGATCGACGGGGCTTTCATCTCTTGCCTATGGCACCCATCCGGGACGGCGGGAAAAGGATAAAGACCGCCCGGGCCTCGATAAAGCGCCGCTCCAGGACAAAGGGCGCAAGCACCGAGGGATAGAGGACCGAGGAGGGATCCCCCTCGTCAAGGATCCTGGGGCGGGCAATCCCCTCCCGGAAGCGCATGTCCAGGGAGTTGTAACGATTGTCCCCCATGGCGAAATAGTCCGTTGGCCCCAGGACCTTGCCTGCGGGGAAGGCCGGGAAATTCCTGGCGTCATAGAAATAGTAAAGGTAGTTGTGGAGCTGCTGGGCATCGGCCTCGAGGCGGACCCGCTGGGGATCCTGGCTGATGGCCTCATAGCCCGCGCCCGTGGCCAGGATGTCGAGGTTGCGCTCGATCCTGGACAGGAGGTTTTGCTTGACCATGAGGTCCAGGGCCCGGGAGCCTCGGGCATAGGCATCCACCGGGGCCGTGGCGACCGCGACGGCTCCTCCGTGGGCATAGGCCAGCAGGGCGGCCACGGCGTCCGGGGAGCGCCGGGCGGCCATGGCCAGGGCCAGGTCCTCGGCCTCGGCGCCCCGGGACGCCAGGTAGGCGGCCCCGGCCGCGGGATCCCCGGGGACAAAGCCCCGGAGGGCCTCGTCCCGCATGGCCGCGATCGCCGAGGTGGTCACCGGCTCGGCCTTGCGGCGGGCGGCCTCGACCTTGGACGCGATGCGCGACGCCGTAGCCTCGAGCTCCCGGGCCGCGGCGGCCAGGTCCAGGCCGTTTTTGCGCTGGTCGATCGCCGCGAGGATGGACCGTCCCCGCTCGTCGACCTGGATATCCTTGATCTTGGCCCTCAGCGCGGGGGCCTCCTTCCAGAGGTCGACCTTGGCCCAGGTCGCGTCCGCGAGGACGGGGCTAAAGTCCGCCCCAAGGGAGGCTCGGGAATAGAGGACGTCATCCACCATCATGAGCTGCTCCCCGGGCACGCCTACGATGCGCTTGACCAGGGGATCGGCCTTGGGGTTGCCCGCCGCGTCCCTGTCCAGGTTGACCGCGGTAAAGGTCAGCATGTAGACAAACTGGGCCAGCTGCTTGCGGACATTGACCTGCTGGTTCTCCGGATAGCGGGGATTGGCGATAGTCACGACGTCGCCCCGCTTGATCGTGGACAGCATGGGCAGACGCCACTCCGTGAGGGGGATCCGGGGGCCCATGGTGAGCTTGACCGTAAAGGGCCTGTCCCCGACGAGGAAGCCCGGGACCATGGACTCCGAGGGTATGACGTAGAGCTGGAAGATAAAGATGTCGATCAGGACGACGGCCACAACCGCAAAGCCGATGGCGTCCACCCACTCGAGGAGGACGGGCACAAAGCCCGACTTCTGGCGCCGGCTCCGGCTCTTGCGGCGG
>JAKPBN010000129.1 GCA_029778945.1 Spirochaetota bacterium
TAAGGGAGGCGGCCGCCTCCCTCGGGGAGCTGACCGGGGAGATCACCACCCCGGAGATCCTCGAGGCCATCTTCTCGGGCTTCTGCGTCGGGAAATGAAGAAGGAGATCGCCTAACGTGGACTTTGAAGCCATAGTCATCGGCGGGGGGCATGCGGGCGTCGAGGCCTCCCTGGCCCTGGCCCGCCTTGGCCGCAGGACCCTCCTCGTCACCCAAAACCCCGACGCCATAGGCCGGATGTCCTGCAACCCCTCCATCGGCGGTCTTGGAAAGGGCAACCTCGTGCGGGAGATCGACGCCCTAGGCGGCCAGATGGCCCTCCTTGCGGACGCCTCCATGGTCCAGTTCCGGGTCCTCAACCGTTCCCGGGGGCCGGCCGTCCAGGCCCCCCGGGCCCAGGCCGACAAGGCCCTCTACTCGAGCCTAGCCCGGAGGAGCCTCGAGGCCCAGTCTGGCCTCTCCATCCTCATGGACACCGTAGTCGACCTCCTAGTCAGCTCCGACGGCCTGCGGGTGGAGGGGGTGGTCACCGCCCGGGGCCATGCCATCCCTGCCGGGGCCGTCATCCTCTGCTCGGGCACTTTTATGGAAGCCAGGCTTTTTATCGGCGCCTGGACTGGCCCTGGGGGCCGCCTGGGCGAGGAGGCCGCCCAAGGCCTTGGCTCTAGCCTGCGGGCCCGGGGCTTTCCCGTGGGCCGCCTCAAGACGGGGACCCCCGCGAGGATCAAGGCCGGGAGCGTGGATTTCTCGCGGCTCATCGAGGATCGCGGGGAGGCCCTGGAGGCCTTTTCCTTCCTCACCGGGGCCGTCGAGCGGCCCGTCCTGCCCTGCTGGATCACCTGGACCAACGAGGCTACCCATCAAGTGATCCGGGACAATCGGGGGGCCTCTCCCCTCTACTCGGGCAAGATCGTGGGCCGGGGACCCCGCTATTGCCCCTCCATCGAGGACAAGATCTTCCGCTTTCCCGAGCGGGGCCGCCACCAGGTTTTTATCGAGCCCGAGGGGGAGGGCACCGACGAGCTCTACCTCAACGGCCTGTCCACGAGCCTTCCCGAGGAGGTCCAGGAGGCCTTTATCCACACCCTCCCCGGCCTGGAGCAGGCCCAGATCGTTCGGCCAGGTTATGCGGTCGAGTACGACTATGTCGATCCCCTGGCCCTCCTGCCCAGCCTGGAGTCCCGCCTCCTGGGGGGGCTTTTCCTGGCCGGCCAGACCAATGGGACCTCAGGCTACGAGGAGGCTGCCGCCCAGGGCCTTCTGGCCGGGATCAATGCCGCCCGCGCCCTTGCCGGGGAGGAGGCTATCGTGATCGACCGCAGCGAGGCCTATCTCGGGGTCCTGGTCGACGACCTGACCACCCTGGGCGTCAAGGAGCCCTACCGGATGTTCACAAGCCGGGCCGAGCGGAGGCTTTCCCTGCGCTGCGACACCGCGGACCGCCGCCTCACGCCCCTGGGGCGGAGCCTTGGCCTCGTGGATGAGCGGCGCTGGGAGATCTTCCAGGCCAAGCTGGCCGGCCTCGACGAGATCGCCAGCCTCCTGGCCGCCCGCAGGATCAGCCATGCCGACGCGGCCCTCGATCCAGTCCTCTTACCCCATGTGGGCGAGTCGGCTTCCGACGCCCTCCGGGACCCCAAGCTCGAGGGCGGCCCGGCCCGCCTCCTGCCCGGCCTAGGCGAGCGCTTTCC
>JAKPBN010000132.1 GCA_029778945.1 Spirochaetota bacterium
TTGTCTACGGGGACGCCCGGGTGATCGAAAAGGCCCTCAAGGCCGCAGGCTCCTCCCTGGGCATCCACGGAGTGGGCGGCGCCGGCCAGGCCCGCTGGGCCCCCGGCGCCATCGAGGTTGTCGACCTGGCCAACGCCGACCCCGCGGCCTTTGAGCCCGGCCAGGTCCAGGCCCTCTGCGGCAAGGCCGCCTGGGAGTATATCGAGGCCGCGGCCAAGGCGGCCCTCGCCGGGGAGGTGGACGCCCTGGACACGGCCCCGATCAACAAGGAGGCCATCCAGGCCGCCAAGGTCCCCTTTATAGGCCATACGGAGATGCTCGAGAGTCTCACGGGGGCCAGGGATCCCCTCACCATGTTCGAGACCCTGGGCCTGCGGGTCTTTTTCCTGACCCGCCACGTGGCCCTGCGCAAGGCCTGCGAGCTTGTGACCACCGAGCGGGTCCTCGACTACATCGGCCGCTGCGTGGACGCCCTGGCCCGCCTTGGGGTGAGGGATGGAGAGCTCGCCGTGGCGGGCCTCAACCCCCATTGCGGGGAGCATGGCCTCTTTGGGGACGAGGAGGGGAGGGCGATCGAGCCCGCGGTCCGCCTGGCCCGGGAAAAGGGCTACCGGGTCGTGGGCCCCATCGGGCCGGACTCGGTCTTCCACCAGGCCAAGCAAGGCCGCTACGCCGCCGTCCTCTCCCTCTACCACGACCAGGGCCACATAGCCACCAAGACCCTGGACTTTGACCGCACCATCTCCCTCACCCTGGGCCTGCCCTTCCTCCGCACCAGCGTCGACCACGGGACGGCCTTTGACATAGCCTGGAAGGGCCAGGCGAGCCCCATCTCGATGGAGGAGTCCATCAGGCTAGCCGCGCGCTATGCCCCGACCTACTCCTCCGGGGGGGATCTGCGCTAGAATGGCTCCCAGCATGGCAAGCGACAATGTTGAGCTTCGGATCGAGAAACTGGTGGCCGGCGGCTCGGGCCTCGCCTTCCGGGAGGGCAAGGCGGTCTTTGTGCCCCTCGCCCTGCCCGGGGAGAGGGTCCTGGCCCGCCTGGGGCCGGGCAAGCGGGACTGGGCCGAGGCGAGCCTCGTGGAGGTCCTCGAGGCTTCTCCGCACCGGGTCGCCCCTCCCTGTCCCATCTACGGCGAGTGCGGGGGCTGCGATCTCCAGCACCTGGCCTATCCTAGCCAGGTGATCGAGAAGACTGCCATCGTCGCCGAATCCTTCCGCCGGATGGGCAAGATCGATCCCGGCGAGATAGGCGCCCTTCCTTCCCTTCCCTTTGCCTACCGCAACCGCCTCCAGCTCCACCTGACCCCCCAGGGCCGCCTGGGCTTTATGAAAGCCTCCTCCTCCTCGGTGGTCGAGGCGGCCTCCTGTCCCGTGGCGGTCCGTTCGGTCCAGGCCTGGATCGAGGAGAGGGCCGGCACGGCCCGGGCCGCCGAGGAGCTCGGGCCCTATATTGTGGGCAAGGACCGCTTCCTCGTCTTTGGCACCGAGGATAAGGTCATGCTCGAGGGCCGGGACAGTCTTGTGAGGGCCAGGGTCGCGGGGGAGGATTTTACCTTTCCGGTAAAGGGCTTTTTCCAGTCCAACCTCTACATCCTCGAGCACTTTATCCCCGAGGTGATGGCGGGCCTCGAGGGCGGTCTTGTGGCCGACCTCTATTGCGGGGTCGGGCTTTTTTCCCGCTTCCTCTCCCGGAGCTTTGACCGGGTCATCGGGGTGGAGCAGAACCCCTTTGCGGTGGAGCAGGCCAGGGCCAACCTGGGCGGGGGCAAGCATGAGTACCACGCCCTGGCCGTGGAGGACTGGACGGCCACGGCCTCGGCCGCCCTGGGCTTTGACTGTGTCCTGGTCGACCCCCCCAGGACCGGCCTCTCCCCCGTGCTCAGGGCCTGGCTGGCTCGGACCCTGCCCCCCCTCATCGTCTACGTGTCCTGCGACCCCGTCACCCTGGCCCGGGACGCCGGGGACCTCGTCCGGGCGGGCTACCGCCTAGACCACCTCAAGGTCTATGACTTCTATCCCCAGACCCACCACATCGAGTGCCATGCGCGCTTCCGCCGTGGCTAGGCGCGCCTTGGGGCCGAGGCTGGTCTCCGCCCTGGCCCTGGCTTTCGCTTTCCTCGGGCCCTTCCAGGCCCAGGCCCAGGCAAGGCCCACAGGCCTCGAGCCCAGTTTTCGCCTGCCCATAGCGGGTAAACCTGCGGCCCCCCTTCTCCTCGACGCAAGCCTGGCCCCCAGCGCGGCCTGGGTTCTCTCGGAGGACCATGGCCTCTACCTCCTTTCCGAGGATGGCCGCCTCCTTGCCAAGACAGCCCTCCCCCTGCGGCCCAGGGATTTCCTGGCCCTGGACGGGGCAGGCCGGGCCCTGGTGGTCCTCGATAGCCCCGAGGGCCCCCTCCTGTCCGCCTGGACCCGGGTGGGCAAGGAGGCCTTCCGGGTTTACCTGGGCGGCTTCCTGCCTGAGGAGAGCTCTGTCCCCAGCCTCGCCCTGGGCTCCGATGACCGCCTCTTCCTAGGCGCCGGGTCCAGGGTCCTCTGCCTGGCCCAGAACGGCCAGAGGCTCTGGAGCCGCGACCTCTCCGGGGCTATCGCCGCGGGCCCCGTGGCCGATGGCCTGGGCAGGGCCGCCCTGGGCCTCGCGGATGGCACGATCCTCGTCCTCTCCCCCTACGGAGAGACGGAAATCTCCTATTCCGCCGGCTCTCAGATCCAGGCCCTCTCGGCCTTTGCCTCCGGGGCCTGGAATGCCCCGCTCCGGGACCAGGGCCCGGGGAGCCCCGTCCTGGCCGCCTCGACCCAGGGGGGGGAGGTCCTGGTCCTTGACCGGAGGGGAAGGCTCGCAGCCAGCCAAAAGCCCCAGGGCGGGGCCAGGGCCCTCGCCTCGGATGGCGCCGTTCTCTATTCTCTTTCCCCCACAGGGCTTCTTTCCGCCTGGTCGACCGGGGGGAGCCTCCTCTGGCAGGCCTCCACCGGCGTGCCCTCGGGGCGGATCAGCGTCTATGCCGCCCGCCTCATAGTCACGGGTCCGGGCAAGGCCGTCTCCCTCGACCGGGAGGGCGGGGTCTATCGAGAGGCGAGTTTTGCCAACGCCGCCGGGGCCTCGGTCCCGGCCTCCTCGGGCCTCCTCTTTTCCCCCGGGGCGGACTGGGTCCTGGGGGCCTATCCCTTTGAGAAGGCCCTAGGCCCCAGCCTAGGCACCCCCTTGCAGGCCTATGGCTATGCCGAGGACAGCCTCGACGAGATCCTCCTCTATGATCCCGCCCTGGGAGACTCGGGGCATCGCCTGGCCCTCCTCGCCCGGATTTCCGCGAGCCTCGACAGCGGCAGCCTCGGGGCCGAGGAGGGGAGGGCCGGGGCCCTGGCGGCGGCCATGGCCCGGGGGGACTTCGATCCCTCCTACCCGGCCTCGGAGGCCCGCTTTAGGCTGGATCCCCTGCCGCGGGTCCGGGCCATGGAGATCCTGGGCCGCCTGGGCTCCCCGGAGAGCCTGCCCCT
This sequence comes from Spirochaetota bacterium, assembly GCA_029778945.1. Classification (GTDB taxonomy): domain Bacteria; phylum Spirochaetota; class Spirochaetia; order Treponematales; family Rectinemataceae; genus JANYKC01. Next base: position 3,499 of record JAKPBN010000132.1, read on the forward strand.
CCTCTTGGGGATCTTCTCCAAGGCCCAGGATCCCGCCCTGCGGGCCGCGGCCTGTGACGCGATAGGCGCCATCTGCCGGGACCCCTCAGGCGAGGTGGGCTCGGCCTTTGTCCGGGCTATCCAGACCAGCCGGGCCGGCCTCGATGGCCAGGTGGCCTCGGGGATAGTCGCCGTGATCGAGGCCCTGGCCCTCCGCTCGGGCTCCCCCCCCGGCCGGGAGGCCCTGGGGGCCCTCCTCGCCCTGACCCAGAGCCCCCAGCGGCCGGACGTGAAAAATGCAGCGACCCGGGCCCTGAGCCGTATCGCAGGAAGCTTCGGTCCGTGATATGCTTGGGGCGAAGCTTGGATTGAAAGTCAGGAGGAGCCCGATGTTCACGTGGATCACCCGGTCGGCCCAGGGGCCTCGCCTCGCCCTCGCCACCCTCCTTGCCCTCTGTGCCCTGGGCCTCTCCGCCCAGGCAGGCCTCTCGGTCTCCTCCTCGGAGCTCAGCTCGGCCTCGGCCTCGGGCATAAGCTTTGTGAACTATGAGGGGCCCCAGGCCCGGATCGACAGCGCGGCCTCCATTGTCGCCATAGGCTCGGGGCTTGGCCAGGCTATCCGCTCCGCCTCCCCGGCCGCCCCTACGGCCCCCGTGAGCCTCCGGGCCGGCGATGAGGTCCGCTACTCGGTCACCCGCCTCCTCGACCCCACGGTCAAGGACGGCCTCGAGGCGGACATTGTCCTCATCGGGCCGGAAAGCCAGGTCGACCATATCAAGAACCTCCGGCGCATCCTCCAGGGCTATCTTGTCTCGGCCTGGGGCTATTCCTCCGCCGACGCGGCCACCCTGGCCGTCTACGTCACGGTCTACAATGCCGTCCACCGGGGGGACCTCGCCTATTTCAAGGGCAAGTACAAGGCCGTGGTCACCAAGGAGCTCAAGGCCGAGACCGTCGGCCTCTCCTTGCGCTACAGCGAATGGCCCGGCAAGAGCGCCATGGTCATACCCCTGGCCCGGGGGGCCAAGCCCGGAGCCCTAGGCGCCGTGGACACCGGGGCGGTATCCGACAAGGGGACGACGGACAGCCTCAAGATCCAGCCCGGCGCCGGCCTTGGGGACCGCCAGTCCATGACCGAGCTCAAGGACAGGGAAGCCGCCCAGAAGGCCGCCGACCTCGCGGCCAAGCAGGAAGAGATCAAGAAGGACGAGGCCGGCCTCGCGGACAAGAAGGCCGCCGTGGCCGCCGCCGAGGCCGACCTGGCCGCCGCCAAGGCCGCCGCGGCCACCACTGCGGCGGGAAGCGCCACGGACGCCAGCGGCACCGCTGGTGCCGCTGGCACTACCGATGCCGCCGCCGCCGGGGCGGCCGGGGATGCCCAGACCGCCACCGTGGCGGAAAAAGAAAAGGCCCTGGCGGAAAAGCAGGCCGAGGCCGCCGCCGCCGAGACTGCCCTCACGGACAAGAAGGCCGAGGCCGCCTCGGATGCCGCCGCCGTCGCCGCCAAGCAGGCCGAGGTCGCCCAGGACCGGGCAGAGATAGCCACGGACCAGAAGGCCGTGATCGCCGCCGACGTGGCCGCCAAGGCCAAGACCGACCCCGCCGGCTCGGTCTACCTCTACCAGGTCCAGGACCCCAAATTCCCCCTGGCCAGGATCGTCCTCATCGACCCCGCCAACGGCAAGCTCGTCCGGGCCTCGACCATCAACTCCATCCACCGCTGGGCCTCCATCGACACCGGAGACTCCTTTGTCGCCGTCGCGGGCAAGGAGGGCGGCACCGGGGCTGTCCGCCTGGTGCGGATCTCCAAGGCCGACCTGGCCCAGGCCGGGGAATCCACGGTCGAGCTCTTTGCCGACTCGGCCCTCTGGCGGATCAAGGATGCCTTCTATGCGGTCGCCAAGGATGGAACTTCCTTCCGCCTCGTGCGCCTCGACGATAGCCTCGTGGAGACCGGGCGCTCCAAGGATGCGATCAACCCCTACACGGCCCTGGTGGAGGGCAAGGACGGCCTCATCGTCCAATCCTCCGGGGGAGGCTTCCTCATCCTGGCCCCGGACAAGCTGGCCCTAGTCAGGGAGCTAAAGCAGTGAATACTCCGTGGTTGAAGCCTTGCGACCCTCCTGGGAACGGGGCGACGCCCTAATAATGCTTGAGAAAAGCCAGGGTTCAAGCGTGTTTTGCGGCATGACCGGCCCGCTTTGTCATTCCTGCAGGGATCACGCCTAGGCTCAACGGGGAGAACTGACAAGGTGGGCAAGACATCGCAACGGCAAAAGGAGGCAAGATGAGACCATTCCTTGCGCTGATCGCCGGACTGGCAATCTTCTGCGCCTGTTCGGCGCAAAAACAAGGCTCGGGCCTTATGCCGGGGGGCACTCCCATGGAAGGGGGAATGCCCGCTGCCGCCGATACCTCGGGTATCACGACTAAATACATCGATGTTGCCTATGCGCCAAAATCCGCGACCCAGAAGCTCGACCTATATATGCCAAACGAGGGCAAGGGGCCCTTCCCCCTCATTATCGAATTTCACCCCGGCGGGTTCATGGTGGGCAGTAAGTCAGGCGACATTGCCCCCCAGCTGGAGGGCTTGAGGCGCGGCTATGCGCTGGCGTCGGTAAATTATCGCCTAAGCGCCGAAGCCAGCTGGCCGGCGGCCGTTAACGATATTAAGGCGGCGATCAAATTCCTCCGCGCGAACGCTGAGAAATACAATCTTAACCCAGCCAAATTCGCGACCTGGGGCGGGTCGGCCGGCGGAAACCTTTCCGCGATGGCAGCGGTCTCCGCCGATACTCCGTCCCTTATCGACCCAAGTCTGGGAAACGCCGCAGTCTCCGATGCCGTTCAAGTCGCGGTGGATTGGTTTGGACCCATCTATTTCTCCAGCATGGACGCGGAATTCGCCGCGCTCGGCACAAGCGGACAGATGGGACTTACAAATTCGGCGAAATCCGCCGAATCGAACTATCTTGGAAAAACCGTGGGAACACCAGAGGCCCAGCCCTTGGTGGAGGCCGCAAGTCCCATGACCTATATAAGCAAAAATGATCCGCCCATGTATATCCAGCATGGAACAAAGGATAGAAATATCCCCATAACCCAATCCATAGATTTCGCTCAACGGCTCGCGCAGGCTATCGGGGCGGACAAGGTTGTCTTTGAGAAAATCGAGGGCGCGGGACATGGCGGCAGCCAGTTCAACGATGCCGCGAACACAAAAAAAATCCTTGATTTTATCGATAAGGCACTCAAGTGACACGGGCGGATTGCTGATCCGGGAACTGGTGGCCGATTCACAGGCGCCTGCTGATCCGGCGTTTGCCTCAAATAGTCAGAACTAACGTGGGCTAAGGAGACAATATGAAGCATCAGGGACCCTTTGCCGGCAGGACGGTGGCCGTGGTCAACGACCTAGGCCCGGACGAGCAGCTCTACCTCTACCGCAAGACCCGGGAGCTTAAAGAGGCCGTCCGGGAGGGCCGGGACCTCTCCCCCTTCCGGATCGAGGAAAAGGACGCCCAGGTCTACCTCATCTTTCTCGAGGACTCGACCCGTACCCGAGAGTCCTTCCGGAACGCCGCGGAATTCCTCGGGGCCCGGACCAATGTCTTTGACGCGGCCACCTCCTCCTTCAACAAGAACGAGTCGATGACCGACACCATAAAGATGCTCTATGGCTATGCCGAGGCCTCGACCTTTGTGATCCGCTCCAAGCTCGAGGGAGTCTGCCGGGCCCTGGAGACCAATCTCTCCCGCTACGCCGAGTCCTGCGGGGGGCGGCGGCCCTCCTTTATCAACGCCGGGGACGGGAAGCACGAGCACCCCACCCAGGAATTCCTCGACGAGTACTCATTCCTTGAGCACCTGGACTGGAGGCGGGACCACATCCACCTCTGCCTCACCGGGGACCTCTACCACGGCCGGACGGTCCACTCCAAGGTCGAGGGCTTGCGGGTCTTCAAGGAGGTCGAGGTCGACCTCGTGGCCCCGGAACTCCTGGGGATGCCGACCCACTATGTGGAGCGCATGAAGGACAATGGCTACCAGGTCAGGGAGTACGAGTCCCTGGACGAATACCTCGCCTCCGGGCGGGTCGCCCCCCTCTGGTACTTTACCCGCCTCCAGCTCGAGCGCATGGGCGACGCCGTCCTGGACAAGGCCCCGGCCCTGCGCCATTCGGTGACCTTCCGCCAGGACATGCTCGGCCGCCTCCCCGAGGGCGCCCGCTTCTACCACCCCCTGCCCCGGGACCGCCTGTCTCCCACCAACCCCACCTTCCTGGACGACCTGCCCCTGAACGGCTGGGACGCCCAGTCGGCCAACGGCTACTGGACCCGGATCGCCCTCCTCGGGATGGTCACGGGCCGCCTGGGCTCCGACTACGACGGCGCGGTGTACGAAAGAACCAACTATGTAGATGACTTTGTCCGGGAGGCTCCGGTCGCCCTGGGCTCCAAGCCCGAGTACAAGGTGGGCATCAAGCCCGTGGAGGAGGGGATCGTCATCGACCACATCGCCTCGGGCGAGGCCGTGGGCGCGATCTGGAACAACATCGACGCCGTCCGGAGGATCCTGGGCCTCAATGTCCGGTCGAGCCACGGGGTCTTCCACTCCAACAAGGGGCCGGAGGTCTTCAAGGGCATCATGTCCCTGCCGGATGTGACGAGCTTTGACGGTAGGGACCTCAAGAAGCTCGCGGCCATAGCCCCGGGCTGCACCCTCAACCTCGTGAAGGACCACAAGGTCGTCCGCAAGTACCGCCTGTCCATGCCCCCCCGGATCTACGGCTTTGGGGAGATCTCCTGCAAGAACCCGGCCTGCATCTCCCATCCCTCCCACCAGGAGGGGGTGGGCCCCGAGTTCCTGCGCAAGGAAGAGGAGCCGGGCAATCCCTCCACGACCTTCATCTGCCGCTATTGCGAGAGGGAGCACCCCTTCCGCGAGATCTGGGACATCTAGCCGAGGGGGCCTCGCATGATCAGGGAAGCCGGGCCGGGGGACGTCCAGGCGATATGCGACATCTATAACCCCTATGTCCTGGGGACGACGGTCACCTTCGAGGAGGAGGCCGTCAGCCCCGGGGTCATGGCCGGCCGGCTGGCCGAGGTCCAGGCCAGCTATCCCTGGCTTGTCCTCGAGGAGGGGGGCCTGGTCCAGGGCTATGCCTACGCCGGGAAGTGGAAGGCCCGCTCGGCCTATCGGCATACGGTGGAGTCCACGATCTACCTGCGCCAGGGCGCGGCGGGCCGGGGCCTCGGGCGGAGGCTCTACACGGCCCTCCTGGAGGGCCTTGCGGCGCGCCAGGTCCATGCCGTGATAGGCGGCATCACCCAGCCCAACCTAGCCAGCGTCGGCCTCCACGAGGCCCTGGGCTACCGCAGGGTGGGCTATCTTGAGCAGGTGGGCTGGAAATTCGGGCGCTGGCTCGACGTGGGCTACTGGGAGCTGATCCTGGGAGGCTAATCTAGAATAGACAATAGAACGATTTCACCACGGAGCCACGGAGGCACGGAGAAAGAGGCTTACGAAGGGAAAGCTAAGCAAAGTTAAGGAAGCGAGAGGGTGTCAGGGATCTTGAAAAAATCTAATATGTGTTAATATTATATTTCGATTCATGTCTATTCATTTTTATTCGCCTTGTAATCTCGGTGTCTCTGTGCCTTAAATCTCTTTTGATAGGCCATGCTTTTGGCGCAGTTCCTACTTATGCCGGGAAGCGTCGGCGGTACTCGTAGAGGAAGATAGCCCCCGCGGCGGAGACGTTGAGGGAATCCACGTGGCCCCCCATGGGTATGGAGAGGGCCCCGTCGCACTCGTCCCTGAGGAGGCGCGACACCCCGGCCCCCTCGTTCCCTAGGACAATCGCACAACGCGCCGGAAGCTCGGCCTTGCCCAGGGCCTGTCCGCCCATGTCCGCGGCATAGGACCAGAAGCCGGCCTTGGCCAGGCGCCGGAGGACCTCGGCAAGGTTGGGCACCAGGGCCAGGGGGACATGGGCCAGGGCTCCCGCCGAGGCCTTGGCGGTGGTGTCCGAGAGGGGGGCGGCCCTGCGGTTGGGGGCGACCACGAGGTCGCAGGCAAAGACGTCGGCCGAGCGGATCAGGGCCCCGAAATTCTGGGGGTCCTCCACATGGTCGAGGATCAGGACAAGGGCGCCCTGGCCCTCCTCGAGGCCCTCGAGGAAGGCATCGATATCCACCTCGCCCATGGCTTCCGTGGAGTCGGTCTCGAGGACTATGCCTCGGTTGTCCGGGGCCATCCGGTCGAGCTCGGCTTTGGAGACCTTGCGCACGGGGAGCCCGTTCCTTGCGGCCAGGACGAGGATTTCCTTGATCCTTGGGCCCGAGCCCGCCACGAGGATCCGCCCCCCACCCTTGCCCGACCTAAGGAATTCCTCGATGGCATGAAAGCCCGACAGACGTCTCATAGGCCTATACTAAGTTGTCCGAGGCATGATGATCAAGGAGAGGAGGCAACCACGGAGGCACGGAGACACGGAGGGGAGGGGAGGGAATAGATTTCAGGGGGATTGATTAGAGAGATAGAGCTGAGAAATGGGGGAGTAACATGTGCTTGCTTTTCGGAATAACCACTCAATCGGTGGCGGCCCTGGGGTAAGCCTAAGGGGTTGAACCCCGTTTGGGCTTTATTGGAAAGCCGTCACGCCGCCGGGTGGGGTGGAAGCGGGGATATCCGAGCTTGCGAGGGATATCCTCGCTTCTACCCCAGGCCCCGGCGCACGCAGGTCCTAAAAATGCCCGAGGGAGTCCCGTTTTGGCTCGCCCTAGGGCATCACCGAGAATTCCTGGACTACCTGGATGGTCGACTCCACCTCGGAGACTCCCTCCACGGTCCGGGCTGCCTGGACAGCCTCGTCGATCGCCAGCTGGGTGTTGGCCACCCCATGGAGGACAATCCGGCTGCCCCGGGCCTCGGCCTCGAGGAAGTGGACGGCTATGCGGCGGCCATAGACGACCTCGGTGACGACCCGCTGGCCCAGGAGGAGCTCGGCCAGGCGGGTCGTGCCCCTGGCCTCGGCTTCGGGGGTCGACACCAGGGAGATGTAGGAGGCGACCACCTTGGCGGCTTCCTTGGCGTCCAGGATGCCCGTGTTGACCACGAGGCCAAACTGGCGGGGATCCTGCCAGTCGACGGAAAAGAAGTACTTGTGGAAGCCCGTCTTCTCGTGGTCCGAGCGCTCGATGAGCTGGAGGGCCCGCCTCTCGTCGCAGCCGAACTGGGCGGCAATGCGCTTGGCCCGGAGGCCCAAGGGTGAGGTGACCTTGATCGAGGCCAGGTTGGGCAGGCCCTTGAGTATCGCCACCGCCCCCCGCCCGACAATCACCGAGGGGCCTTCGGAGGCGGCCTCGAGCATCACCAGCTTAAGGTAATGGAGGTAGTCGTCCCTCTCCTGGGAGAGGGATGCCCAGAGTCCCGGTTTTTTTTCGTCGAATTTGACAATCTTGGCGGGTCCAAGGCCATGGCGGGCCAAGCCTGCCTCGATATCGTCCCTGTCCCGGAGCCGGGCCCCCGTGAGTCCGACCAGTTCCTTGGCGAGCTCTTCGCCCAGCGCCCCGAGCTCCCTTGCGATCGTGATGATAGCCATGAGAGCCTCCTTGTGTCCTTAAGCTCAACTGTAGGCCGAAAAGTCCCATTCGTCAAAGAAAAGGAGCTTAACCAAGGCCCTCCTTCTCGCGTATAGTGGCGCCATAATGGACAGATATGGTGAGATCGCGGCCTTTGGCACTGCCCTCTGCTGGACGGCAAGCGCCCTCTATTTTGAGTTTTCCTCCAAGCGCATCGGGGCCCTGGCCGTCAATTTCTACAAGGTCGTCGCCGCCTTTATTCTCCTCCTGGCCGCGGGCCTCTTTTTCCGGGGCTCAGCCCTGCCCCTGGACGCCTCGGCGGCCAACCTAGGTTGGCTCTCCCTCTCGAGCCTCATAGGCTTTGTGATCGCCGACTACTTTCTCTTCAACGCCTATATCCTTATAGGCTCCCGCCTCACCGTGCTTTTCCAGCCCCTCTCCCCCCTCTTTACCGCGCTGCTGGGTTTCCTGATCCTCGGAGAGAGGATGAGGGAGGCCGCCCTCCTGGGCATGGCCCTCGTCGTGGTGGGCATCCTCGTGGTGGTCCTTTCCCGGGGCCGGGAGGGCAGGGAGGCAAGCCAAAAGGCCGGCCGCGGAGCGAGGCCTAGCCCGGCTTTGATCAAGGGCCTGGTCTTTGCCCTCCTTTCGGCCTTTTTCAACTCCCTGGGCCTCGTCTTTTCCAAGCTCGGCCTGGCGGACGGCTATAGCGCGATCGCGGGCACCCAGATCCGGGTGGCCACGGCGATTGTCGGCTTTGGCCTCCAGGCCCTGCTTTTTGGCCGGGCCAGGGAGGTTTTTGTCGCCGCTCCCCGGGACAGGAAGGCCATGGGGAGGACGGCTATCGGCGCGGTCTTCGGGCCCTTCCTGGGGGTCACCCTCTCCCTCTTCGCGGTCCAGAACACCTCGGCTGGAGCGGCCTCGACCCTGATGGCCCTCACCCCCGTCCTCATCATTCCGCCCTCGATCCTCATCCTAAAGCACAAGATCCGCCTGGGGGAATTCCTGGGGGCCGTGATAGCCGTGGCGGGGGCTGCCCTCTTTTTCTTGCTTTAGCTTACAGGCTGGCACGTTAAGGGGAAGAGATCGCGCAAGGGCGCAAAGGGAGAAAGAGGTGTGAGAATTCCTGGGGAGAGCCAGGAAAAGCCAGGGAAAAGCCAGGCTAGAATTCGTCCCTTCATCCCCTGCGGTCCCCAGCCTGGCGCTATCCCTTGCGCGCGGGCCCTCTTAACGCTAACCTTCCCGTATGAGCATACGACTGCATTCCGAGGGCGGGGCCGGGGAAGTCACCGGCTCCAGGCATGTCTTGACCGTGGACGGGGCCCGCTGCCTGATCGACTGCGGGGCCTTCCAGGGCAAGCGCGAGGTGGCGGAAGCCAAGAACCGCGCCCTCGTGCCCGACCCTGAGAGCCTGGCCTCGGTGATCCTCACCCATGCCCACTTTGACCACTGCGGCATGCTTCCCCTCCTCAGCAAACGGGGCTACCGGGGCAACTACTACGCCACCCCGGCCACCCGGGACCTTGCGGGGGTCGTGATGATGGACTCCGCCGCCATCCAGGCCCGGGACGCCGAATACCTCGGGAAGCAGGCCGCCCGCAAGGGCGAGCGCTTTGACTGGAAGCCCCTCTATGCCGAGGAGGACGTGGTCAAGGCCATGGGCCAGTTTGTGACGGTGTCGTACAACCGCCCCTTGCCCATAGGCGACGGGATGCGCATGGAGTTCTTCGACGCCGGCCATATCCTGGGCTCGGCGATCTGCCGCATGTCGGCCCGGGACCGCTCGGGCCGGGAGGTGACGATCGGCTTCACGGGCGATCTGGGGCGCAAGGGCAAGCCCATCATCCGGGACCCCGACCATATCCCCCCCGTGGACTACCTCGTGCTCGAGGCGACCTATGGGGACCGCCTCCATGAGTCGAGCGTGGACGCCCTGGAGCGCCTGGCCACCGTGGTCCGGGAGACCGCGGCCCGGGGGGGCAAGATCATCATCCCCGCCTTCGCCATCGAGAGGACCCAGGAGCTGGTCTATTACCTCCACACCCTCCTCGACGAGGGGCGGATCCCCGACCTGCCCATCTACGTGGACTCCCCCATGGCGATCAACGCGACCTCGATCTTCCAGATCCATCCGGAGTGCTATGACGAGGAGACCCACGCGGCCTTTATCCGCCACCACCAGAACCCCTTTGGCTTCAACGCCCTCCACTTCAGCTCCAGCGTGGCCGAGTCCAAGCGGATCAACGACATCCAGGGGCCGGCGGTCATCATCAGCGCCGACGGGATGTGCGAGGCCGGCCGCATCCAGCACCACCTCATGCACAACATTCAGGACGCCCGCAACACCATCCTCATCGTGGGCTACATGGCCGCCAACACCCTGGGCCGGCGCCTCCGGGACCGGGAGCCCGAGGTCAGGATCCACGGGGACTTCTTCAAGGTGAGGGCCCGGATCGAGGAGATCAACGCCTTCAGCGCCCACGCCGACTACGGGGAGACCTGGGACTGGGTCTCCCACCTCGACCTCTCCAGGCTCAAGAAGGCCTTCCTCGTGCACGGGGAGCCCGAGGGCCTAAGGCACCTGGAATCCCACCTCCTGTCCAAGGGCGTGGCCGCCGTCCAGGTGGTCAAGTACGGCGAGGTCTACGAGCTATGAGCGCGATGGGCGATACAGGAAAGTCCGGCCCCGGGGACTGGGAGTTTTCCCTGGAGATGGGGGTGAGGGACTACGAGCTCGATCTCCAGGGCATTGTGAACAACGCCAACTACCTGCACTATTTCGAGCATGCCCGCCATGCCTTTATCCTCTCCCGGGGAGTCGACTTCGCGGCCCTCCACGCCGCGGGCATAGATCCCGTGGTCTACCGGGCCGAGGTCGACTACCGGGAGGCCCTGCGCTCGGGGGACGCTTTTACTGTCAAGGTCAGGGCCCACCGGGAGGGGCGGCTCAAGCTCGTCTTCGAGGAGAGCCTCGTCAACTCCTCTGGCCGGGAAGCCGCGGCGGGCCGCTTTGTCACGGCCATGGTGCGGGGCGGCAGGCCCTGTCCCCCCCCGCCCGAGGTCCTTCTCGCCTTGGAAAAAAGCCCGGACTAGGCGAGCCAAGCCGTGTTCTTTTTCCTCTCCAAGCTGGCGAGCCTCCTCCTCCTCCCCCCGGGGATCTTCATTATCCTCCTTGGCCTGGCCTTCCTCCTCCTCTGGCGGGGCCGGCGCCGCCTGGGCCTGGGCTTGGGCCTGGGATGCCTTGCCCTCCTCGTGGTCCTCTCCCTGGGTCCCGTCGCCGACGCCCTCCTCCTTCCCCTGGAGAACGCCTACCCGGCCCTCGACCAGGCTTCCCTGGCCCCGGGCCTCGAGGAGGGCGTCCCCGTCGTGGTCCTGGGCGGGGGGAGCGTCGACCGCAGCCCCGAGGAGGGCTTCCATGCCAGCCTCGACCCGGAGGCCCAGAAGCGCCTGGTCTATGGGGCCGGCCTGGCCTCGAGGACGGGGAGGAGCCTGGTCTTCAGCGGGGGTGTCGTCTATCCGGGGAAGGGAGTCGAGAGCGAGGCCGAGGCGGCCCGGCGCTTCCTGGCCCGGGAGGGCTACAAGGGCCGGGTCGAGCTCGAGGACCTGAGTCGCACAACCTGGGAAAATGCGGCCGGAGCGGCCCGGCGCCTCGGGGTCAGGAGGGTGATTCTCGTGACCTCGGCCTATCACATGCCCAGGTCGGTCCTGGCCTTCCGCCGGGCGGGCATAGCCTGCCTCCCGGCGCCCACGGACTACAAGGTGGACAGGACACCCGCAAGCCTGGCCTGGTGGCTGCCGAGCATGGAGGCCCTGAGGCTCTCGTGGAAGGCCCTCCACGAGTACCTGGGCTTCCTAGGCTACCTAGTCAAGGCCTAGCACATGGAGTCGAGCTTGCCGACCCGGCGCTGGTGGCGCTCGCCCTCGAAGGCGGCGGCCATGTAGGCGTCGACCATGGCCGTCACGGGGACGGGATAGCTTATGCGGCCCCCAAAGCTGATGAAGTTGGCGTTGTTGTGGCGCCTGCACATCTCGGCCGTGAAGAGGTCGAAGACCTGGGCGCAGCGGATGCCCTTGACCTTGTTGGCCGCGATGGAGATGCCTATCCCCGAGCCGCAGCAGAGGATCCCAAAGGCATAGCCGCCCTTCTTGAATTCCGTGGTCGCCGCGACAGCCTGGTCGGGATAGTCCACGGACACCTCGGCGTCCACCCCGAGGTTAGTGACCTCGTGGCCTAGGGCCTCGAGGTGGGCGACAATCGTTTTTTTCAGGTCCACGGC
>JAKPBN010000135.1 GCA_029778945.1 Spirochaetota bacterium
CGCCGCAAGGTCGGCGGCGGAAAGGCTTCCCTTGGGCAAAAAGATACCATGTCCTACGATGCCTACATGCATCGGATCCTCCGTTAAGAAGTGAATCGACTCTCATTTTGAATAAACCCGATTTTGATTATCGTCAAGCCGAAATCTGCGGAATTCGGTTCCTGCGCCCACCTAGTAGGTTTTTTAGGTGACGTTTACCATATTTACTGTCTATATAGATAACTAATATCTATAAAATATAAACCACTCCCCTAGCATAGTGGAAAAGCTCGCTGTTTTTTGCCTTGCCTAGCGGAAAAAGCAGGTGTATGCTTCGCCTCAATACCGAATCAGCTCTCATTCCTTGCTTGCAGGAGAGACCGATGACGATGGAAAGTCGGGGCCACCCGACGACTGAGGAAAGACTCATCTCGGCCGCCGTCGAGCTCTTTTCCAAGAAGTGGTACGGGACAGTCTCGGTCGCCGAGATCTGCCGGGCGGCAAACCTGTCGAACGGGGTCTTTTATCGCTACTATGACGGCAAGGAAGCCCTCTTCAAGGTGATCCTGGGCCGGGTCCTCGAGCTCATCCGGAACGCGGTCGAGAATGTAGGGGGCACGGACAAGCAGGCCCGGCTCCAGGAATTCTCGAACACCATCATCCGCTTTTCCGGGGAGCACTCCGACCTGGTGTCCGTCTTCCGGGAGGGCCAATACCGGTTTTTTGAGTACGAGCGCCGCCTCGTGACCATCTATACCCGGAGCCTGTCCACCATCCTCGGCCAGGAGGCGGGCCTCGCGGAATACCTTTTTGCCCTGGGGGGCCTGCGCTTTTGCGCCATCCGGGCCGCCTTCAATGAAACCCCCGTCCAGGCCCAGTCGGCCTGGAAAATAGTCTCCGGCGGCCTCTTTAGGGGCCTTTCCTTCGACCCCGCCAAGGTCTTTGGGGGCACCGCGACCCCCCTCCCCCTTTCCCTCGAGGAGGGAGCCCGGGAGAGGCTCCTCCGCTCGGGCCGCCGCCTCTTTGGGGAAAAGGGCTTCTTTGAGACCAACATCCACGAGGTCACCGACGGGGCCGAGCTCTCCGTGGGGGCCTTCTACACCTACTTCCAGTCCAAGGAAGCCTTCTACGCCGAGCTCATCTCCCGGGTGGGCCACGATGCCCGGGGCTTTATCTCCCGCAACCTGGCCACGGACGACACGACCTCGATGAACGCCCTGGAGTACGAGCTGCGCGGCCTCTGGCTCTGGCTCGTCTACATCTCCATAGACAAGTATTGCTACAACATCGTCCGGGAGGCCGAGTTTGTCCTCCCCTCGGCGGTGCGGGACTACTACGCGGCCTTTGCCTCGGGCTACCGCAAGAGGCCGGACCGGCTCAGGGTCAACTCCGCCTGTCCCGAGATAGACGAAGTCACCGCCATAGAGTACCTGATGGGCCTAGCCCACTACTTTGGCATCGAGACGGCCTTTGACGAGTCCCCGGGCAATGCCCGGGCCCTGGTCGAGGCCATAGGCGGCTACCTGGGCCGCGGCTTCCAGGACTTTCTGGCCTAGGGGGAGGGACCATGGCAAAGGCGAAGATCCTGTCGACGGGCCTCTACGCCCCGGGCAAGGGCATTGGCAACGCCGAGCTCAAGACCCTCGCCGGGGTCGAGTTCGACGCCGACCTGATCGAAAAGGGGCTGGGGATACGGAAGCGCCACATCGCGAGGCTGCGGGGCCTGGACGAGACCACGGCGGACTTCGCGGAAAAGGCCGCCCGCTCGGCCCTGGCCCAGGCCGGGGTCGAGGCCGCGCGCCTGGGCCTCATCATCGTCGCGACGGACACCCCGGAGTTTATCAGCCCCGCCACGG
>JAKPBN010000144.1 GCA_029778945.1 Spirochaetota bacterium
CCATCTCCCTCTACGAGCAGGATGGCTTTGTCGACCTCTGCCGAGGCCCCCATGTGGAGAACGTGCGGGAGATCAGGCCCGACTCCTTCAAGCTGCGCGCAGTCGCCGGCGCCTACTGGCGGGGGGACGAGAAGCGCCCCATGCTCACCCGCATCTATGCCTACGCCTTTGCCTCCAAGGCCGAGCTCGAGGCCCATATCAAGATGCTCGAGGAGGCGGAGAAGCGGGACAACCGCAAGCTCGGCAAGGAGCTCGACCTCTTCTCCACCCACGAGGAGGCCGGCCCGGGCCTGATCTACTGGCATCCCAAGGGCGGCCGCTTCCGGGTCGAGCTCGAGAAATGGTGGCGGGACGAGCACTACGCCAACGGCTACGAGATCCTCTTTACCCCCCATGTGGGCAAGTCCTGGCTCTGGGAGACCTCGGGCCATCTCGGCTTCTACAAGGAGGGCATGTATGCCCCCATGGAGATCGACGAGGACAAGTACTACATCAAGCCGATGAACTGCCCCTTCCACATCATGATCTACAACACCAACGGCCACTCCTACCGGGACCTCCCCCTGCGCTGGGCCGAGCTCGGGACCGTCTACCGCTATGAGCGCGCGGGCTCCCTCCACGGCCTCATGAGGGTCCGGGGCTTTACCCAGGACGACGCCCACATCATCTGCACTCCCGACCAGATCGAGGACGAGATCGCCGAGGTCCTGCGCTTCAGCCTCCACATGCACAAGACCCTGGGCTTCAAGGAGATCAAGGCCTACCTCGCCACCAAGCCGGCCAAGCCCGAGGACTCCGTCGGCGCCCCCGAGATGTGGTCCACCGCCCTCGAGTCCCTCCGCAAGGCCGTGGCCAAGGAAGGCCTCGCCTACGAGATCGACGAGGGCGGCGGGGCCTTCTACGGGCCTAAGATCGACCTCAAGGTCAAGGACGCGATCGGGCGGGAATGGCAGCTCACCACCATCCAGTTCGACTTCAACGAGCCCGAGCGCTTTGACATGACCTATGTCGGCTCCGATGGCCAGAAGAGGCGGCCCTACATGGTCCACCGGGCCCTCCTCGGATCCATCGAGCGCTTCTTCGGGGTCTACCTCGAGCACACCGCCGGGGCCTTCCCGGTCTGGCTCTGCCCCGAGCAGGTGGCGGTGATCCCCGTGGGCGAGGCCTTTATGGACTATGCCAAGAAGGTCAACGCCGAGCTCCGGAGCGTGGGCATCCGGGCCAAGGCCATGCTCTCGGACGAGCGCATGAACGCCAAGATCCGGGATGCCCAGGGCCAGAAGATCCCCTACATGCTCGTGGTCGGCCAGAAGGAGCAGGATGAGGGCTCTGTCTCCGTCCGCTTCCGGGACGGGACCCAGGCCAACGGGATGAGCCTTGCGGACTTCAAGGCAAGGGTCCTCGACAAGGTCGCCACCAAGGCCCTGGACGCCTAGGCCGGGGGCGGGAGGATATGGACAAGGGCAAGCGGCTCCTGGGGTTCTCGGCCCTCCTGGGCCTATCGATCCTGGGCTGCGCCTTGCTCTACGGGTTCAGGGTGCTCATCTCCGGACGGCCATCCTATCTCTACCTGGTCCAGAATATCCTCCTGGCCTTTGTGCCCTTCCTGATCGCCGCGGCCTCGGTCTTCCTCTTCTCCACCCTGGAGTCGAGGAAGGCCAAGGCCTGGATGGCCCTGCCCGCCGTCCTCCTCTGGCTTATCTTCTACCCCAACGCGCCCTATATCTTCACGGACTTTATTCATGTCTTTAACCGGGTCTACCTGCGGGCCGCGCCGGGGGAGCTGATCGGCCTCCAGGCCCTCATCTGGTACGACATAGTGATGAACGCGGCCTTTGCCTTCATTGGCCACTTTATCGGCCTCGTCTCGATGTGGATCATGCAGACCCTCCTGGACTCGGTCTGGGGCAGGCTTGCCTCCGTGGCGGTCCTGGGCCTGGCCATGGTCCTCTCGGGCTTTGGCATCTATCTGGGGCGCTTTTCCCGCCTCAACTCCTGGGACGCCCTCTTTTCCCCCTTCCGGGTGGCGGGGGAGCTGGCCGAGGCGGTTTCCGATCCCATGGCGATCTTCTTTTCCCTGGCCTTTGCCCTCTTTATCCTTCTCTCCTACGGCGCGATGGCCTCCTTCAAGGGCCTCACCCTCCTGGCCATGGACGATGATCGCTAGGGGCAGGGCCGCCCTTTCCAGTTTCGCCTAACCTTTCACGGCTCCCATGGTCAGGCCCTTGACCACATACCTCTGGAAGATCATCGTGAGGATGATGGCCGGGGTCATTATGGCCACGGCCACGGCCATCACGGCTCCCCAGTCGACCTCGGCGTAGGACACGAAGTTGTAGACCGCTATGGGCAGGGTCTTGGTCTTCTCCATCGAAAGGACCTGGGAGAACATGAAGTTGTTCCACGAGAAGATGAAGGAAAGGGTTGTGGCCGTGACTATGCCCGGGCCGGAAAGGGGCAGGATGATGGAGAGGAAGGCCCGCTGGCGCGTGGCCCCGTCCACCATGGCCGACTCCTCCATCTCCTGGGGCACGGAGGCGAAATAGCTCGACATGATCCAGACCACCACGGGCAGGGCTATGAGCATATGGGAGAGGATGAGGGCGGCATAGCTGTCCATCAGCCCTAAGCGGGAAAAGATGATGTACCAGGGCATGAGGAAGGATATGCCCGGCATAAGCCTCGCCACGAGGATAAAGACCGAGAGGCGCTTCTGGGCGAATCGGGCGATGGAATAGGCCGCCGGCAATCCCAGGAGGAGGGAGAAAGCCACGGCGCTGACGCCCACGACCGTGGAGTTGTAGAAGTACTTGAAGAAATCCTGCTCCCCGAAGACCCTCTGGTAGTTCTGGAGGGTCGGCTGGAAAAAGAGCTTGGGCGGCCAGGCGATGATGTCCACCTGGGTCCGAAAGGACGAGGACAGCATCCAGAAGAAGGGAAAGAGTAGGGCCAGGGCAAAGGCCAGGATGATGATATAGAAGACCCCTCGGGCCAGTATGGAGCGTTTCACCTTTAGTCCTCCTAGAATTCCGTCCGGGCGCGGAGCCGCATGATGCCAAGGCTGACCGCCAGGACCACCACAAAGAGGACCACAAGGACCACCGAGGACTGGCCCATGCGGAAATACTCGAAGCTGTATTTATACCCCAGGACATTGAGGGTCTCCGAGGCATAGCCCGGCCCCCCTCCCGTCATGGCGTAGATGATGTCAAAGGTCTTGAGGGCGTCGACGGTCCGGAGGGTCATGGCCGTGATGATGGTGGGCATGGCCAGGGGGAGGGTTATGCGCCGCAGGATCTGGAATTCCGAGGCCCCGTCCACGCGGGCCGACTCGTAGGGCTCCTGGGAGATGCCCGCAAGGCCCGCGAGGACGATGAGGGTTATCATGGGGGTCCATTGCCAGACATCGACGAGGATGAGGGAGGGCAGGACTGTGGAGGGCGCCGAGACCCAGGCTATCTTGGGCAGGCCAAGGAGGGTGAGGGCGTAGTTGGCCAGGCCTATGGTCGGGTCATAGAAGAGGCTGAAGACAATGCCCACGGCCACGGGGGTGGCCACGAGGGGGAGGAGGAGGAGGAGCTTGATAAGGCCCTTGCCCCGGAATTCCCGGTTGAGGGCCAGGGCAATGCCTGTCCCCAGGAGGGTCTCCAGGGCCACGGCCCCGGCGGTAAAGCTGAAGGTCCGGCCCATGGCCTCCAGGAAGCGCGGCTCCGAGAAGACCCTGGCGTAGGTCTTGAGCCATACCCACTTCAAGGGCATGCCCGAGGTGAGGTTCCAGTTGGTGAAGGACAGGAAGAGGGTATAGCAGACCGGGAAGAGCATCATCACGAGGACAAAGACCACCGCGGGCATGGGAAAGAGGATGCGTAGATTCCGCTCGACAAAACCGGTTCTGATCATAGGTCCTCACTGGAAGGTATATGGAAAGGGAAGGAAAATACGCCACAGAGCCGCAGGCCTAGCGAACGAAGTGAGCGTTAGGCACAGAGGCACAGAGGAAGAGGGGAGGATTGAAGGTTCTTGAAGGCTGAAAAAGATGGAAATATCATTCTAGATATGAATAATTCCACGCTTGGCCCCTGATTCTGCAAGACCCTTCTATTAATCTCGAATTCCCCTCCGTGTCTCCGTGCCTAACGTGTCGCTAGGCCTTCGGCTCCGTGGTTGTCTTTTACTCGACCCCGTACTCGCCGGTGTCCTCAAGAAGCTCGTTGACGGCCTTGACCTTGTCCTTGGCCATCGCCTCAAGCTTGGCCGAGGTCCCCTTGGTGTTGATGGACTCGATGATGACTTCGCCAATGCGGTCCCTGGCCTCGCCTACGGCGCTCATGTAGGGGCGGTCGTAGGGATAGCCGTTCTTGGCCGCGAAGGCCCGGGTGGAAACCAGGCTGGGGTTGACCTTGGTGAGGACTTCCTTGTCCGCCCAGGGAGAGTCCCTGGCCATGGTGATGTTGGCCGCGAGGCCGCGCTTGGCCATGTCCTTGCTCGTGGCCCAGGCGAGGAACTGCTGGGCGGCATCGGCGTTCTTGGTCTTCTTGGAGACGGCCATGCCCCAGGAGACTACGATAAAGGGATGGCTGCCCTTGGGGCCGGCGGGCAGGTTGGCTATGCCCACGTTCTCCTGGGGGACCTGGGACTTGGCGGGATCGATGATCTGGCCATAGAAGACCGAGGCATCGGTCCACATGGCGATCTTGCCGGCCTGGAAGAGGGGCATGATGTTGTCCCAGGACATGGCCGTGACGCCCGCGGGGCCATAGGACCCAAGGAGGCGGCCATAGTACTTGATGCCCTCGAGGGCTTCCTTGGAGTCGAAGGCGGCCTTGCCCTTGGACAAGTAGGCGCCGCCAAAATTGTAGACATAGCTGGAGAGCTGGGTGACGGCCGCGGCTCCCTTACCCCGGGAGGCGATGCCGGCGACGTCGGCGGAGTTGAGCTTCTTGGCCGCCGCCTCAAGCTCGGCCAGGGTGGCCGGTATGGCGATGCCAGCCTTCTTGAGAAGGTCGATGCGATAGTAGAGGACCTGCCACTCGGTCACGATGGGCACCACATAGGTCTTGGGCCCAAAGGTGACCACCGAGAGGGCGTTCTTGGGGAAGTCCGAGAAGTCGTAGCCTGAAAGAGGCAGGTACCAGCCGTTCTTGTAGAACATCTTGGATTCCTGGAGGGGCCGGGTCATGAAGACGTCGACCGTGGAGGAACCCGTGGCGAATTCCGTGGCCAGCTTGGTGGAGAGCTGGCTCTCCTGGTACTGCTCGAGGTTGACCTTGATCCCCGTGGACTGCTCGAACTCGGGGATGGCGGCCTTGAGGAGGTCACCGTAGGGATGGTTGGCCAGGAGTACCCGGATCTCCTTCTGCTGGGCGGTGCCGGCTCCGACGACGGCCAGGGCCAAGGCCAGGGCAAGGATAAGTTTCCTTCGCATAGCTGCTCCTTTTTAGACGCGATACGCATCTTTTGCCCAGTATTCCATCCCTTCGGCTATCGGTCAAGAAATGAATGCAAAAATTTATTTCTTGAAAAAAATATTCTTTTACATTATGCTAGGCCCATTATGGCGGCTAAAGCCTGTCTTCTTGAGATCCATGACCGCCTTCCTTCACTCCGGGGCAAGGAGGAGGCGATTGCGGCCTATATCCTTGCCAATCCCCGGGAGTCGGTAAATCCGACCATGGAGGAGCTGGCTGAGGCGATCGGCGTCTCCGAGGCAACCCTGTTCCGCTTTGTCCGGAAGCTGGGCTATGGCGGCTACCAGCAGTTCCGCATCGCCCTGGCCACAGAGACTATCGATCCCCGGGAGACCGTCTATGAGCTGCCCGATCCCGGCCAGGACGACAATTCAGCCCTGAGGGCCGTCTTCCGCACCGACATAGAGGCCCTGGAGCGCTCCCTGGCGTCGATCGACCAGGCGGCGGTCTCGAGGGCCGCCGAGCTCGTGGCCGGCTCGGCCAGGGTCCTCCTCCTCGGCCTGGGGGGCTCGGCCATTGTCGCCCTGGACGCCTACCACCGTTTCCTGCGCACGGGCATAGACTGCATCGCCCCCCTGGATTTTCACCTCCAGCTCATGGCCGTGAGCCAGGCCAGGCCCGGCGATTTCGCCCTCCTCTTTTCCCACACCGGGGCCAACAAGGACGCCCTAGCCTTGGCCGACGCGGTCAAGGTCTCGGGGGCCACCTTGGGGGTCATCACCGACTCGCCCCGTTCCCCCCTGGCCCGCCTAGCCGATCTCCTCATAGCCGTGAGGGCGGGAAGCATGGGCTCGGCCGGGGAATCCTATTCCGCCCGGGTCGTCCAGATGGCCCTGGTGGACACTCTCTATGTGGATGCCATGCGCCTCCTTGGGGAAAAGGGCGTGGGCGCCCTCTCCAAGATGAGGGCAACGATAGCCAAGCGGCGGCTCTAGGGGCCGCCGTTCCGCGCAAAGTCAGCCAAGGCCCCCGGAAGAGGGCAAGGAGTCAACTATGAAGAAGGCCGACATAGGTCTTGTGGGATTGGCGGTGATGGGGGAAAACCTCGTCCTCAACATGGAGTCCAAGGGATACACGGTGGCGGTCTATAACCGCACCGTGGCCAAGGTCGACGAATTTGTCACGGGCCGGGGCAAGGGCAAGAGCCTCGTCGGCGCCCATAGCCTCCAGGAGCTCGTGGCCGCCCTCGAGCCGCCCCGCAAGATCATGATGATGGTCAAGGCCGGCAAGGCCGTGGACGAGACCATCGAGAGCCTCCTCCCCCTCCTCTCCAAGGGCGATGTGGTCATAGACGGCGGCAATTCCAACTATGAGGACACGGCCCGGCGCGCGGCCTATGTCGAGGGGAAGGGCCTCCTCTACATCGGCACGGGAGTCTCCGGCGGCGAGGAGGGGGCCCTTCTCGGGCCTTCGATCATGCCCGGGGGCTCCCCTGCGGCCTGGCCCCTCGTGAAGCCCATCTTCCAGGCCATCTCGGCCAAGGTGGATGGGGGCGTGCCCTGCTGCGACTGGGTGGGCCCCGACGGGGCCGGCCACTTTGTGAAGATGGTCCACAACGGGATCGAGTACGGGGACATGCAGCTCATCAGCGAAGCCTATTGGCTGATGAAGGAGGTCCTCGGCCTCTCCCATGACGCGATGCGCGACGCCTTTGACCTCTGGAACAAGGGCGACCTGGGCTCCTACCTTGTGGAGATAACCCGGGATATCCTGGGGGTCCGGGAGGCCGACGGCAGCACCCTCGTGGAGCATATCCTCGACACGGCGGGCCAGAAGGGCACGGGCAAGTGGACCGGGATCTCGGCCCTGGATGCCGGGGTTCCCCTCACCCTGATCGCCGAGGCCGTCTTTGCCCGCTGCCTCTCGGCGGCCAAGGATGAGCGGGTGGCGGCCAGCAAGGTCTATCCCCGGGCACCCAAGCCTATCGACCCGGCCCGGGTCCCCGGCCTCCTTGAGGACATGGGCAAGGCCCTCTATGCGGCCAAGATCGTCTCCTATGCCCAGGGCTACCTCCTCTTGAGGGAGGCCTCCCGGGAGAGGAAGTGGAACCTTGACTTTGGGGGCATTGCCCTCCTCTGGCGGGGGGGCTGCATTATCCGCTCGGTCTTCCTCGGGAAGATCAAGGAGGCCTTTGGCCTCAAGCCCGACCTGGCCAACCTCCTCCTCGATCCCTACTTCGCCGCCAAGGTGAAGGAGGCCGAGGGCGGCTGGAGGCGGATCGTGGGCGCCGCCGTGGAGGCGGGGATCCCTGCCCCGGCCCTGTCGAGCGCCCTCTCCTATTTTGACGGCTGGAGGAGCGCCAAGCTGCCGGCCAACCTCCTCCAGGCCCAGAGGGACTATTTTGGGGCCCACACCTACGAGAGGATCGACACTCCCAGGGGGGAGTTCCACCATACCAATTGGACGGGCCGGGGGGGATCCACCTCCGCCTCGACCTACGACGTCTAGAAAGAGGAGCATAAGCCCTATGGCAAACCTCAAGCTCGCCCCCAAGGCCGGCCAGGCCCATGACTTCCTGGCCCTCGGCGCCCTGGTCACCCGCCTCGACCCGGGCATTGTGCCATTCTCCCAGGCCGACCGCTACGAGCTCCATGTCTCCGGCGGGGAATACAACGTGGCGGCCAACCTCTCCTCCTGCTTCGGCCAACGCGCCGCCATAGCCTCGGCCATCGTGGACTACCCCATAGGCCAGAGGGTAGAGAGGGCGGTCCGCTCTGTCGGGGTGACGCCCTACTATGTCCGCTTTGCCCACGACGGGGTGAGGGGACCCAACATGGCCACGGTCTGGAGCGACCGGGGCCAGGGCTCCCGGGCCCCGGTGGTCTTCTACAACCGGGCCAACGAGGCCGCCGGCCTTCTTGGGCCGGGAAGCTTTGACTGGGCCTCCATCTTCGCCAAGGGCGTCCGCTGGTTCCATTCTGGCGGCATCTTCTCCGCCCTCTCCCCCACGACCCCGGCCCTCGTCCTCGAGGCCATGGACGCGGCCCACAAGGCAGGGGCCGTGGTCTCCTTTGACCTCAACTACCGGGCCAAGCTCTGGCAGGTGGCGGGTAGCGCTGGCGGCCAGACAGGAGCCTCCAAGGCCGTGGATACCCTGCGCCAGATCGTCTCCAAGGTCGATGTCCTCGTGGGCAACGAGGAGGACCTCCAGAAGGGCCTTGGCCTCAAGGGCCCCGAGGTCGGCAAGGCCGCCTCGAAGCTCGACACCTCGGTATTCCTGGGCATGATGGAGGGCGTCACCCGGGACTTCCCGGGGATCAAGGCCGTGGCCACAACCCTGCGGGAAGTCCATTCCACCAATCGCCACTCTTGGGGAGCCGTCCTCTGGATGGACGGCAAGAGCTGGTCGACCCCGACCATGGAGCTCGATGTATATGACAGGGTAGGCGGGGGCGACGGCTTCGCCGCCGGCCTCTTCCATGGCCTCCTCGAGGGCCGCTCCCCCGAGGAAGCCCTCCGCCTGGGCTGGGCCCACGGGGCCCTCCTGACGACCTATCCCGGGGACACCACCATGGCCAGCCTGGCCGAGGTAGAGGCCCTGGCCGCGGGCTCCTCGGCCCGGATCCAGCGCTAGGAGGCGACTATGAAGGCCCTGGTCCTCACGGACAGCATGAAGCTTGAGTATACCGAGGTGGCCAGCCCGGCCCTGCGGGGGCCCGACGATGTCCTCGTCAGGGTCAGGGCCGCGGCCATCTGCGGCTCCGACGTCCACGGCATGGACGGCTCCACGGGCCGCCGCAGGCCCCCGGTGATCATGGGCCACGAGGCCGCCGGGGAGATCGTGGAGGCCGGTCCGGGAGTCCGGGGCTTCCGGGTGGGCCAGAGGGTGACCTTTGACTCCACCGAGTACTGCGGCACCTGCTTCCACTGCCTCCGGGGGGAGGTGAACCTCTGCGACAATCGCCGGGTCCTGGGGGTGTCCTGCGCCGACTACCGCCGGGACGGGGCCTTCGCGGAATACCTGGTGGTGCCCGAGCGCATCCTCTATGCCCTCCCCGAGGGCCTCGACTATGTATCCGCCGCCTTGGCAGAGCCCTGCGCCGTGGCGGCCCATGCGGCCACCCTGGGCCCTAGGAAGTTGGGCGACACCATTGCCGTCGTGGGCTCTGGTCTCATCGGCCTCCTCCTTATCCAGGTCCTCAAGGCTTCCGAAGCTGGCCTCGTCATGGCCTTTGACACGGCCCCCGAGCGGCGAAAGGCCGCCCTGGCCTTCGGGGCCGACTATGCCCTCGACCCCGCCGACCCCGGGGCCATGGCAACCCTGCGGGACCTGACCGTGGGACGGGGGGTCGACCGGGCTTTTGAGGCCGTGGGCGCCACCGCCCCGGTGGCCACGGCCATCGAGTCCCTGCGCAAGGGAGGCTCCCTCGTCCTCGTGGGCAACCTCTCCCCCAAGATAGACTTCCCGCTCCAGGCCGTGGTCACGCGCCAGCTCTCCCTCTACGGCTCCTGCGCCTTGGCCGGGGAATACCCTCTTGTCCTCGACCTCATGGCCAGGAAAAAGCTCGACGCCCGGGCCTTAGTGAGCGCCGTGGCCCCCCTCTCGGAGGGGGCCTCCTGGTTTGCCCGCCTCTATGCCCGGGAGGCCGGCCTTCTCAAAGTGGTCCTCGAGCCATGAGGCTGGGCATCTATGGCTACGGCAAGGTGGCCGAGCTCCACGCCAAGGCCCTAGGCCGAGTGGAGGGCTCGAGCCTTGTGGCGGTCTGCGGCCGTGACCTAGGCCGGGCCCAGGTCTACGCCTCCCGCCACCCCGGGGTCTCGGCCCGCCCGGGGCCGGCCCAGATGGTCGCCCAGGATGGGGTCGAGGCCGTCCTCATCGCCACCCCCCATCCTCTCCATCGGGCCCATGCCCTCGAGTGCCTCGAGGCCGGCGCCCACGTCCTCATCGAGAAGCCCATGGCCACCACCGTGGCGGACTGCGATGCCATAATGGACGCGGCCAGGGCCAGGGGCCTCAAGGTCGGGGTCATCAGCCAGCGCCGCTGGTATCCGGCCAACCGCCGGATCCGGGATGCCCTCGATTCCGGAAAGTTAGGCGCACCCGCCTTGGGCGAGATCGTGATGCTCGGCTGGAGGGACGAGGCCTATTACCGCTCCGATCCCTGGCGGGGCTCTTGGGCGGGCGAGGGGGGAGGGGTCCTGGTCAACCAGGCCCCCCACCAGCTCGACCTCCTCTGCTGGTTTATGGGGCCCGTGGCCGAGGTCTCGGCCTACTGGGCCAACCTCAACCATCCCTACATCGAGGTCGAGGACACGGCGGTCGCCTCGGTGCGCTTCCAGAGCGGGGCCCTGGCCTCGATCCTGGTGTCCAACTCCCAGAGGCCGGGGATCTACGCCAAGGTCCATGTCCATGGCCGCAACGGGGCCTCGGCGGGGGTCCAGACAGATGGGGGGGCCATGTTTATCGCCGGGATGAGCGGGATCCTCGAGCCCCCCGTGAATGACCTCTGGACTATACCCGGAGAGGAGGCTTTACTCGAGACTTGGAGAAAAGAGGACACGGAGCTCTTTGGCCGGATCGATGGCACGACCCACTTCTTCAGTCTCCAGATCGCCGAGTATGTGGCGGCCCTGGAGGCGGGCCGGGAGCCCGCGGTGACCGGTCTGGATGGCCGGGCCGTGGTCGAGCTCTTTGAGGCCATCTACCGCTCAGGCCGGGAAGGCCGTCCCATAGCCTGCCCTCGCCGATCGCCGTAGGCGATGGGCGGCGCTGAATGGGACTCAAGTCCCTTTTAGCGGCCTAGGCAAAAGAAAAAAGCGCCCGGGAGGGGCGCTTTTTTCATGGCAAGGGACAGGTCGAGAGTATTAAATTTCCTTATAGCGCCTGCACGCATGCATGTGTCCACCACCGATGTCCTCTAGCTCGGGCTCAGGCAGGTCGATGCATTCCTGGGTCTTGTAGGGGCAGCGGGTGTGGAAGCGGCAGCCCACGGGGATGTTGGCCGGGCTCGGGATCTCTCCGGAGATGGGGAGCTCCTTGACGATGTCCACCTTGCCCGTCAGGGGCTCGGGCACGGCGTCGATCAGGGCCTTCGTGTAGGGGTGGAGGGGCTGGTCGATGATCATGTCCGCGGGGCCCATCTCGACTATCCGCCCAAGGTACATGACGGCGATCTTGTCCGCGAAGTAGCGGGCCGTGGACAGGTCATGGGTGATGTAGAGGTAGGAGAGGCCGAGCTTGCGCTGGACCTCCTTCATCATGTGGAGGATCTCCGCCCGGGTCGACAGGTCGATCATGGAGACCGGCTCGTCGGCCACGAGCATCTTGGGGTTGAGGATGAGGGTCCTCGCGGTCGCTATGCGCTGGCGCTGGCCGCCCGAGAGCATGTGGGGATAGCGGCCCATGAATTCCCCAGGGGGGGTGATCTTCACCTCCTCCAGGGCCTTGATGATGAGCTCGTCATGGCGCTTCATGTCCCCGGGGATCTTGTGGATGACGAGGGGCTCGGCCAGGACGTCCCGGATCTTGAAGCGGGGATTCATCGAGGCATAGGGGTCCTGGAAGATCATCTGGACCTTGCGGCGGTACGCCACGAGCTGGGGCTTGTCCAGGGTCGTGGCATCCTCTCCGTCAAAGACCAGCTTGCCCGAGGTGGGCTCGATGAGCTTCATCACCAGCTTGCCCGTCGTGGTCTTGCCCGAGCCCGACTCGCCGATGAGGGCAAAGATCTCGCCCTTGATGATGTCAAAGGTGATGCCGTCCACGGCCTTGATGGGGTTCCGGGCCTTCCCGAAGGACTGGACGAGGCCCGAGTGGGGGGTAAAGTGCTTCTTGAGGTTCTCCACCCGGAGGAGGACCTCGCCGTTCTGGGTATCCTTCATTTCACGTGCCTCCAGCAGGCCACCTGGTGGCCGGTCTCGATCTCCTGGAGCGGGGGCTCCTCGAGCTTGCAGCGGTCCATCACCGCATGGCAGCGGGGATGGAAGCGGCAGCCCTTGGGGGGGTCGATGAGGTCGGGGGGGGTGCCGGGGATAAAGGCCAGGGACTCGACCTTCTGGTGGAGTCGGGGCGTGGCCTGGAGGAGCTTTTCCGTATAGGGGTGCAGGGGGCCCTGGGGCCCGAAGATCTGGGCATTGGTGCCGAGCTCGGCTATCTTGCCGGCGTACATCACGCAGATCCGGTCGGCGACCTCGGCCTCGAGGGCCAGGTCGTGGGTGATGAAGATAAAGGAGAGGTCGAAGGTCTTCTTCAGCTTCTTGAGGAGATTGATGATCTGGGCCTGGACAATGACGTCCAGGGCCGTCGTGGGCTCGTCCAGGATGATCAGGGAGGGCTTGAGGAAGAGGGCCGTCGCGATGACGATGCGCTGCTTCATGCCTCCGGAGAGCTCATGGGGATAGCGGCCCATCACCTCGGGGGGCAGGCCCACGAGGCCAAGGTACTCCTTGACGAGCTCCTCGGCCTGGGCCTTGTCCATGTCCCGGTGCTCGTGGAGGGTCTCGAGCATCTGCTTGCCGATCGTGTAGACCGGGGTAAGGCAGTTCATGGCCCCCTGGAAGACCATGGAGACCTCCTCCCAGCGGATGTGCTTGCGCACCTCCGGCTCGGGCAGGGGGATGATGTCCTGGCCGTCCACGAGGATCCGGCCGCCGTCGTAGCGCCCGGGAGGGGAGGGCATCCTGAGCAGGGCCGTGCCGGTCGTGGTCTTGCCGCAGCCGGACTCGCCCACGAGGCCGAGGGTCTCGCCCTTGTAGAGATCGAAGCTCACATCGTCCAGGGCGCGTACGATACCCTTGGAGGTATGGTAGTAGAGTTTGAGGTTCTGGACCTCGAGAATCTTGTTCATCGTTTACCTCGTCCGGAGTTTCGGGTGGAGGATCTTGTCCATCGCCGAGCCGATGAAGGCGAAGGACATGCCCATGATGGCGATAAAGAATCCCGGCGGCACCACCCACCACCAGAGACCGTTGAGCACGGCTCCCCCTGAGAGGGCGTCATGGAGGATCTGTCCCCAGGTCGTGATCGTCGCGTCCCCGAGGCCCAGGAGGGACACCGAGGCCTCATAGAGGATGGCGCCGGGCACGGCCAGGGCCATGGAGGCGAAGGAATAGGGGATCAGGAGGGGAGTCATGTGCTTGAAGATGATCCGCCACTTGCCGGCGCCCAGGGCCCGGGCCGCCTCGATGTAGGTCTCCTCCTTGATCTGGAGGGCCATGGACCTGACGGTCTTGACCGGTCCGACCCAGGAGAAGACGACGAGGGCCAGGATGATAAACCAGATCGAGGGCTTGAAGACGGCGCTCATCACTATGAGGATGGGCAGGACGGGCATGGAGACAAAGATCTCGAAGATAAAGGTCATGATGACATCCACGATCCCGCCGAAGTAGGCGCTGATGATGCCATAGAGGACGCCGATGAGGACGGAGATCGCGCTCGTCACAAAGCCGATCATAAGGGCCCATTTGAGGCCGGCGATCAGGCCGGAGAAGATGTCCCGCTTGGAGCCGTCGGTGCCCAGGGCGCCGGAGACCGCGCCCACCACCTGGACCCGGGGGTCGATGATGCCCTCTTCGTCGGCGGGCTTCATGGACTGGATGACAATGTGGTAGTTGCCCTTGAGGGGCTGGGGCGAGGTAGCGATGTTGCCGTCCGCCACCGCAAAGAGGATGGCGGTCGTGTTGACCGACTTGGAGTCGTAGGTGGTCAGGGCCTCGGCGCTGGCCGTCGAGGCCAGGAACTGGTAGGCCCCGTCCTGGGCGTCGTTGGCCAGGGAGATCCGGAGCTCGTCATCGCTGAAGTCCTCGGCCACGTACTGGTAGAGCTCGACGGTCTTGCCGTCGGGCCTCTCGAGGGAGACGATGACCGGGAAGGTCCCCTGGCCCTTGGCCTTGAGGATGAGGTCGAGGGGGGGCTGGTCGTAGTGGTAGGCGTAGGGGAAGGAGTAGTTGACCAGGGTGATGCCCTCGCCCTCCTCCTTGGTGACCGTGGGCTTTGAAAGCCGGGTGGTCACGGCCTTTTTCTGGGCGCTGAAGAGGTTGGCCCAGGCCGGCGGGGCCGCCCGGGGATTGTCCTGCCAGTAGTCGATGTCCCGCCACTTGGTGTTGACCTCGGGGTAGGTCACGATGAGGGGCTCGAAGGCTATCGTGAGCAGGGAGGCGACGAGGATGCCCATGCCTATGAGGCCGGACTTGTCCCGGCGGAATTCGTTCCAGAAGCTGAAAAGCCCCGCGAAGGAGTCCTTCAAGTTCATGCTTTTCCTCCAACCTTGATTCGCGGGTCCAGGAATCCGTAAATGAGGTCGAGCAGGACGAGACCTCCGAGGTAGATCGCCGTGGTCATGGCCAGGTCGGCCAGGAGGACGGGGATGTCATTCTGCTGGACCGCTATCCAGTAGAGGTTGCCCAGGCCGGGCCAGGAGAAGATGCCTTCGAAGAGGATGGCGCCGGAGATCGAGGACAGCATGGTGAGCAGGCCTATCGTCACCAAGGGCGGGGCTGCCGTCCTCATGGTGTGGCCGAAGAGGACCTTGTTCTCCGGGACGCCCCGGGCGCGGGCGCTCATGATGAAGTCCTCCTGGAGAATCCCGAGGACTATGTTCCGGATGATAAAGGCCAGGCCCCAGAATCCTATGAGGAGGAGGGTGAGCATGGGCAGGAACATGTGGAAGAGGACATCGAGGCTCCGGAGGAAAAAGCCGTCCGGCGGCGGAACCGAGAGGATGCCCCCGGAGGGGAAGATCTTGATCCCATAGACAAAGGCCATGATGAGCATCATCCCCAGCCACCAGCTGGGCAGGCCATACACGATCATCGTGATGATGCTCGTGGACCTGTCCAGGGTTCCCCCCGGCTTCTGGGCCTTCTTGAGGCCGAGCCAGACGCCAAAGAGCAGCTCGATCAAGGACGCGGAGGTAAAGAGGAGGAGGGTCCTGGGCAGGGCCTCCCATATGATGTCCAGGACGGCGCGGCTGCCCGCCGAGGATTTCATGATGGTCGAGTTTCCGAAGTTAAAGGTTATCGTGTTGACGGCCCGGTAGACGATCCGCTCCCAGACGGGGCGGTCGAAGCGGTAGAGACGGATGAGCTGCTCCGTCCTATGGACCTTATAGGCCTCAATTTGCTCGGTCTTCACATTCTTGAGGCGGTTCGCCTCCATGTTGACCTGCTCGAAGATCTGGGAGCGCTGGGTCTTTTCGCTGACGGTGTTGAAGAGGGCGGAAAAGATAAAGATCAGGATCATGTAGATCACGATCCCGCGGAGGATACGTTTTAGCGCGTACCACTTGTACATAAGCCACCTACCAGGGGAGTCACGGATATCTTGGGGGGACTATCGTGACGGATGAGCCCGTTTGCCGTGCCGGGTGTGGTCGAAAAGGGCGGCGCCTCCTTGTGGAGGCGCCGCCCATTGGAGAGGGATCGATCAGAAGAGGACGAGGGTCTCCGGGGAGACCGAGGGAGACTCGGTGCCGATCGACGACATGATCACCACGGTGTAGGAACCGGCCTTGAGGGCGCCCAGATCCTTGGCGGGGATGGTCACGACAAAGCTGCCGGCGGCCTTGGAGACCGCGGTGTAGACCTTCTCGCCGCCGCCAGGGAGCTGGAGGGCGGCCGTGACCTTGCCCTTCGCGAGGGGGGTCTTGGCCACGTCAGGGTAGTTGAAGGAGGAGACGTTGACCGTGATGACCGCGTCCTTGGACCTTACGGCGGTGACGGGCATCTTGACGGCGTCGATGGAGGAGAGGGCGACCTTGAGGGCCTTGGGCCAGTAGTCGCTCTTGTAGGGATAGGAGTCGCGGAAGGCGGTGCACTCGACGTAGTTGGCGACCGTGTCGATCTTCGAGATGAAGAAGGGGCCGTTGCCGATGAAGGCGTGGCCATAGGTGTCGATGAACTTGATCGAGGCGTTGTAGCGGGCCACGGCTTCCTCGGGGGTCGCGAAACCCTTGAGGGAGGCGGGGAGGAACTTGGCGGCCGCGAGGTCCTGGAGCTTGGCCTTGATGTCGGCCACGCACTTGGGCTCCTTCACGTCCACTTCGGTGATGGCGGCGTCCTCGGAGTACTGGAAGGTGTAGACGGTGCCGCTCTTGGAGCCCTCGGCGACCATCTGGCCCAGGGCCTCATAGATCTGCCAGGGGACCATGGCGTTGTAGCCGTAGTTGGCGGCCAGGGGGCTGATGACGGGATAGGCCCGGGCGGGCTCCATCGGGAACTGGGTGTCGACCCAGGCGGTGGCGCTCTTGGCCTTGGCGTCCCAGATGATGCCCTTGGTCAGGGCGATGTTGGCGGTCCAGGAGGAGTCGAGGGCCTCGTCATAGTACTTGTCGTTCGCCCCGTCCTTGGTCGACCAATCCTTGATGAAGGCGGTGGCGTAGACCATGTCGGCGAAGGACTCAGGCTGGCCATCGTGCCACTTGCCATAGAGGTAGCCGGCGGTGCCGGTGGTGAAGGCCTTGACGCCGGCGCCCACGGGCTTCCAGGTCTTGCTGGCGGTGTCGTAGGTGACGGCGGTGGCGGGGACGTCGAGCTGGCCGACGATCTCGCCCTTGTCGTTCTTCGCGACCTTGGTCACGAGCTTCTTCTCATCGAAGACGGCGCGGTACTTGATGGTGAGGGCGGTGTTCGGGGCCTCGTAGGTGGCGTTGTCCACGACGATGCCGCGGATGGGCCCGACGTAGGAATCGGAGAAGCCATCGCCGCCGACCGGGTCCCAGGCGAACATGAAGAGGGAGCCGCGGGCGGAGAAGTTGGTGACCTTGAGGACCTTGAGGCCCTTGTTGGGGCCGGAGGTCTCGGGAGCCACGTCGGCGGTCCTGATGGACCACTCGTTGAGGCCGTCGCCCATGCCGTAGGCGAAGCGCCCATTGGCGAAGCGGGCCTTGTTGGCGATGAACTTGGCCTCGGAGGCCGCGATATAGATGCGGACCGAGTCCTCGAGGCCGAGCTTGGTGGCCTTGAGGAGGCCATCATAGTACTCCTTCTCCGTGAGGAAGGAGTTGTTGTTGATGGGCTCGACGAGCTTGTCTATCTCGGCGTTCTCGTAGTTCCAGTTGGCCTCGTTGGCTCCGCCGGGCATGTTGCCGGAATAGGGGGCATACATCTGGGCGACGATGTTGGCCCAGTAGGCGCGGGTGGCGCCGGCGCCCCAGCCCTCGGTGTACATGCCCCAGTCGAACTTGGCGGGGTTGCCGTTGGAGATGGAGATGCACTTCGAGCGGTCATACTCAAGGCGCTCGACCTTGATGCCGGCCTTCTCGATCTGGGTGGCGATATAGCGGCCCTCGGGGAGGCGGCCGTTGGG
The DNA here is from genome assembly GCA_029778945.1 of Spirochaetota bacterium. Lineage (GTDB taxonomy): Bacteria > Spirochaetota > Spirochaetia > Treponematales > Rectinemataceae > JANYKC01. Next base: position 17,716 of record JAKPBN010000144.1, read on the forward strand.
ATCGTCCACGCGGATGAGGAACTTGATGGAGATGGGAGCCCCGTCGAAGTTCCAGAAGTCGCCGACCTTGACCAGCTTGCCCTTGTTCTCGGGGAGGGCGGCGGCGGCGTTCATCGCGGCGGCGATGCTGTCGATGGCCTTCTTCTCGTCCCCGTTGGCCTTCATGCCGAGCTGGGAGGCGATGAGGTTGTACTTGTAGGTGCCGGGCTGGCCGGGGGTCGCCATGGTGAACATGGGGAAGCCGGCGCCCAGGAGGATCTCATCGACGATCTTCTTGCGGCTGATGAGCCAGTTGAGGGCGTAGCGGACGTCCTTGATGGCCAGGGGGTTGAAGTAGGTCTTGCCATCCGGGGCGGTCACCTGGTAGGGGGCCTTGTTGGGGATGGGGTTGATCTTAAGGGACCATGTGAGGCTGGGGACGGTGTAGACATCGACCTTGGCCTTCTCTGCGTCGCTGAGCTTGTTGAAGATCGGCGCGGGCACCTCGCCGAGGAAGATGTCGGTCTTTCCCTCGACGACGTCCTTGGCGGCGATGTCCTGCTGCATCCGGACGTCAAAGATGACCTTGTCCACAGCAGGACCGACCTTGGCCTGGGCTCCTAGGGAGAGGACCAGGACCAAGGAGATCGCCAAGGCGACAATAATTTTCTTCATGCATACCTCCTGGGAAAAAATGCTAATGAGGCATTTTGTATCATCGACGTTGATTTGTAAAGCGAATGTCTTTTGGCGTATGGATCTATAAAGCGTTACTAGATAATTCTTTGAAAAGTAATCCTCCCGGGAGCCGAGAGATTTCATGAAGTTTTTTTTGCGATGGAATGCAGTATTTTCCAGCTTTCGCAGTATGAAACGCGCTTTTCTATCCCGGAAAAGGGGCGCGCTGTATGCCTTGTGCTTCCCTTCCCGAAACCCTTGACCCCAAGCCCGCAGACAGGAAAGCGCAAAAAAAATGAGAGGCGATTTCAGTATATGAAATCGCCTCTGTGAAAAGTCGGGTTTGGGCCCTCCCCCTGGGCCTCACCTGCCGCTGCCCTAGTACTTGAATTCGCTCTCCCCGATAAACTCCCTCAGGATCGAGTCCTTGGGTACCGCCTGGGCGGGTATGGGGGCGAAGTTGGCCAGGAAGTTCTCGATGCGGCGGGCCTCGGAGTACTCCGGATCCGTGGGCTTGACGCTGCGCAGCAGCGGCTCCGCATAGATCTTGAGCACGCCGATCTCGTAGTCCAGGGCGGAGTTGAAGGCCACGTCCGCGGAGTTCTGGAAGGGGAAAATATGCTTCCTCTCCCCCCGGCCCACGCTGGGCCACATGCGCAGGGTGGCCAGGGCGGAGTGGCCCCGGAAGTTATAGTCCCGGACCATGCGCCTCAAGAGGCGGTTGTCCGTCGTGGACACCCGGTTGTGGTCATCCAGGTTGAGCTGGGTCAGGGCGGAGACGTAGATCTTGAATTTTTGCTCCTTGGGGATCCGGGGGGTAAGCCGGTCATTGAGGCCGTGGATGCCCTCGATCACGAGGATTTCCTTCTCCCCCAGGCTTATCCGCTTGCCCGAGGGGCGGCGGGAGCCGGACTTGAAGTCGTAGGCGGGGAGCTCGACCTCCTTGCCCTCGAAGAGGTCGATGAGCTGGCTGTTGAGATAGTCCACGTCCAGGGCCTCGAGGCACTCGAAGTCGGGCTTGCCCTCCTCGTCCAGGGGGGTCCTGTCCCGGTTGATGAAGTAGTCGTCCAGGGATATGTTGACGGGCTCGAAGCCCATCACCTTGAGCTGGATCGCGAGCTTCTTGGAGGTGGTGGTCTTGCCCGAGCTCGAGGGGCCGGCTATGAGGACGACCTTGGCCTGGCCCGAGCGCTCGGCGACCTTGTCCGCGATGGCGGCGATCTTCTTGTTCTGGAGGGCCTCGGCTACCTGGATGTAGGACTTGATGCCCTTGGAGGCGTTGACCCTGTTGAGGGCCCCCACCGAGGAGACCCCGAGGATCCGGGCCCGCTCCCGGTATTCGCTGGCTATGGCGTAGAGGGTGGGGTCGTCCTCGAAGGGGGTAAGCCTGTCCGGAGCCTCCTTGTGGGGATAGCGGAGAAGGAGGCCCTCATGGTAGGCCCGCAGCTCCCAGGCCTGGAGGACCCCGGTCGAGGGCACGAGGGCCGCCACATGGAGGTCCCGGAAGCCCGCGCATTCGTTGAGCCGGATCGCGGGCTCGTTCTGCTGCTCCAGGAGAAGCAGGGTGTCGGTCTGGCCCGAAGAGCGGAAGTATTCGACGGCCTGGGCATAGCTCCTGGTCTCGAGGCTGATCGGGACGTCCCGCTCCACGAGCTCCCGCATCCGGGCCGTCAGGGCGGCCACGGCGGCCTCGCCCACGGCCTGGGCGTCATCAAAGAAATGGAAGAAGCCCGTCCCTATGGCCATGCCCGCGAGGAGCCTCCGGCCGGGGAAGAGGTCCCTCGCGGCGATCGCGAGGAGGAAGCAGAGGGAGCGCCGATAGCTCGAGGCCCCCTGGGTTGTGTCGATGGTCACCGCCTCCAGGGCGCAGTCCGTGAACAAGGCCTCGTCGAGGGACTTGAGCTCGTTGTTGGCCAGGACGGCCGCCAGGGGCCAGGCAAAGGGCCCCAGCTCGGCGACGGCATCCTCGGCCTTGACTCCGGCGCTAAAGGCCGCGGTGGCTCCCGAGGGGTAGGTGATGGTTATCTGTCTCATGGGCGTGGCTCCTTCCTCATGTCCTAGGCTAAGGATAATCCAGGCAGGGCTTCCATGGAAGGGCCTTGAGGGTTAGGCGGCGCTGGCTTTGGAGGGGGGGCTGTCCCGGAAAGCCCGGACCGCGTTGACCCTGGGGCGATCCCGGGCTACACTTCGCCAACAGTGAGAAAGGTAACCATCAAAGACATCGCGGCCCGGGCCGGCGTATCCAAGACGACCATATCCTTTGCCTTCAACGACCCGACCCGGATCTCCAAGGAAACCTATGGCCGGGTCATGGCGATCGTCGACGAGCTGGGCTATGTGCCCGATCCCATAGCCAGGACCCTCGCGACCAAGCGCCATGGGGCCCTCGGCCTCCTCCTCCCCCAGCCCATCCACGAGGCCCTCGCCAATCCCTATCTGTGCGAGCTGGTCCGGGGCATAGGGGAGGTCTGTGAGGAGAAGAGCCTGGCCCTCACCATGCTTCCTCCGA
>JAKPBN010000152.1 GCA_029778945.1 Spirochaetota bacterium
GATATCTCGGCCCTCCTGGCCTATTTTTCCGCCCCGGAGAAATTCCAGAGGACTCCCATACCGGCCCGTTATCTGCGCTCAACGGTCTTTGCCGGCCCTGCCTCCGCCTCGCCCTGGTCCTACGGCTGGATGGTCGAGACCGACAAGGCCACGGGCCAGATCACCGAACTGCGGGCCGGGGCCCCGGACCTTGGGGTGGGGCGCTCGGCGACCCTTGTGCTCTGGCCCGGGGAGAGGTCGGGAATAGCCATCCTGGCGCCCCAGAACGGCCTTATCCAATCCCGCTTTATCATGCCCTCCCTGGTGGCCGGGGCCCACTCCATCCTCCTCAAGGGCGAGGCCGCCCGCCCCTTCCCCTTTGGCAGGCTCTTTATCCTTCTCGGGGTCATGGCCGTGGTCCACCTCCTTGCCCTGGCTGTGCAGACCGGGGGAGCGATCGCCTGGGCCCGGGACATCCGCTGCAGGGTGGAAGCCGCAGGAAGCCGGGCCCCCCTGGGTGTGGCCATCTTCCTTACCCTCCTGGGCATCGCGGTCAGGCTGGGCCTCCTGGCCTTCCTGCCTACGGGAGCCTCCTATCTTTTGGGCCAGCCCCTGCCCGGGCTCTCGGCCTTTGCCCTCGAGCCTGGCCTTGCCGCCTGGATCCTCACGGCCCTGGTGGGAGGGATCGTGAGGAACCTGGCCCGCCTGGCCTGGCTCCAGGGTCCACGCTAGGAAGGGGCCATGAAGGTAAAAAGCGCAATCATGCTGGTTGTCCTCGTCCTGGCCCTGGGGGCCGGCCTGGGCCTGGCCTTGGGCCTGCGAAGCTTCCTGGGCAAGCTGGCGCCGGGGCAGAAGGAAGTCTCCGAGCGCTTTGTGCTCTATATTGAGGGCATGGCCCCGGCGGGCAAGCTTGTCCTCGAGGAGTCGGTGCAGAGGATGACGGCCTCCCGGGAATTTTCCCTGCGCATCCTGGCCCTGCTGGCACTGGAGGCCAAGATCGAGGTGAGCGCCCTGGCCGATGTGGCCTACTATATCGATATGAGGGACACCGCCCACTGGAAGGTGGACTGGGATCCTAGATCCTCGACCCTGGGCATAGAGGCTCCTCCTCCGGACTGCCTCCCTCCGGCTATACGCACCGAGAGCATCGAGGTCAGGACCGAAGGCGCGAATCTCGTGTCCTCGGCCGTTTTCAGCATACGAAAAGAGGTCGAGGCCCTCAAGGGCGAGCTCTCCGCGGATTTCCTGGGGAAGGCGAAGGCCAGCCTGGCCGCTCCCGAGCTGCGGGAAAAGCTTGGCGCGAGCCTCGAAGAGACAGCCCGGGCCTTTTGCGGGAATGTGCTCCGGGTCAAGCCTAAGAATATAGTTGTGACTTTCTATAAGGATGGCCCGCAGGGGTGAGGAAGAGAGCGCGCAAGGGAGAGGAAGATAGCGCGCAAAGGCGCAGGGGCGCAAAGCCCGCAAGGATTAGTTGAGAGGGAAGAGGGAATTGGGAAAGGCTAATCTAGGATGCCGTCCATCCTATCCCTCCCCTCCCTCCCGACTCTTCTCTTCCTACTCAACAATGTTCCGCCTGGCAAAAGGCGCCGCCATAAAGCGGGCGGCGGCCTTGCGGTTGGTCAGCCAGGCGATGCGGCTGCCGTTCCTCGTCGCGGCCAGGATGCGCGGCACCAGGAAGGCCGCGACGGTCTCGGGCCGGTCGGCGAGGATATTGAACATCCTGGCGCTCCTCTTCCAATCCTCCTCCCCCTGCTTCTCCCGGTTCTGGAGGATAAAGTCCGTAGCCATGATGCCCGGGCTCAGGGCCCCCACCTTGAATCGCCGGCCCCCCTCCTCCCTCGCCAGGGCCTTCCAGAGATAGGCCAGGCCCCGCTTGGAGCAGCCATAAAGGGAGAGTCCATCGATAATTCGGCCGTCCGAGCCATGGCCCTCCATGAACCAGAGCCAGCCTGCGGACCGCGCGAGGAGGGGAGCCGCGGCACGGGCCGCAGAGAGGGGCCCCAGGAGGTCGATCCTCAGCACTTTCTCGCAATTGGCGTCATCCAGGTCGAGCAGCCTGCCCGGCTCCTGGTTGATCCCCGCGTTGTTTATCCAATGGTCCACTCCGCCCAGGCAGGCCTCGGCCTCCGCGGCCACTCGGGGCAGGTCCTGCGGGGATAGAAGGTCGAGGACCGTTCCTCCCAGGCTGGGGCCACCATCGCCCCGGCCGCCCCCTGGGGGCGAGAGCTCAGACAAGGCCTGCCCAAGGCTCTGTCCCGAAGTGCCGGTGATAAAGACCCGGGCGCCCCGGCCAAGGAATTCCCTGGCCAGGGCCTTGCCCAGGCCTCGGGTCCCGCCAAGGATCACGATCCGTTTGCTGTCTGCCATGATTACTCTCCACAGGTATTTTAGGATGGAAAAATACAACAGAAATGTGACTTCCCCAAGTCGAGGGTCGCGGGTATATTTTGACCATGAGTCCAGACCTGTTCCTGACATCGGACGAATGGCCCTATACCAAGGCCAAGACCTCGGTCCTGCTCGCCGCCGCCTCGGTAATCCGCGAGCTCGGTCCCCGCTCGGCCACCCTGAAGAATATCGCCCACCGCGCCGGGATCACCGAGCCGGCTATCTTCCGCCATTTTAACGGAGTTGATGGCCTCTTTGCCGGGCTCTTCTCCGTCTGCGAGCTCTTCTACAAAAAGACCGCCCAGATCTACGCCGAGGCGAAGCCCGGCCTCGATGGCTACCTGGCCTCGACCCGGGGGGCCCTCGGCCTCATGGCCTCCTTCGGGGACTTCTCCTATCTTATCGTCAACTCCAACCAGGTCTTCTCAGGCTATGAGGAGCTCAAGGCCAGGACCAAGGAGCTGCGGGCCCATGACCGGAGCTTTGGCATAGGGGGCCTCGACCAGTTGCTCGAGCGGGGGGAGATAAAGGCCGAGGTGCCCCTGGAGACCGTGGGCCTCGCCCTGATGGGCATGCTCCACATGACCATGGTCGCCTGGCTCGAGAGCGAGCCCCAGTTTGACCTCGTCGAAGTCGGCCTAGCCCGCATAAGCTCCTTTCTGCCCCTCGTCAGGGCCTAGGAGCCAGATCCCCCTCCCTCTCCGCTGAGGAGGGCCCGTATCGGCACGGGCTTTCCGGCGATGCTCCAGCCAGCGCACACTTCCTCGCAGGGGCCGCCGCCCCGCTTGGCCTCCGGACAGGACAGGCAGGGTCTTCCGGCCTCGGCCAGGATGCGCTCGGCCCCAAGGGTGTTGCCCGCCTCGAGGCGGCGCATGAGGCCCGGTATGTCGAGCCGGGCCGGGCAGGCGAGGGAGCAGGGGGCCTTTTCGCACCACTGGCAGGCCGAGGCCTCGCGCCCGGCCTGGGTCCCAGGCTCGTTGCCCCTCGCGCCTCGGGGGATGGTCCTGACAAAGCCGCCCCGGGGCGGGCTGGAGGTGTAGGCCTCGAGGCCCCAGTCCCTCAGGATGGCGTTGGCCGCCGAGATGCCTGACACCGTGACCGCCGGGGTGCCCGTGCCCATCACCGTGCCCTCCCCGGCCAGGTAGAGGCCGGGCAGCCTGGTCCTGGCCCCCGGCCTGAGCATGAGGTGCTGGCCCATGCGCTGCTTGGGTCCGGCCACCGAGCCCCGGGGCTTGCAAAGATAGCGCTCGATGGTCGTGGGGCTGCCCGTGATGAGGCCCCGGACGGCGGCGGTAAAGCCGGGTTTGCGGGCCTCCACCAGGGCGAGCCTCCGCCGGGCCTCGGCATCCTTGGCGGCGGCGTAGGCCTCGGAGTCGGCGTCCTTCTCCCCTGGCCTGGGCCAGGTCCGGAAGCTGGGCCCGATGAGGAGGAAGGCCGAGAGCCCCTCCGGGGCGAGGCTCGGGTCCTCGAGGCTGGAGAGGTAGAGGGTGACATCTCCCTCGTCCAGGGCCTCGGTGTTGTCCACAAACATCTCGACGGGCATGGTGTCCGCCGGCAGGGCGGCCTTCTCGACGGTCCCGTAGACCACAAAAGAGGGGAAGGATTCGTCCATCTTGAGGACGCGCCGTTTCCAGCGCGGTGAAAGGAGGCCCTCGGGGTCGAGGCGCTCCGCCAGGGCCTTGACGGCCCCGGTATAGAGGATGGCCTCGGCCTCGAGGACCTGGCCCGAGGCGAGGACGGCCCTGGGCGCCCACCCTGGGACCGAGGGCCTGGCCAGGGAGACCAGGGGATCCCGGTAGCGGATCCGGCCGCCCGCCGCCTCGAAGGCCTTCTCCAGGCGGGCCGCCAGGGCCATGGGGGAGGAGGCCGGGTACCAGGAGCCGCCCACATGGTTGTCCACGAACATCGTGGCCGCGAGGATGGCGGGAGTCTCCCTCATGGTCGTGTAGCAGTAGGTCGAGGTGAGCTTGTCGAAGAATCTCCTCACCCGCCGGTCCTTCACATAGGGCCGCATGAGGGACTCGGCGCTGCGCACGAGGAGGAGGAGGGCCTTGAGTTGGGGCAGGGGGTCGGCCATAAAGCGCCGCCGGGATTCCTCCCGGGGGATCTCCGTGGGGGCCTCAAAGACGGGGACCTTGGCGATCACCCTCTCATAGATGTCGCCTATCGCGGCGTAGAAGGCCTCGAGCTCGTCCCTGGCCTCGGGGAAGAGGCCGCAGAGCTCGCCAAGGAAGCGGTCCAGGTCGGGCCAGAAGGTGACAGCCTGGCTGCCATAGTGGAGGCGATAAAGGGCCTCGTGGCGGTAGACATCCAGGGCTTCGCCTATCTCCTCGAAGAGCCAGTGGTGGGGGTTAAAGCCCCTCTCCCCAAAGCCAAAGAGCATGGCCGCCCCGAGGTCAAAGGTTATCCCC
>JAKPBN010000161.1 GCA_029778945.1 Spirochaetota bacterium
GTCCTCCAAAGCCAAAGGAGTTGGAGATCGCCGCCCGGATGGGCAGTTCCCGGGCCGAGCCGGGGATGTAGTCGAGGTCGCAGCCAGGATCGGGGTTCTCGAGGTTGATGGTCGGGGGGAGGATGCCCTCGTGGAGGGCCAGGGCGGTTATGGCCGCCTCCAGGGCCCCCGAGGCGCCCAGGGTATGGCCGAGCATGGACTTGCTCGAGCTTATCGGCGGGATCCTCCCGGCCGGGCCAAAGGCCCGCTTGATAGCCAGGGTCTCGATGCGGTCATTGGCCACCGTCGAGGTGCCATGGGCGTTGATGTAGCCAATCTGGTCCAGGTTGAGTCCCGAGCGGGTGACGGCGTCCTCCATGGCCCGGGCCGCCCATTGGCCCTCGGGTTCGGGGGCGGCGACGCTATAGGCGTCGCAGGTCGATCCATACCCCAGGAGCTCGGCCCAGATCCTGGCCCCCCGCCTGGAGGCGGCCTCGTAGCTCTCCAGGACGAGGACGCAGGCGCCCTCGCCGATCACAAAGCCATCCCGGTCCCGGTCAAAGGGCCGGGAGGCCCTTTCTGGCTCGCCATTCCGGTGGGAGAGGACCCGCATCGCGTCATAGGAGTCCACGACGAGGGGCACGATAGTCGACTCTGTGCCCCCGGCGAACATGGCCTGGGCGTGGCCCAGCCTGATCAGGTCCATCGCGGTCCCGATGGAGTGGGCGCCGGTGGCGCAGGCCGAGAGGACGGCTATGTTCGGCCCCGTGACGCCCAGCTCGATCGCCGCGTTGCCCGAGGCCATGTTGGGGATGACCCGGGGGACGGCCAGGGCGTTGCCGTGGGTCGGTCCCTTGGCGAGGAGGGTGTCGTACTGGGCCGTCAGGCCCTCGTAGTCTCCCGCGGCCGAGCCGATTACGCAGCCAACCCTGTCTCGGCCATAGGCATCCAGGTCAATGCCTGAGTCCCTGGCGGCCAGGACAGCGGCCGAGGCGGCCATCTGGGAAAACCTGGCCATGCGCTTGGCCCTCTTGCGGTCGAGGTAGTCCTCGGGCACAAAGCCCCGGGCCTCGCAGGCTATCCTCGAGCCAAAGCCTTGGGTGTCAAAGGCGGAGATGGGTCCGGCCCCGGAGCGGCCCTCCCGGATGCCTTCCCAGAAGGCTTCCCTCGAGCAGCCGAGGGAGCTGATTACCCCGATTCCCGTGATCACAATCCTCATGGCCATGGAGCTCCTTGTGTGGGCTGGCCGGAAGACTAGCATCAACAATGACAGTCTGTAAATGAAGTGTCGCTTTCAGGAATCCAGGAGGAAAAAAAGGCGCCCCCACGAGGGGGCGCCAGAGCGATCTCGAATGCGATTCCCGCGGGAAGGCTTGCCCTAGGCGGCGGCCTTGGGCGGGCTGATCGTCCGCTTGACGAGCTGGACCAGGGGCTTCCAGTAGGGATTGGTGATGGAGAGGAAGGCGATCACCAGGAATACCACGGCGATGGGCCTGGAGAAGAAGATCCCAAGGCTGCCGTCGGAGATGACCATGGACTGGCGGAACTTCTCCTCCATCTGCTTTCCGAGGACCATGCCCAGGATGATGGGGGCGGCGGGCACATCGGCGCGCTTCATCCCGTAGCCGATCACGCCGAACACCACCATGAGGAAGAGGTCCTGGACGGAATTGTTCATCGTGTAGACGCCCAGGAAGGAGAACATGAGGATAAATAGGGTGAGGAGGTATTCGGGCACCTTGAGGAGCTTGACCCACATGCCCACCAGGGGGAGGTTGAGCACGAGGAGCATGATGTTGCCGATGTACATGGAGGCGATGAGGCCCCAGACAAAGGCGGGCTGCTGGGTGAAGAGCAGGGGGCCCGGCTGGAGGCCGAACATCATGAGGGCGCCGAGGAGGATGGCCGTGGTGCCGGAGCCAGGGATGCCCAGGCAGAGGAGGTAGATCAGGGAGCCGCCGGCCGCGGCGTTGTTGGCCGACTCAGGCCCAGCCACGCCCTCGATGGCGCCGGTGCCGAGCTCCTTGCGGTGCTTGGAGAAGCGCTTTTCGATGCCGTAGGAGACAAAGCTCGCCACGGCCGCGCCGGCGCCGGCCACGCCGCCCACAAAGAAGCCCGAGAGGGTCCCGCGGATCGATGAGGGCCAGAATCGCTTCCAGTCCGCCTTGTTGAGCATAAGGCCACCCTTGATGGCCTCCATGGACACTTCCTTGGGGTTCTTCATCTCCGCGATGTTGATGAAGACCTCGGTGAGGGCGAAGATGCCGATGGCTACGACGAGGAACTCGATGCCGTCCATGAACTGGATGTTGCCAAAGGTGAAGCGGGGCACGGCGCTCTGGAGGTCGATGCCCACCATGGCGATCGCTAGGCCAAGGAGGGTCGAGAAGATGGCCTTGAGCATGGACCGGCCCGCAAGGCTCGTGACCACCGTGAGGCCCATCACCATGAGGGCGAAGAACTCCGGCGGGCCGAACTTCAGGGCGACCTGGGCGAGGACGGGACCGAAGGCCATGAGCATGATCGTCGCGAAGGTGCCGGCCACAAAGGAGCCGATGGCGGCCGCCGCGAGGGCCGGGCCTGCCCGGCCTTTCTTGGCCATCTCATGGCCGTCCAGGCAGGTGACCACGCTGGAGGACTCCCCAGGGGTGTTGACCAGGATCGAGGTCGTGGAACCGCCGTACATGGCTCCATAGTAGATGCCGGCCATGAGGATTATCGCCGATGACGGCGGCATCCCGAAGCAGATCGGGATGAGGAGGGCGACTCCCGTCATGGGCCCGATGCCCGGGAGGACGCCGATCACGGTGCCGAGGAAGACGCCTAGGAAGCAGAGGACGAGGTTGAAGGGCGTCCCCGCCACGGAAAAGCCCAAGGCTATATTGTGCAGGATATCCATGCCAGTCCTCCTAAAGTCCGAGCAGGGCCAGGGGGCCGGCGGGGAGCTGGACCCTGAGCAGGAGGGTGAAGATGAAGTACATCCCAAAGCTCGCTATCAGGGCGATGATGGTGTCCCTTACGAGGTGCTTCCGGTTGAGCACGAGGACCCCGGTCATATAGGCCAGGAAGGTCACCAGGGCGTAGCCCAGGAGGTCAAAGAGGAGGGCATAGCCGATCATCACGAGGAGCATGATGCCCATGGTCTTGAGATCGGCCTTGGTCTCCACCTTCTCCTCGGCGCCAATGATGGCCGCGCGCTTTTCGTCGGCCTCCTTGGCCCAGCCCTTGAACTGCTGGATGGCGTAGAGGGCGGAGACGAGGAGCATGAGGCCACCCACGGCCTTGGGGAAGACGTCGGGGCCGACCTGCTGCTTGATGGTCGTCTTGGGGATAAAGAAGAAGGTTCCCACGAGATAGGCGGCCGCAAAGACCGTCATCACCACGCTTGCGATGCGCTCTTCGCGCTTGGCTACCTTTGCCATTTGGGGACTCCATGAAAAATGGAATATAGGAAGAGGGTAAGCCACAGAACGAAGTCTAGCAACGCGTTAGGCACAGAGGGAAGAATCTCTTCTCTGTGCCTAACGCCGCGCCTACGGCTCCGCTCTGTGGCACATTAATTTCGGCCGTCACGGTCCCTTTGGCGGGGCCGTGACAGTCCAGGAAAAAGGCTACTTGGCCAGGCCGAGGTCCTTCATCAGGGTCGCGTAGGAGGTGTTCTCGTCCGCGAGGAACTTCGTGAAGGCGGCGGAGTCGGCAAAGGCGTCGACCCACTGCATCTTATCGAGGGAGTCCTTCCAGGAGGCCGTGGTGGTCATCTTCTTGAGGGTCTTGACCCAATAGTCCTGGGCTTCCTTGGTCA
>JAKPBN010000166.1 GCA_029778945.1 Spirochaetota bacterium
GGTTCCACAGATCCGGACCGGCCTTCCATCCGCATCCCTCTCCATGATCTTGCCGCAATCCCGGATCCACAGGTAGTCTCCGTTTTTCTTCCTCATTCGATATTCGATCTTATAGGAGTCGGCGCGGCCCTCGAGGTGGTCCTGTATTTCCCTCTTTATCCTCTCCCGGTCATCGGGATGCTGCAGCTCCCTTCCTTGCTCCAGGCCGCCATCGATCTCGGCCGCCGAGTAGCCCAGCATCTCGGCCCATCGGCTATTCCGGATTACCGTATTTGACACTAGATCCCAATCCCATTCACCCAGCTCGCTTCCCTCCAAGGCAAAGCACAGGCGCTCCTGTGTCTCCTTGAGGACAGCCTCGGCATTCTTGCGCTCGGTGATGTCCACAACGGCCTGGACCAGGTAGACATGGCCTTCCAGCTCGATGCTGCGGCCGGTGACAAGGCCATCCCTGACCTGGCCGCTTTTTGTCCTGATCGACACCTCAATATCCGAGTACTGCCCGAATTGCTCAACCTGGCCCTTTGTCTGGAGCACATGCTCCAGCGGTATGATCCCAAGCTCGACGGCGGTTTTCCCCAGCAGCTCTTCCCTCGAGTAGCCAAGGCCCTTTTCCATCGCCTCGTTGACATCGTAGAAGCTGCCATCCCTGGTATCGACGATCATGACCGGATAGGGGCTATGGTCGAATATTTTCGAGAACTTCTCCTTGGCTTCCCTGATCCGTTTCTCTTCCCGCTTCCTGTCCTCGATGTTCCGGCTGACGCCAACGACCTCGATTTCCCCGTCCTCTCCCCGGCGGATCCGGGTGGCCACTTCCACCCAGATCAAGTCGCCATTCTTGCGCGGCTGCTGGATTTCGGTGAGGATTTGCGTCGGAGCCTCCGGATCCCGCAGGTAGGCCACCAGCCCTTTTTCGATTTCCGCCGTCAGCCGCCCTAGGGAGTCTTGGGTCATCGATGCCTCGAAAGGCTCAGAGAGGGCCTCATCGACGCTAAGCCCCCGGAGATTGACGATGGAGGGGCTGATGTAGGCCAATCGCCTGGTGGCCATGTCCAGGACCCAGATGACATCGGACATGGACTCCGCCAGCAGGAGGTATTGCCTCTCATTGTCCCGCAGGGCCTGTTCCGCTTTCTTTCGTTCGGTTATGTCCCTCGTGGTGCCGGAGATCCCGATTATCTCGCCGTCCCTGCCATGGATTGGATTGAGCACGACCTCGAAATATACGGATTCGCTATCGGGAATCGGCGTTTCCGTCACGGCGATGACTGTGCTATTTGTGTCAAAAACCCGCTGGTGCAGGGCGGCCCATTCCTCGCATTGCCCTTTGGGAAAACCGAGCTCCGCGTGGGTCTTGCCGATTATGTCTTCCCTTGGCCGGCCGAGCAGCCGGCACAGGGCCCGATTTGCGTGGGTAAAATGGCCCTGCCGATCATAGCTATAGATCGAGTCAAGGCTTGACTCGTCTATGTATCTGTACCGCTCCTCACTTTGCCGCAGATTTTTCTCGGTCTCGAGCAAGTCCTCTTGGGTCCTTAGAAGGCTGTCGTTGATGACCTGCATTTCCTCATATGCGGCCTCGTTCTTCATCCGCTCCTCATTGACCCGCTTGCTGGCGCCAAACAGCTTAAACGCCATTTTTATGGAGGCGTCGAGGACCGTGAAGCTTGAGTTCTTGACGACATAGCCGTAGTTCGTGATCGACTCGGTCCTCTCCACGATCTCCTTTTCTGTATGCGATGAGAGGAAGAGCAATGGCACATCAGTGTATTTCAGTATTTCCTTGGCGGCCTCTGTGCCATCCATGCCACTGCCAAGGTCTATGTCCATGAGGATGAGGTCGACCGGCTCTCGCCTGGCGCAGACAAAATCAATCGCCTTTTCGCCGGAGTCGGCGAGAAGAACCCTGTAGCTCTCCCTCTCCAGCTGGGCTTTTTCCGACAATGCGATGATGACTTCGTCTTCCACTATTAGGATGGTTTTTTTGCGATCGCTCATACGGCCTCTGTACAACTGGAAAAATTGCTGAAGGTAAAAGTATAGAGGTTCTAGATCATATTGCAACTTTGCCTTCGAACTCTGCATCCCGAGGCGGAGCCTCCGGCCGGCAATTCAGGCCCCTCTCGGCCGCGGGCTGTCCTTGCCTTATGGTCGCTTTTTTAGTCAGCCTTTTCGCGGCTTTCCAGACTGAGGCATTCTGTCTTGCGAAGCAAGGAAGCATATGGGGCAAAACCATCGACCGGACTATGGTGCGGCTAGCCGCGCTCCTGGCCACCTAGCCAATGCGCAATAAAAAAGCCTTATGTGCAAAGGATTAATCCCTTTGCACATAAGGCTTTACTTGTCGGGCAACCCGGATTCGAACCGGGGACCCCGAGTCCCCCAGACTCGTACGCTAACCATCTGCGCTATTGCCCGTTTTGCTTTCCTCTCGAAAAGCGAGGCGACCTTAGCACGGCCCGAGTGTATGGGTCAAGGCCTAGGGGGAATTTGGCCGCAAGTACACGCCCCCGACCTCCAGTCCGGGCCCGACCCGCTTGATGCCACGACCCGCCCAAGGCTAGGCTCCAGGCACATCAAAGGACGGTCTCATGAGCGGCGCCGCAGCCAGGTCCTTCGGGACCCGTTACTTTCCAGCCCTCCAGCAACGCAACTTCCGGGTCTTCTGGCTAGGCCAGTGTGTGTCCGTGGTCGGCACCTGGATGCAGAATGTGGGCCAGGCCTGGCTGGTCCTCGAGCTCACGGGCTCGGCGGCCAAGCTCGGCGTGGTGAGCGCTATCCAGTTCCTCCCCATGATGGTCCTCTCCCTCTTCGCGGGTCCCTTTATCGACCGCTTTCCCAAGCGCCGCACCCTCATCCTCACCCAGACCTCCCTGGCCGTCCTTGCCCTCATCCTTGCCGGCATCACCTGGCTCAAGCTGGTCCAGTACTGGATGATCCTCGTCCTGGCCTTCCTGATAGGCCTGGTCCAGCTGGTGGACAACCCCACCCGCCAGGCCTATGTGATCGAGCTGGCGAGCCGCGAGAATCTCATGAATGCGGTATCCCTCAACTCGGCGGCCTTTAACCTGGCCAGGATTGTCGGGCCGGCGGTGGCCGGCCTCCTGATCAAGGGCATAGGCATAGCCCCCTGCTATTTCCTCAACGCCCTCTCCTTTGTGGCCGTCATCGGCGCCCTGTCCACCCTCAAGACCCCGCCCATAGCATCAAATCGCCGGATAGACTCCATGGGCGCGATCCTTGGAAGTGTCCGGGAGGGTCTTTCCTATATCCGCAGGCGGCCGGAGATCCTCATTCCCGTTTGCCTAATGGGCCTTGTCTCCCTCTTTGTGATCAACTACTCGATCTTTGTGCCCACCTTTGCCAGGACTAACCTGGGCCTGGACGCCGGGGGCTTTGGCTTCCTGATGACCTCCATGGGGATCGGTTCCCTCACGGCGGCCCTGTCCCTGGCCATGAGGTCCTCCAAGGGACCGTCCAGGCTCCGCCTGTATGGGGGGGCCGCGGGGATGTGCCTCGCGATCCTGCTCTGCGGCCTCCAGCGCGGCTATGGCCTCTCCTGTGTCCTCCTGGGGATCGCGGGCTTCTGCACCATCTCCTTCTCGGCGTCGACCAACGCGACAATCCAGCTGGCCTCGGACGACGAGCACCGGGGCCGGGTGATGAGTGTCTGGTCCCTGGTCTTTGGCGGGGTGACCCCCTTAGGCTCCCTCTATGCCGGCTCGGTGAGCCAGGCCACAAGCCCGGCCCTGGCCATGAGCCTCTCGGGAGCCCTGGGCCTCGTCGCCGCGGTCGCAGCCATACTCCTCGTCCGTCGGTCGAAGTCCCTGGACTAGGAGCAGGCGAAACGCTCATCCCCAGGCTCAGGGTCTATCCCGGGCCGGGTGAGGGCAAAGTCGTACTTCACGGGATCCTCGGGGGCATAGAGCCTGAAGGCGGCGGTCACCGCCAGGGCGGCCCGGAGGTCGGCCTTGGGCTTGGGTATAAAATGGAGGCGCTCGCTGCAGACACGGGCCATGTGGGTGTCCATGGGCACCACGAGGCGCTTAGGATCGATGCCCCGCCAGCCCCCGGGATCGACCCCGTCCTCCCTGACCATCCAGCGCAGGTAGAGAAAAAGCCGCTTGCAGGCCGAGCCCGCAGCTGGGTCGGGGAGGAGGTTGGGCCGTATGCCCGCCCCCCCTTCCCTCCCCTTGCCCAGGGCCCGAAGGCTCCGCGCAAAGGCCCCCGTGGCCGCGACGACGTCCTCCCCGCCGGGATCCCCCGCCAGGAAGAGGGCCTCGAGGCTGCCCCGCTCGAGGATTGCCCTCCTTGCGCCCAGGAGGAGTGCGATGAGGTCCCGGGAAAAGCAGTAGCGGTACTGGAAGCCGGCCCAGGTTTCGGCTATCGCGGCCTCGTCCAGACCAAGGAGGGCCTTCCGGGGCTCGGGGCCAAGGGGGGCAAGGGCCGAGTTGACGGCCCGGAGGATCAGGTCGACCGAGCCAAAGGCCAGGGTCGAGGCCACAATGCCCGCCACCTCCCGGTCCAGGGGGTCCGGAAAGGCCGCCACGGGGGCGAGGGGATCCCGCCGCAGGCGGCCGGGCCGGGAGCAGCTTGTGTGTATGTCCTCAAGGAAGGCAGCTATCCCGGGGTCGTAGGAAGGGATCACGGACCCTCGGGCGGACCCTTCTGGCCATGGCGGGAAAGGCCGTAGGCGGCAAAGAGGACTATGCCCCCGGCTATGAGGATCGAGGGCCACCAGGTGACCATAAAATGGCCAAAGCTCATGCCCACGACATTGAAGGAAAAGAGGCTAAATACAAGGCCCAAGAGGGTAAAGCTCAAGGAGGGCACCAGGAAGGACACGATCCAGCGGCCCCGGAGGCGCCGGGCCGTGACCAGCCAGTCTAGGCCCACTATGACCATCAGGATGGGCCAGAGATGGCTGGCCTTGAGCCTCAGAAAGCCCGCGACCAGGGCCAGGACCCCAAAGCCAAGAAAAAAGAGGGCCCCCGCGAAGAGCACCGGACGCTTCCTTCCCCGGCTCACCTCATAGAAGAGGATGAGGGTCCCCGCCATGAGCAGGGTGAGGGGCCAGAGCCGGAGATAGGAGGAGGCTATGCCCGTGGTCCTAAAAAGGAAGCCTAGGCCAAAGAGGCAGGCGGCGACGGCGCCGATAAAGAGGCTGTCCTCGCCCTGGTTTTTTTTTTCGCTCATCGCCAGGATTCTATCCCATTCCCTTATCCTTGCCAACTAAAGGAGGAGCGTGCTATCATCCGCGCAAATGGCATTTCGACCCTGGAACCCTCCGGCGAAGTTGGGCAGGGCCCTTATCCTGGCCCTCGTCTGCGCGGCCCTCCTTCCCCTCCAGTCCTGCTCCCCGGGCAACAGCCTCTATATCGCGGGAAACCGGGCGGAAAAGGCCGAGCTCCGCGAGCTCTTCAAGCTCCTCTCCTCGTCCAAGCTAGACCCCGTTGAGCGCTTCGCCGCCGTGCGCCGGGTATCCTCGGTCCTGGTGCGTAACCGCGAGTACGGCCGCCTCGGCCTCCTCCTCACGGGCTTGGTGTCGGAGCGGCCCGAGGATCCCTACACCGCCTACTACCTCTTCGCCGCGGCCTATGTCTACGACCTCCAGGACTCGGCCCCCATGGCCGCCCTCTACTATGACCGCATTGTGAAGAACTATCCCGACCTGGAGGTGGATGGCTCCTCCCTCCACTTCCAATGCCTGAAGCGCCTCATCGAGACCGTCCCCGCCCCGGAGCGGCGCATCGAGTACTACAAGGACCTGATAGCCCGCTTCCCGTCCCGGGTCGACATGGGCTCCATGCTCTTCCTCCTGGGCAAGGAATACGAGAAGGTCGGGGAGTGGGACCTGGCGGTCAAGACCTACGCCAAGTTCCTGCCCTATTTTGGCTCCTCCATACCGGGCTATCCCGACGCCTTCCAGTACGCCCGCAACGTGGTGGACTTCTACAACAGCCCCAAGGACTGGACCTATGAGGACCTCGATGTCCTCGTGGCCAAGGTCAAGGCAGCCCTCGCCGCCGGCGATCCCTACAAACTGCGGAACAGCCGGGCCAAGGTCAACTTCTTTGCCATGTCCTGGCACCAGGACGAGACCGACGTGAACAGCCAGGTCCTCTTTGACTTCACGGAGTTCATGTCCGGGGGCAGGATCTATTCCGCCGAGACCCTTGACCGCATGTCGGGGGCCCGGGACGCCTACCTGCGGACCTGGGGCTGGTCGGAGAGGATCTCCACTTGGTACCTCTATTTCCGCAAGATATACTTTCCCGCCGACCCGGAGATCCATGGCCGCTGGGAATGGGCCGGGATCTATTTCGGGGAGAAGATGAAATGAGGCCGAGCCATGCCCTTCCTGGAATCGCCCCTCGCCTCGTCCTCGGCCTCGCCCTAGGCGCCCTCGTGGCCCTTTCCCCCCGGCCCCTCCTGGCCGCCGAACTGGGGCAAGAAGAGATGGCCCCGGAGGCCCTCTATCGCTCCCGTCCCCCCGCAAGCCTGGCCGGATCGACCGCGGCCGCCGAGTCCCAGGGCGAGCCGGGCCTTGCCCCGGAAAAGGCCGCGGAGTTCTCGGTCCCCATACCCTGGGGCGAGCCCTCCTTCGAGTCCTTCCGCTCGGCCTACCTCAGCGAGGGCGGCCGGGCCTGGCTCAAGGCCATCATGGCCAGGGCCGAGCCCTTCCTCCCCTACATCGCCGAGCGCATCCGCTGGTACGGCCTTCCGGACGAGCTCCTCTACCTTCCGGTGATCGAGTCTGAGTACTCCTCAAAGGCCGTGTCCCGGAGCGGGGCCATGGGGCTCTGGCAGTTCATGAAAAACTCGATCGGCGGCTACGGGATCCGCATCGATGACTGGGTGGACGAGCGCCGGGACTTCATGAAGAGCACCGACGCGGCCCTGCGCAAGCTGGCGGACAACTACTCCCGCCACGAGGACTGGAATCTCGCCCTGGCGGCCTACAACATGGGGGACGGGGCCGTCTCCCGGGCCGTCAAGAAAGCCCGGTCGGTCGAGGGCGCTCCGGAAAAGATCGACTATTGGTATCTCAGGTCCAAGGGCTACCTGGCCGCGGAGACGACGAGCTATGTGCCCAAATTCCTGGCCGTGGCCTCGATCCTGAGCTATCCCGCCCGCAACGGCCTCGCCCTCTCCTGGAAGGAGGGCCCGGCCTGGGAAAGCCTGGAGCTGCGCCGCTCCATCGACCTGGGCCTCCTGGCCGAGGCCGCGGGCATTCCCGTGGCCACCCTGAGAGGCGCCAACCCCGAGCTCAAGTACAATGTCACCCCGCCCTGGCCGGGCTACCGGATCAAGGTCCCCGCCGGCTCGGTGGAGGCCGTACGGGCCGTCCTGGACAACCCCGAACTCAAGCTTATCCGCTACTACCTCCACCACGTGCGCTCCGGGGACACCCTCTCGGCCATTGCCCGCCACTACGGGACGCCCCAGAAGATGATCGTGGACGCCAACCCGGGCCTTGTCCCGGACCGGCTGCGCTTGGGCCAGACCCTCGTCGTGCCCGCCCTCAAGGACGTCGCCGCCCCCGAGGCCACGCCCTCGGAAGACCTCAAGCTGGACTTCTCCGGCACCTATACCGTGGCCAAGGGGGATAGCCTTTGGTCCATTTCCCTCCGCTACGAGGTCCAGCCCGAGGTCCTGGCGGAGAAAAACGGCCTTAGCCTCACCAGCGTGATCCGCGAAGGTATGGCCCTCCGCGTGCCGATACTGAAGTGATGGACAAGCTCACCAAGCCCTGGACCCTCCTCCCGGCCCTGATCCTGGGCCTAGCCTTGGCCCCAGGCCCCCTCGCCGCGGAGGAAGCCGCCCACGGCCCCGCCAAGCCCTATAGCGTCAGGGCCAGCCTCGACTGGACTAGCCGGAGCCTGGACTTCCGGATCGACCTTAGCCTAGGCGCCTTTGGCATCCGCCTCCCCCAGGGCAGGGCCGAGGCCGAAAGCCGCATCCAGGCCGAGCTGCCCGCCGTCCTCAAGGATCTCATACTGGGACTTCCCGTGGATTCCCGGCGGGACCTGGCGGCCTGTGTCGCCGATTCCAGCCTCCAGGTCGGGGATCTCACGGCCTTGGCCGGCAAGGCCCAGGTCCTGGCCTCGACTTTTGCCCGGGACCTATCCACCTTTGGGATCGACTACCGCCTCCCCCTGGCCGAGATCGAGTCCCTCCTGGTCGTCCACACCTCGGCCTCCCTGCCCCAGATGCCTATCCAGGGCAGGGCCTCGAGGCCCTACACGGGCATTGTCATCTATGCCTCAGGAGACCTCCCCGTCCGGGGGGAGAGAACCCAGGCGCGGCTCGAGCCCTCCCTTTTCCCCAGGATCTATGACGAGGCCATGACCCTCCTCATGGACCGCAACACCGTGGCCCCCGAGGCCCTGGCCGCCTGGGGTGAGCTGGCCTGGGCCACCGAGCTTGACCGCCACGCCCTGGCCAGGGTAGGGGACGATCCCCTGCGCATCGATGCCCGGGCCCTCTTTGGCAACCGCAGGACGGATATCATCATCTCCCGGGACGAGGCGCTCAAGATCCTCGTCCTGAGGGAAAACCTCGAGCTCCTGGCCCAGGGCCGGGTCCTCGTCGTGGTGGAGGCCACCAAGGCCGCGCTCACCGCCCCCGCCTACCCCTCCCCTGCCCCGGCCAAAAGGGAATAGCTTTCTATTTCGCATAACGCCTTGCGCGAAACCACCAGCTATTAAAAAAGGCCGCCCTTATGGGCGGCCTTTGTGCACTCAAGACATCTCGGCAAAGGATAGAGGGTCCGCATCCATAGCCCCCCCCATCTTTCCTCCGTGCCCTCCGTGACCACACTCCGTGTCTAACGCTTAGCCTTCGGGCTTACGCCCTCGGCTCCGTGGTGAATCCGCCTAGTCCCGGAGCGCCAGGGCCGCAAAGACCTTCGCGTCCCCTATGATGTTGGCGAGCATCGCGTGCTCGTTGGGCTGGTGGGCGGTCTCGTCCATGCGGGCCCAGACCACGCAGGCAAAGCCCTCGTTCCGCAGATAGGCTCCCACGGTGCCGCCGCCGATCCCGATCGGCTTGGCGTCCACGCCGTAGACTTCCTTCACGGCCCGGGCCAGCTCCTTGACCACCGGGGCGTCCGGGGCCGTGGCCTTGGACTCGTGGCACTGGGGCAGCTCGTAGCTGACCGTGACCCCGTATTCCTTTTCCACGGCCCGCATCAGCTTTTCCACCTCGGCGAGGACGGTCTTCAGGGGGTAGCTGGGGAGGATGCGCATGTCCACGCAGAAGACATCGTCCCCGGGGATCGTGTTGATGTTGGGGACATTGGCCTCTTTCTTGGTGGGGTTGATCGTGGAGCGGTCCGGTGAGAAGAGGGGGTCCCGGGCGATAAAGACCGTCTTTTCAAGGCCGTGGATGCGCACGGCCAGGTCGCTCGCGGCCAGGAAGGCGTTGACCCCCTGGTCGGGCATGGCAGCGTGGGTCTGCTTGCCCTTGGTGGTCACCTTCATCCAGCAGATGCCCTTCTCCGCGACCTCGATCTCCGTGCCCGTGGCGTTGCCGCCATCGGGGATTATGATCAGGTCATCGGGACGGAAGAGCTTTTCCGCCTTAAGGAGGTATTGGATGCCATGGGCCGAGCCCACTTCCTCGTCGGCCACAAAGAGGAGCTTGACCGTATAGGTGGGGACGATCCCGTTCTCGAGGAGGGCGAGGGCCGCGAAGACCGAGCCCACGAGGCCCTGCTGGTTGTCCTCGACGCCCCGGCCCCAGACAGCTCCGTCATGGAACTCGACCTTGAAGGGGTCGCTCTTCCACATGGTCCGGTCGCCCTCGGGCACCACGTCGAGATGGCTCATGATCCAGAGGCGCTTCTCGTCCTTCTGGCCATTGATCGTGGCCACAAGGTTGGGCCGCTTGCCCGAGGAGACCCGGGGGTCGGGGGAATAATAGCGGTCGATCTGGGTGATGCCCTTCTTCCTGAGCCAGGCCTCGAGGGCCTCGGCCTTGGGCAGCTCGCCGTCGCCCCCCGACTCGGGCGCGATAGCCGGAATGCCGGAGAGGAGGGTCTCGAGCTCCACGATGCCCGCGGTGGCTCCCTCGAGGTAGGCGTAGGCCTTTTCCTTGTTCGTCATGCTGCGCTCCTTTATTTGCCCGTCAGGCCGGCACGCACGTAGGCGTCCCAGCTGGATCTCACCAGGTTTTCCACATCCGATTCCCGGGCAGCCCAGCCCAGCTCCTTTTTCGCCAGGGCCGAGGAGGCCACAAGCTGAGCGGGATCGCCGGCCCTCCGGCCCACCACCCGGGCGGGGATCGTCCGCCCCGTCACCTTGCGGGCGCAGTCCACGATCTGTTTGACCGAGATGCCGGTCTCCGAGCCCAGGTTGACCACGAGGCTCTTTTCATGCCCGCCGATCCAATCCAGGGCCGCCACATGGCCCCGGGCCAGATCGCTCACATGGACATAGTCCCGCACGCAGGTCCCATCCGGGGTGTCCCAGTCGTCCCCAAAGATCTGGAGCTCGGGCCGCAGGCCACAGGCGGCCTCCATCACCAGGGGGATGAGGTTGGCGGGATTGCGCTCGAGGCCGGGGATCCTGCCCTTGGCGTCATAGCCCGCGGCGTTGAAATAGCGCAGGGCCGCGAAGCGGATGCCCTTTAGCTTGTCGTACCAGGCGAGGATGCGCTCGATCTCGAGCTTGGTAAAGCCGTAGTAGTTCTCAGGGTTTGTGGGATGGGCCTCGTCCGCGGGCAGGTAGGCCGGCTCGCCATAGACCGCCGCGGAGGAGGAAAAGACGAATCTCCTGACCCCGGCCTCGCAGGCCGCATTCAGGAGGTTGATGGTGCCCACAAGATTGTTGCGGGAGTATTTCTCGGGATTGGCCATGGACTCCCCCACGGCCTTGGCCGCGGCCAGGTGGACCACGGCGTCCATGCCCCTCATGGCCGCGAGGACCGCCGGATAGTCGAGGATATCCCCATGGACAAGGCTCGAGTCCGGGAAGATATTGGCCCGGTCTCCGGTGTTGAGGTTGTCGAACACCACGACATTGTGGCCCTGGTCAAGGAATTCCCGGGCCACATGGCTTCCGATGTAGCCCGCCCCGCCGACTATCAGGATCTTCATGTATTGTCACTCCTAAAAGGAACCGAAAAGAATCCGGTCTTGCCAATAGAAGTACTATACCCGAAGCCTGGACGATCGCAAACTCCCCCTTGCTAGCCGGCCCCGCTCCGAGGAGTAAGGACCCAGGGAAAGCTTCTCTGGGATCGCTGGGAAAAGGAAGAATTCCGCGCAGAGACGCAAAGGGGAAGAGTCCAAGGCGCAAAGGCGGGGAAAAAAAAGTGCAGGGGAAAAATCCCATGGCTTTGGAAAATGAGGGAACTCGAGGGCCGAGCGCAACTATGGCCCTCGGGGCGCCAAGCCCTCCCTCAGGCCCACCACCCCAGGCCCCGCCCCACGAATTTCCCAGGAGGTACTCTCCCCTCGCGACGCAAACGCGTCCGAAAGGCAGCCTTCGTTGGTTAAACCCCGTCCAGAACCTTTGAATAAATCGCGGCGCGGCGGGTGGGGCGGGCAGGTAGGGGTCCGAGCGCAGCGAGCCGACCCCCATCTGACAGCCCCAAGCCCCGCCCCACAAGGTCATATAAAGGTTCAGGAATGCCTTTAAAAACAAAGAACTCACCTTTCGGGTGAGTTCCAGTTATCCTGCCGCCGATCAGAATTGAACTGATGACACATGGATTTTCAGTCCATTGCTCTACCAACTGAGCTACAGCGGCGCGACAGGAAAACTTTATATCTGATTGCCGGAGGATGGTCAAGTACCGCCGGGGGCCTAAAAAGTCCGGACCCTGTCCCGATCCCGGCCCCAGGCGCCCATTTCTGCCTCCCAGAAGCCCCGGACTGGGACCCCTGCCTCGAATAGGCTATAATCCCGGCCATGAAGGCTATCCTCGTCCAGCCTCCCTTTGTCCAGCTCAATGCCCCCTACCCGGCCGTCCACTACCTCGAGGCCTTTCTCAAGGCCCAGGGCCATGATGCCCGGTCCTTTGACCACTCGATAGCCCTCTACCGCGCCATCTTTTCCCGACCCGGCCTGGCCAAGGTCTTTGCGGATGTCGAGGCAGGCCTAGCCGCCGGCAGGATCCAGCCTAAAAACCAGGAGGGGGCTGAGCTTGAGCGCTACCTCTCCTACAAGGACCTCTATCTTGGGTGGATCGACGGGATCACAGCCTTCCTCTCCGGCGGGGATCCAGGCTTCGCTCATCGTCTCTCGGCCGCGGCCGAGTTCCCCCGGGGAGCCCGGGCCGCGGCCCTGGTCGAGGCCGCGGGAGGCCGCCTAGGTCCCGAGGAGGCCCGGGGCCTTGCCACCCGGATCCTCGAGGACCTGGGAGACCTTATCGCCTATGCCCTGGACCCGGACTTTGCCACGGTCCGCTACGGGGACCGCCTGGCCCGGAGCCAGGGGGACTTTTCCGAGGTCCTTTCGGCCCTGGACTCGGCCTGGTTTGTCCGGGAAGTCTACAGCCCCTGGCTCTCCGACTTTTGGCGGGCCCGGGCGGCGGAGGCCCCGGCGGGGGAGGACATCCTCGTCCTCATCACCATACCCTTCCCGGGTTGCCTGACCGGAGCCCTCGCCTGCGCCCGGGCGGCCAAGGCAAGTCTCGGCAGCCGCGCCCGGATCGCCCTGGGCGGGGGCTATGTCTCCACCGAGCTCAGGAACCTGAAGGACGGCCGGATCTTTGACTTCTGCGAGTGGCTCTCCTTTGACGCAGGCTATGGCAGCCTCGCCTCGATCCTGGCCAGGCTCGGCGCAGGCGACCCCCAGGACTCGGGAACAGGCCCCGGGCTCTACCGCACTTGTGTCAGGGGGGACGGGGAAGCCAGAGGCGGGGTCAGGGCCGAGGGCTTCCAGGCCGCAGGCGACGGCGCCGAAGCCGGCTTTGCGGCTATCGAGCGGGAGGCCCTGGAGACAGTCTTTCCCGACTATGCCTCGGCGGACTTCTCCGCCTACCTCGCCGCGGTGGACTCGGGGAATCCCATGCACCGCCTCTGGTCGGACACGCCCTGGCTCAAGTTTTCCCTGGCCCACGGCTGCTATTGGCAGAGGTGCGCCTTCTGCGACACCCAGCTCGACTATGTGAGAAACTTTGTCCCCGCCCGTCTTGGCCCCCTCCTTTCCGCGATAGCCTCGGCCTCGAAGCGCCACGGCCTCTATGGCATCCACTTTGTGGACGAGGCCCTGCCCATGCGGGACCTTCTGGCCTTTGCGGACGCCAACCGGGCTAGGGCCGCCACGGGCGAGCGAGCCTATCACTACTGGGGCAATGTGCGCTTCGATCCCTCCTGGACGGAGGACCGCTCGGCCTACCTCGCGGCCAGCGGCCTCGTCGCCGTCTCCGGGGGCATCGAGATAGCCACCGAGGCAGGACTTGCGATGACCGACAAGGGCTTTGACCTGGCGGGCCTCGTGAAAACCCTGGTGGGCATGCGCCGGGCCGGCCTCCTCGTCCACGCCTACCTCATCTATGGCTTCCCGGGCCAGGCCCCGGGGGACATCCTCGACTCGGCCGAGGTGGTGCGCCAGCTCTTCCAGGCGGGCCTCATCGACTCGGGCTTCTGGCACCGCTTTGTCCTCACCCGGGGCTCGAGGATGATGGAGGACTATGCCGAGGGCGGGATGCCCGGGCTCAGGCCCATAGACCGGGAAGGCAGCTTTGCGGACAACGACCTGGAATTCGAGGGAGAAGCCGCCTTCGATCCCTGGGACGCCCCCCTCGTGGCGGCCCTGGAAACCTGGATGGCCGGCAATGAGCAGGACCAGCCTGCCCCAGCCCTCCTCGCGCGCCTGGGCCTGGGGCGCTCCCCCAGGACGACCATTGCCTCGGGCCTCATCGAGGCCTTGATAGGCCGGGCCGAGGCCGAACTCGATGCCTGGATTCCTGAGCCGAGCCGCAGGGTCCGCTGGGTCGGCGGCTTCCCGAGGCACAGCCCCAGCGGGGCCGGGAAAAAGAGCCGCCTGGCCTGGGTCTTCCGGGGAGAGGTGGTCGAGCTCAAGCTCGAGCCCGAGGGGGCTGCGGGGCTAGCCTCGGCCCTCGCCTCCCTGGTCTCAGGGCCTGAAGAGACCAGCTATGGGGACTTTCTCAAGGCCGCCGGGCTCAAGCCCGAGAGCCCCGAGGCCCGGGCCCTCCGAGGGGCCGGCCTCCTCGCCCTCTAGGAAGGCAGGCTGGGCCTTCGATGTCCTGGCCGCGGCGGGCCTTGCCTAGGCATTAGTGGGAAGCCACAAAGTCCTTTACCGCAGCCTCGATCTGGTCCCGGATCCTCCGGACCCCGGCCATAATCTCGTCATCGTTGCCCTTGAGGGCCGAGGGGTCGGAGAAGGGCCAGTGCAGCTTTTCTGAGAGGCCGGGGAAGACGGGACAGCGTTCGGCGGCTTCCTTGGAGCAGACCGTCACGACCACCTGGTAGACCTTGCCGGCCTGGAAGAGGTCAAAGACGCTCTTCGTCTTGTTGCCCGAAATGTCGATGCCCGCTTCCGCCATCGCCCGGACGACAAAGGGGTTGAGCCTGCCCGGCTCGAGGCCGGCGCTTTCTGCGGCAAAGCGGCCGGCGCCGTGCTTGGCCAGGAAGGCCTCGGCCATCTGGCTCCGGGCCGAGTTGTGGACGCAGAGAAATAAGACCTTGGTCATGGGAGCCTCCATGGCAAGGATGGCCTCGAAATATGAGGCTCCGGTAAGGCGAAGGTTAGAATTCCAAGAGAAGGCGGAATCTAGTCCTTGAGGTCCTGAATGGCGGCCTTGATCCGGTCCAGAATGGCCCCCAGCCTGTCTCGGCTCCGCTCCACAAACCGGCGGTAGAGCCGACGCGCCAGGAAGAGAAAGCCCCCCAGGCCCACAAAACCCCCGAGGGCTAGGGCCGCCGCGCCTACGGGCAGGCTGACCGATCCAAGGCCGGCCACGACCAGGCCCAGGAGGGCGACCTTGATGCCCGCCAGGGCCCCCAGCCCGCCCGAGGCCGCGAAGAGCCCGACCGCCACGGACCCTAGCCGGGCCGCGACCGCCACCTTTGTCCCGCCCTCGGCCCGGCTTATGGTGAGGCTCAAGGGGAAGCCATCAAGAATGGACCTGAGGGCCCCCCGCCGGAGGCTCAGGGCCCCTCCCGCGACCAGGCTAGGCTCGGGAGAGTTAGTAAGCATTGGAAGTGATTTATTGAGGCTTTCCAGCTGGCCTTGAGTCAGGACCCGGGGGACAAGCTCGACGCGCTCAATGGAAGTCTCGCTCCCGAGGATAGCCCGGCCAAGGCTCCGGTCCCTGCTTTCCTCGTGCCGCTCGAGGGCCTTTCGGACATGCTCGACCGGTATCCCGGTCTCCCGGGCTATTCCCTCGATCTCCGAAAGAAGGAGGCCACCACCCGAGTCCTTCCTCCCAAGATCCAGAGCCCCCTGGATGATCGCCGCAATCTCGGGATCCGAATACTTTTTCGTCTCATCGGCCATGGAGCATGTCTCCTATCTAGTACGGCCAAGTCCAAGAACCACCCCGACACCCTAGAGGCAATCCTTACTCTTAATCCCTAAATTCCAGAACCCGGGCCTTATCAAACTGCACATCAAGGTAACTGCCAACCAGCACGTCTCTGTGATCTCCGTGGACCAAACTCCGTGTCTCCGTGGTTGCATTTATATTCTCTTCTCTTCCTACCGGGACGCTTCCCTCACCTCGACCATCTCCGAGGTGGAGTAGAACCGTATCTTCGGGTTGGTCGACTTGACCCGCTCAAAGTGCCAGGGCGAGTCGGACATGAAGACATAGGTGTCCCGGATGTCCACGAGGATCCGGGTGGCGTAGTTGTCCACGAACTCCTCCAGGGCCTTCTTGTCGTCCGAGGTGATCCAGTGGGCTATGGTCTGCTCGATGTTCTTGTAGCTGCACAGGGCGTTGTACTCGTGCTCCATCCGGTACTGGAGGACCTCGAGCTGGAGCTGGCCCACCACGCCCAGGACCCGGGTGTTGGGGCGGTTGGGCTTGGAGAAGATCTGGACAACCCCTTCCTCGGCCATCTGGTCGAGGCCCTTGCGGTATTGCTTGTCCCGCTCGGGGTCGGCGTTGACGATAAAGCGGAAGATCTGGGGAGCGAAACTCGGAATCCCGTCAAAGTGGATAGTCTCGCCCTGGGTGATGGTGTCGCCTATCTTGAAGGTCCCCGTGTCGTGGATGCCCACGATGTCCCCCGGCCAGGCCTCGTTGACGATCTCCGAGTCCTGGGCCATGAAGGCCGTGGGGTTGGCCGTGCGGAAGGGCTTGCCCGAGCGCACATGGTAATAGCTCGCGTTGCGCTCGAACTTGCCCGAGCAGACCCTCAGGAAGGCCACCCGGTCCCGGTGCTTGGGATTCATGTTGGCGTGGATCTTGAAGATAAAGCCCGAGAACTTCTCCTCCTCGGGCCTGACCACGCGCTCTGTGGCGGCCTTGGGCATGGGGGGCGGGGCCATCGCGGCCAGGGTGTCCAGAAGCTCCCGGACGCCAAAGTTGTTCAGGGCCGAGCCAAAGAAGACCGGGGTGGCCTTGCCGGAGAGGTAGTCGGCCATCTCAAAGGGCGGATAGACCCCCGTGAGGAGGGCGACCTCGTCCCGGAGGCGGCGGGCCAGGGAGGCCCCGACCTTCTCCTCGAGGAGGGGATCCTCGAGGTCCTCGATCTTGATCATGTCTGTGGGGCGCTCAACCTCTCCAGGCACAAAGAGATAGAGGCTTTTTTCCACGAGGTTGTAGACCCCCTTGAAGGCCCGGCCCTGGCCCACGGGCCAGGTGACGGGGCGCACCCCGATCGCGAGCTCCCGCTCGGTCTCGTCGAGGAGCTCCATGGGATCCTTGCCCTCCCGGTCGAGCTTGTTGATAAAGGTCGCGATGGGGGTATGGCGCATCCGGCAGACCTCGCAGAGCCTCCGGGTGCGCTCCTCGACGCCCTTCACCGAGTCGATCACGAGGAGGGCCGAGTCCACCGCCGAGAGGCCCCGGTAGGTGTCCTCGGAGAAGTCAGCGTGGCCCGGGGTGTCGAGGAGGTTGATCTTGCGGCCCTTGTACTCAAAGCCCATCACGGAGGTGGAGATCGAGATCCCCCTCTCCTTTTCCATCTCCATGAAGTCCGAGACCGAGGCCTTGAGGTTCTTGCCGCTCTTGACGGCCCCGGCAATGTGGATAGCCCCGCCAAAGAGGAGGAGCTTTTCGGTGATCGTGGTCTTCCCTGAGTCCGGGTGGGAGATTATGGCGAAGGTCAGGCGCCGCTTCAGTTGGTTTTCGAGTTCACTCATGTACCGGCATAGTATAGAAAAAAGGCCCTCCTGTTCAACCTTGCCCCTAGGGACTGCCAAGGACCTCGACCGGGTCCGCAAGCCCCCGGACCGCGATGGAGCCGGCCGGATGGAAGGAAAGGTCACCGGAAGCCAGGCCCTTGGCGGTCTCCAAGTCAATCAGGATGGAGGTCCCCGTCTCTTTGTTGAGCTCCTGGAGCCGGGCGGCGAGGTTGACCGACCTGCCCAGGGCCGTGAAATCGCTCCGCCTCTCATAGCCCACATTGCCGTAGAACACCTCCCCGGTGGCAATGCCTACCCTGATCCGGGAAACCGGCGCCGTGGTTCCCAGCGATGCCGGGAGCCAGGCCCGATATTCCCGGGCGTAGGCGAGGGTCATCTCCCGGGCGGCCTCGATGGCGTCCAGGCGGAACTCCGCCGTGGGAAGGGGGGCCCCAAAGATGGCCAGGATCCCGTCGCCCATGTACTTGTCCAGGGTACCCCGGCGGGAGAAGATGATCTCCGTCATGGTCCGGAAATAGCCGTTGAGGAAGAGACCAAGCTCGTCCACGGTCAATCCCTCCGAGAGGGAGGTGAAACCCTCGATGTCGCACATCAGGATGGAGCCCGTCGTCTTCATGCGGATATCCCGCCGGAAGCCTCCCTCCTTGCCCAGGATGGCGACTACCTGGGGGGAGAGGTAGCGCTCGTACTGGGCCTTGAGGGAGGCCGAGGCCTCGGTGAGGGCCGCGGAGAGTCCGGAAAGCTCCAGGGAATGGGCCTTAGGCAGGACAAGATCGAAGTCGCCCTCGGCCAGGCCTGCGGCAGCCCGGCGCAGGCGCCTCAGGGGGCCGATGGCCATGAGCCAGAGGAGGCCAAAAAGGGCCGGAACGCCCACGAGGCCGGAGAGGAGGAGGATGCGATAGAGGGCCTCCCTGAGATGGGTTATAGCCCCGAACTCCTCCTCCAGGGAAAACTTAGCCACCAGGGCGGCCTTGGGCCCTGCCCCCACTGGCAAGGGATAGATGTAGGTAAGCCGGGGGACAATGTCGGTCCGCTGTTCTACCTCCGAGCTGGCCTGGCCGCTAGCCAGGACCGCCCGGATCTCTGAACCTTTGTCCAAGGCCCCGCCCCCAAGGAGGGAACCGGCCTTGCCTGGCTCGGATGCCGCCACAATCCTTAAACCATCGGAGACAAAGAGGGACTCAAGGCCATTGTTCCTGCCTCGGAGGGCCGCGAGCTTGGACTCGAGGGCGGCTGGGTCGGCAAGGAATCCTACTGAGGCGATGTCCTCAGCGGCGGCCTTGATCATGGCCTCGTTGACCTCGACCGTGATCTTGGTCGAGCCCTCGAGCACCGCCTTCTGGAGGATCGCGCTCAGGGCGCCCATGAGGCCCGCCACAAAGACGAGGGCCATGAGGAGGATCTGGACGGAAAGGCTGACTCGGGACAGGGGGGTCTTCATGGGCTTCAGTATAGTCGATCCGGCCGCCCCTGAGATGGGGCGGCCGTCCCGGCATTGAGCTTGGCTACTGCTTTATCTTTTCCTTGAGGGCCGGCATGGTGTAGCCATACTGGTCCTTCATGTCCCTCAAGGGCTTGTCGGTGGCTATGTCCGCGGGGAGGCCGAGCTTGGCGGCGACGGCTGTGGTGGTCGTGCCCAGGGCCTTGGCCACCTCGGCCAGGGTCATAGTCCCCTCGAGGGCAAAGTCAGCCGGGACCGTGAAGGCGGCGCTAGCCTTGGCGGCCGCAGGCGCCGGAGCGGCCGTAGCCTCGGCGGGCTTCATCTCCCCGCCCTCCCCGGCGTAGGGGATGCCCAGGATCTTGGCCACGGCCACCCGGACGGCATCGGCCTCAAAGCCCTCGATCCCAGCGACCTTGCCGGTGTCCTTGAGCATAGTCGAGGCGGGCACCTGCTTTTCCGTAAAGCCCAGCTCCCGGTACAGCCTCTCCTTCTCGACGCCAAAGCTCTCGGCTACCATCTCGTAGGTGGAGGAGCCCTTGATGTCCTCGACCTTGAGCTTGCCCTCGGTGGCCAGGGACTTCAGGCTGGGGGCCGCGAGGCGGAGGGCTCCCGTCGCCTGGCCAATCGCCGCCGCGCCAAAGTAGATGGCAAAGCCCAGGATGACGATGGTGGAGACCTTGAGGGCCTTGCCCCCCAGGGTGGCTACAAGGCTCTTCTTCTTCGTGGGGCAGGAGGAGACGCACTCCATGCAGGAGATGCACTCCGGCGAGTTGATGGCCCCGGCCTTGGACACGTCGATGTTCATGGGGCAGGCCTTGTCGCACTTGGAGCAGGAGATGCAGGTCGACTCGATACGCTTGAGCCTAAAGAGGGGCACCCGGCCCAGGATGGCATTGAGGGCCCCCAGGGGGCAGATATACTTGCAGAAGACCCGCTCGTAGAACATCGAGGCGATCATGACAACTATGAATATCACGAGGCCCACGGCGAACTCGGCCCAGACGGCGGCGAGGCCCGCCGACATGTGGCCAAAGGCCGCCAGGGGATCGTAGGGCCGGATCACGAGGTCGCCGACCTGCCAGGTCCAGGCGATGATGCCCACAAGGAGGGGGTACTTGAGCCAGCGCAGGACCCGGTCGAGCTTGGCCGGCACCACGAAACGCCGCTTAAAGAGCTTCCTGCCTATCCAGCCGAACACGCCCTGGAGGGCCCCAAAGGCGCAGAACCAGCCGCAGAAGAAGCGGGAGAGGACGAGGCCCAGGGCCACGATGCCCCCAAGGAGGACCAGGGTGCCCGGCTCGATCTTCTTTATGAGGCTTCCCCCGGCCACCCATTTAAGCAGGGTTTCGAGGCCGCCAAAGGGGTCGAGGGCGTCGATGGAGGGAATGCCCTGGACCCTCTGGTGGAGGATCATGAGGGTGGTCAGTCCCACAAGAATGATGCCGAGGGTAATGCGCCGGACGATCTGGACTGGAGCGAGCTTGGCCGCCATGGGGGCCTCCTTCAGGGCTATGTGATGGGGACAGGCTAGTCCATCCCCTGACAGAAAAAGGCCGGGGCTTCCCCTTGACAGGCGCCCCGGCCGCGGAGATTTAGCTCTGGCTTTCCAGCTCGGCCTTCATAGACCTATAGGTCTCGGCGTCCACCTCGCCCTTGGCAAAGCGCTCGGAGAGAATATCCAGGGCCTTGCCGGTCCCGGCCCTAGCGGCGGGCAGGGCGGCGGCGACACCGCCGTGGCGGGCCAGCCTTACAATTGCAAAGATCGCCAGGCCAAGGATCACGAGCATCACGACGCCCATCACAAGGCCTCCCCAGGGAAAGCCAAGACCATATCCGCCCGGCGCCCAGGCGCCACCACTCCAACCATGCATCATTTGATGCCTCCTGTCAAAAAAGTAATATGCAGAAATTAATATGCAAGATCCGTGCCAATCACCGCTTTGCCCGTAACCACACTTCTATTGAGGATTTGGGGCCTCGTCTGGTCCTGGTCTTTCAGGCCGAGGGAAATATCCTCCCAGGCTGAGCAAAATTTGCCCGCCAAACCTACCCACTGCCGGGGCCGGGCCCCTTGCCTTGGGCCTGCGGGCGCGGCGATACTGCACTCATGCGCTCCCCCGGTTCCGGCCCTAGCCGGGAACTCTTTCTCGCCCACTTCGGCAAGCTCTTTCCCCGGGAGGAATGGCCTGCGCCGAAGCTTGAGGCCCTCCTGGACAGCCTCAACTACCGCAGCCTTGAGGCCGGCGCGACCATCCTGAGGGAGGGCCAGACCTGCGGCAGTGTGCCCTTCGTGATGGAAGGGGCGATCAGGATCTTCAAGGTCGCCGAGTCGGGGCGGGAGATAGCCCTCTACCGCATCGAGGCCGGCCAGTCCTGCATCCTCAGCCTGGGCTGCCTCTCGGCCAGTCCCAGCTTTCCAGCCACCGTCGTGGCGGAAAAGCCCACCCTGGCGGCCTTTGTGCCCCACGCGACGGTCAACCGCTTCTTTGCGGAAGGGGCAAGCTTCAGGGCCTTTGTGCTCGACCAGTACGCCCGGCGCATGACCGAGGTGATCGAGCTTGTGGAGGAGGTGGCCTTCCGCAAGGTCGACGAGCGCCTGGCCCAGTACCTATCCGAGGTCGCGGCAAGCCAGGCCACGGACTCCATCGCCGCCACCCACCAGACCCTGGCCGACCGGGTGGGGACCTCCCGGGAGGTGGTGAGCCGCATCCTCAAGGATTGGGAGGGCCGGGGCCTCCTGGAGATCAGCCGGGGTTCCCTTAGGCTCCTCCCGGCCTTTGCCGACCTCCCCGGCCGGATAGGTGGAAGGGCCTAGAAAGATTAAGTTTGGAATTGGCACGGAAATTGCTTTTCATTGATATCCCCTCAACCAGGATTCAATGCATAAGCGTAGATTTGGCTTTTATGTCCTAATCCTGGCAAGTCACGGCGAATTCCGTCCCTTTACCAACATCGCCGCCTCGGAGCTGACCCATATCGCCTGGCTCAAGGATGCCTTTGCCCAGCTCGGCCTCGCCCTCCCGGAGGACCGCGGCAAGGAGCATATGGTCCCGGCACCGACTCCCAAGTCAGCCTACGAGGCCGGGGTCAAGGCCGAGGTGGACAACATCGCGATGTACGACTCCTTTCTCGCCTCGGCCCTCCTCAGGCGGCCGGAGAACGCCTCCCTCCGGGCCCTCTTCACCCGGCTAAGGGACGCCTCGAAAAGCCACCTGGCGGCCTTCCAGAATGGCCTGGCCAAGTATTGAGCCGGACTTGGTGACGCCGGTCACTGACAGAAGGACCGGCAGGAGGGATCTTTATCCTGCGGTGCCAGACCACGGGCGCCCTGCAGGAGGCACTTATGAAGCTGAACATCGGCAACACGGACAGGCTTATCCGCATCGTGCTTGGCGTGGCCATCGCCGTCCTGGGAATTGTGTTCAAGTCCTGGCTTGGCCTGATAGCAATCATTCCCCTCGGCACTGCCGCCGTGGGAACCTGTCCCCTCTACCTGCCCTTTGGCATCTCGACAAGAAAGAAGGCCTAGGGGCAACTGGACGGACAGGAACTCAGGCTGGTCGGGGCAGAAGCCCTGGTCAACTCGTACTCAGGGCCGCAGGGTGTAGAGGACCAGGGTCTCGAGGGACTCGGTGGCGACCTGGGTGAAGCCGGCCTGGGCCGCTAGCCCCGAGATCGTGGCGGCCGAGAGGCGATGACCCAAGGGCGGTCCGGCCTCGCCCTCGCGATAGGCCCACTCGAGAACGGCTACCCGTACCCGGGCAACCCGTCTGGCTTCCCTGAGGACGGCCAGGGCGTCAGTGGCCTCGTGAAGGACCTGGCCCAAGAAGACGAGGTCGAAGGCTCCGTCCTCAAAGGGAAGGCTTTCGGCCTCGGCCTCGAGGAAACGGCCCTGGGGCACGGCTTCGCGGGCCAGGACCAGCATCCCGGGATTGACGTCCACCCCAGTCACCTCGAGCCCCTTTTCCGCGAAGGCCTCGGCAAAGACCCCGGAGCCCGTGCCTAGGTCCAGGACCTTGCGCGCCTCAATCTCGGCCAGGCAGAGTCCGAGCACCCTGGGGACCTCGAGAAGTGCCAGGCGCGCCGGGGAGCGCAGGCGCTCGGGCCCGCCCTGGAAGCGTCTTGATTTGTCCGGGCTCATAGGGACTTCCTTTCTGCCGCGTAGGCGGCGATCATCTCCAAGATAATGCCGGGCAGAGCCTCGAACTCGTCCACAACGAGGAACTCCCCCCGGGAATGGAGGTTGCGCGCCCCCGTGCCCAGGTCGGGCGCGACCAGGCCGGGGAAGGTAACCGCGAGTAGGCCCCCGTCGGTCCCTCCCCGGATCTCCAACTCCCGGGCCTCGTAGCCTGCCCTGGCCAGGGCCCTCTTGGCAGTATCCACCAGCTCGGGCCGCTTTGCCACGGCATCGTGGAAGTTGGCGCTTCCCGTGGAGACCTCCACCTCGACATGGGCCCCATAGGCCTTGGCTGCCTCCTCTGCCACGGCGCGCAGCCTTGCCTCCATGGGATCGAGGTCGGCCTCGTCAAAGGAGGCGAGGCGGCAGAAGACCTGGGCCCGCTCCGCCCTGCCCTCAATGGACGCCGTCTGGTAGAAGGCAGCCCGCCCTTCCGACGTCATGGGGTTGGGCAGGTCGGCGAGGCGGTCGAGGAAACGCGCCGCGGCATAGTGGGCGGGGACAAGGTCCTTGCCGTGGAGGCAGGGGTGGGCGTCGATGCCTAGAAAGCTGACCTGGGCCCGGCGAATCGCAAGGTCTCCCACGGAAAGCTCGGCCAGGTCCTCCCCGTCCACCGTCCAGAGCACATCCCAGGCCTCCCCTGTTCCAGGAGGCAGGTCCTCGACACCAATGCGCCCTATCTCCTCATCCGTGGTAAACCAGAAGTCCAGGGGGCCATGGGAAGGGCCATCGGCGGCGATCCTCGAGAGCACAGCCATTAAGGCAGCCACCCCGGCCTTGTCGTCTGCCCCCAAGAGTCCCGAGCCGTCGGAGACCACGATCCTTTTCCCCGCGAATGGGTGGAGGAGGCTAGCGGGGATGCCGACCCCCGGCGCCACTTCAAGGCCCAGGCCATCTGTGA
The DNA here is from genome assembly GCA_029778945.1 of Spirochaetota bacterium. Taxonomy (GTDB): domain Bacteria; phylum Spirochaetota; class Spirochaetia; order Treponematales; family Rectinemataceae; genus JANYKC01. The sequence continues at coordinate 23,811 of JAKPBN010000166.1, forward strand.
CAAGGACCCGGGGCCGCGCCGCGCCCGGAAGACCATAATAGGTATCGATATGGGCCAAGAAGGCACAATGCACCCTATCTTCGAGCCCTGGACTAGCAGGAAGACCCACAAGGAGGGAGGCATCCCCCAGGCGCCGAGTTATCCAGCCCCCCCCCATAGCCGACAGCTCTGACTCAAGGATCGCCGAGAGATTCTCCTGCCCAGGGGACGAGGGCCTGGCCTGGCCTCCAAGGACAGACGCGGAATCGACTTGCACGTAGCGAAGGAATCGGTCTAGGACATCAGTCATGCCCGCATCCCCCTTCCTGGCTGCCGGCCATTGTCCTAAACCGATCAAGGTCGAGGATGGAACACTCTTCGGAAAAGCCCGCCGGCTGGACCCCGAGGGACTGGATGAGCCTGGCCCAGAAATTCACCTGGGCCGCCGTGGAGGCTATCACGACGATGGCCCTTTCTGAGAAATGGGACTTCAGCCCCTCGACCACTTCAGGGCTATAGGCCACCGGAGTAGTTGTCGCGCAACGCGCATAGGCCAGGGCCGCCCTTTCCCGGGCGCCCAGGCTGGCCACGGCCCCAAGATCCAGAAGGCCCCGCAGGGCCAGGATTTCCTCTTCCGTGATCCCTTCTCCTCGGAATTCCTTGGCGTTTAGGTCAATGCAGAAGGGGCAGGAGGCCTGGAAGGAGACCTGGATACGGATAAGCTTGAGAAGGCGGGCAGGGACCTCGGGTTCGTCATGGGCGACAAGGGTCTCGAGGATCCCCGAACCCCAGAAGGCCCGGGGGTACCAGGCAAGAAGGCGGTTTGCCACAAGGGGCCGGCCCATCCGGCGTTCCACGAGGCCCAAGAGGGCCCGGGGCAGTAGGGGCATCGGCCGGGGTGGCGAAAAGAAGCCTCCGGCCTCGCCTTCCCCCCCCTTGCCCTTTGCCTTTTTCATGCTCTCAAGTCCCTAGCGAGGCATGTCGTCAATGCCCCCGGCGTTCACAACATTGGTGAAGCCCGCCTCCTTGAGAAAGCGCGCCGCCTGGGCGCTGCGGGCGCCGGAGGCGCAATAGAGGACGATAGGGCCGTCCTTGGGGCCTAGGTCCATCGCCTTGGCCGGTATGAGGTTGAGGGGGATGTTGACCGCCCCGGGATAGGACTCATCCGCGAATTCCCCGGCCGACCTCACGTCCACTATCTTCGCGCCAGCCTTGATCATCTCTTTAACGCTTGCCATGGTTTGCTCCTTCCTTCTAGCTCTCGATCTCGAAGCCACCCTCGGCGAGGATGGCCATATAGGCTCCCGTGACGTTTACGACGTCGGCATAGCCATTCTCTTTCAGGATGCGCAGGGCCAGGTGGGACCTGAAGCCCGAGCGGCAATGGACGTGGATCCTCCCGTGGCGCGGAACCTCGTCCAGGCGGAAGCGCAGCTCGTCCAAGGGGATGTTGACGGCCCCCCGGACATGGCCTTCCTGGTATTCCCCGGTGTTGCGCACATCGAGGACAAAGGCCGCAGGCCCCCCCATGGCCGCTGACGCGAGGGCGGCCTTGAGGCCCGCCGCCGTCTCCAGGGGGGCGTAGCCGGACACGTCGTTCTGGCCGATAAAGGCCGCGAGGTTGACCGGGTCGTTCGCCGAGGAGAAGGGCGGGGCGTAGGCCAGGTCGAGCTCGGCCAGGTCGTCAAGGCCCAGCTGGCCCTGGAGGGCCGTGGCCAGGACGTCTATGCGCTTTTCCGTGCCCTCGCCGCCAAAGGCCTGGCCTCCGAGGAGACGGCCGTTCTTGCGGTTGTAGACAAGCTTGAGGCAGAGCTCCTTGCCGCCCGGGTAGTAGCCCGCGTGGTTGTCCTTGTAGATGACCGCCGCGCCTACCTCAAAGCCCGCCTCCCGGGCCGCCTTTTCCGTGAGGCCTGTGGAGGCGGCCACTGCGTCAAAGGCCTTGAACACGCTCGTGCCCAGGGCCCCATGGTACTTCAGGTGCATGCCCAGGGCGTTGGAGGCCGCTATGCGGCCCTGGCGGTTGGCGGGGCCGGCCAGGGGAACCCTGACCTTCCTCCCGGACACCTTGTGGAGGATCTCCACCATGTCCCCAGCGGCGTAGATATTGAGGTCCGAGGTCTTGAGCTCCTCGTCCACCTCAAGGCCTCCCGAGGGGCCGATGGCCAGGCCCGCGGCCTTGGCAAGGGCCAACTCGGGGCGCACGCCGATCGAGAGGAGGACAATGCCGGCGTCCACGAGGCTGCCGTCGGAGAGCTCGGCCTTGCCCGTCTCCGGGTGGATGGCCTTGAGCCCCAGGCCCGTGATCACCTGGACCCCCTTCTCCTCAAGTTTGCCCGCGATCATGGCGCCGAATTCGGGGTCCATCGTAGACATGATACGGGGCATGAGCTCGACCACCGATGTCGCGAGGCCCTGGTCCCGGAAGGCTTCCACCATCTCCAGGCCTATGAAGCCGCCGCCGGCTACCAGGGCGGAGGAGGGCTTGGACTTGTCCAGGAAGGCCTTTATGCGGTCCACGTCGGGGACAGACCAGAGCTTGAACACATTGGGGGAGTCGGCCCCGGGCAGGGGGGGCATGATGGGGTTGCCTCCCTGGGCCAGGATGAGCTTGTCATAGGGCAGCCAGGACTCGCCCTCGGGGCCCTTGACCCGCAGGCGCCTAGCTCCACGGTCGATCTCCAGGGCCTCGGTCTCCACGAGAACCTTGACCCTATACCGGGCGTCAAAGCCCTCGGGGGTCTGGAGAAGGAGCTTCGAGCGCTTGGCTATGGCCCCGGAGATGTAGTAGGGCAGGCCGCAG
>JAKPBN010000175.1 GCA_029778945.1 Spirochaetota bacterium
TGTTGATCTTTTCCCAGACCACCTCGGTGATCAGGGTCTTGGTCCCATAGGGCTTGTTCGCGCCCTCGAGCCTGGCCGCAAGGTTGACCGTATCGCCAATGCTCGTGAAGTCCATGCGGTTCTGGGCGCCCACGGAGCCAAAGGTGACGGGGCCCGAGTTGATCCCGATGCCGATGGCCACAACGTGCCGCTTGGCCGCCAGGGCCAGCTCCTTTTCCTTGGCCATGGCCTTGCGGATCGCCATGCCGGCCTTGCAGGCGTTGAGCTCCTTGTCCGGGCCCTCGAACATGGCCATCACCTCGTCGCCCACGAACTTGTCGATGTCCCCGCCGTTCTCCAGGATCAGCGAGGACTGGAGGGCCAGGTAATGGTTGAGGAGCTCGACGACCTCGGCGGGGGAGCGGCCCTCGCAGAGGGTCGTGAAGCCCCTGATGTCGGTGAAGAGGAAGGCCAGGTCCCGGGCCTCCGAGGTGGGGGTGGCCCGGTCGGCGTACTTGAGGGTCGAGGCCGAGATATAGGGCACGACCCCGCGGATAACCGTGGTCATGTCCCCGATCTCCACGGACAGGCCCTTGATCTCGTCCTTGGTCCTGACGTGGTCCTCATAGGTCAGGAGGTTGGCCGCGATCTTGATCCGGCCCCCGATCATGCCCGACAGGGTCTGGGAGATCCGGTTGACGCTCATGTTGAGGAACAGGAGGGGAAGGACTATCGCCCGGCCCAGGAAGTAGGTGAGGAAGATGGACAGGTAGATGAAGAGGAAAGCGACAATAAAGACCTTGGTCTGGGTCCGGAAATAGGGCTCATAGATGACGTCCTGGTCGTAGTCCGCGGAGACATAGCCCAGGATCTGGCCGGAGAGGGTGACCGGTGAGGTGAACTCGATCCTCTTGCCGTCCGCGCTGGCCCGCCAGCCCGTGGTCTTGATGCTCTCGGGATCGGCCGTGACCTTCTTGCCCACGAGGGAGGGCAGGGTGGATTCGAGGGCCACAAAGGTGTCCGTGGCGGCCGGCTTTGCGGCGGGGGCGGCGCTCTTCGAGTCCGCGGCGGCCGGCTTCGTGGCCGGGGCGGCGGCCTTGGCTCCGGTGGCGGTCTTGGCGCCAGCCTTTGCGCCGGCGGTGCTCTTGGCTCCGCTTGCGGCGGCCTTGGGCTCGGCGGGGGCCTTGGTTTCGCTGACCGTGGCGCTCCTCGTGATATTCCTGTAATAGGTCAGGTTGTTAAAGGGAAAGATGGCGTTCTTGTTCTTGTTCGCCTCGTCCCGGAGGTAGTCGTCCCGGGAGATGTGGTCCTTGCCATCCCCGGGGCTGGACTTGGCCATCGAGGCAGTCCGATCGACGATGCTCTCGCCATTGGCGATCACCGAGGAGAGGAGGGTCTGGGAAAAATCCCGGAGCAGGATGACGCAGATGATCACAATCACGACGGTGATGAGGGCCAGGAAGGACACGAGAAGGCGTCTCTGGATGCCCGCGTAGACCTTGGCGTCGGGGCTCGCCTCGCGCTCGGACCTGAAGGCCTGGAGCTCCTGGCGGGACTTGTCCCGGGAGCCCACGAGCCTGATAAGGCCCAGGAGGACATAGGCGTTATAGCCCAGGCTGAGGAAGAGGACTATCCAGGCAAAGGCGCCGACCTTGGCGAAGTAGCTGGCCGTGGCCGCGAAGGCCAGGACGTGGAGGGTGTGGGAGCCAAGGACTAGGCCCGAGGCCAGAAAGCCAAGGAAGAGGGTGAGGGGGCTTTTCCTGGCAAGGATGGGGGGCATCTGCCTCTCCACGAAGAAGAAGGCTATCTGCCAGAGGG
>JAKPBN010000178.1 GCA_029778945.1 Spirochaetota bacterium
CGCCGATGTTGAGGATCGCGTCCGCCCGGCCCCGGGCATAGCCCTCGGCCTCGGACTCCGCGAGGGCCTCGCTGGCCATGGCCAGGGCCTTTTCCGGATCCGATTGCATGGTGTCCCAGGCCCCGCGGTTCCGCTTGTCTATCCTTTCCCTGGCTTGGCTCATGCGGCCCCCAGGGCGGACAGGACCTGGCCGCGCCTGCACGGGCCCGACCACCGGCCCTCCCGGGCGTACTCGAAGGGCTCAAAGCGGGCCTTGTAGTCCATCTTGGGGGAGCCGGGAACCCAGAAGCCGAGGTAGTACCAGCGCCTTCCCAGGCTCCGGGCCAGCTCGACTTCCCGCAGCACCGACCAGGTGCCCAGGCTGCGGGAGGAAAGGGTCGGCTCGAAGGCAAAGTACACGCTGGAGAGTCCCCCGGGGAGGAGGTCCACATAGCCCGTGGCGGCTAGGCTCCCGTCGGGGAGGCGGTAGTCGGTCACCATGGATGTGGCGAGGGGGCTTTCGAGGAGGAAGGCCGCATAATCGGCGAAGCGCTCCGCCAGGGAGGCTCTGGCGCGGTCCCCGGCGCGCCCATGCCGGGCCTGGCGGTACCTCTCGTAGAGCTCGAACCGCTCGGTGGTCGGATTGTTCGGCAGGAGGGCGACGCTGAGGTCGGCGTTGAGGCGGGCCAGCCGCCTTTGGGACCGGGAGGGCTCGAAAATTTCCCCGTCGAGCCTGATGGGTCTGCATAGGCCGCAGGACTCGCAGGTATTCTGGTAAAAGCTCATCCCGCTCCTGCGAAAGCCCTGGGCCAGAAGGTCCTCGTACGTGGCCGCGGAAAAGGAGGGGCTCGAGAATTCCCTGATCCTCCACTCCCTCTCCCCGAGATAGGGACAGGGGCCGCAGGTGATCTCCCTCAGGGCCAGGTCCATGGGATGCTCAGTCAAAGTCCGGCAGGAGGCCATCGACCTTGCCGTAGGCCGGATCTATGCCGTTGAGGTATTCCAGGGCCGCCTGGGCCCCGCTCTGGGCATGCTCGTACCAGATGGCATAGAGCTCTGTATCCAGCTCGGCGGGAAAAGGCGCACCTTCCACTTCACTCATCAGCTGTCTGAGAAGGGCAATACCCCGGTCATCCATGGTGCAACTCCTTCACAGGGACAGGTCGACGGCCAGGGTGCCGACCCTCCGTTGACCTAGCAATTGTACATCCTCGGAACGGGAAATCAAGACCGAAGAAGCGCCTTCGTAGGCGGTCGCCAGTTTTGAAGCGGCCCGGGACAGGTCGGCGGGTCCGGTTTTTAGGAGGCTGAGGCGCTTGGCCAGGCGGAGCTCGTCATCGATCCCATAGAGTTCCCGGCGGAAGTCCGCCAGGCCCCTCTCCTCAGGGAGGAGGGGCCGGAGGTCCCGGCCCGCGGAGCCGACAATAGCCTCCTCCACCAGATCCCCCGGAAGGTCCCGGGAGGCCAGTTCCCCCAGGGCTTGCCCGAAATAGTCCAGGCTATCCACGGGCCGGGGATCCCGGTAGGTCGAAAAGAGGGCCGAGCCCTCGAGGGTTTCCATGTAGCAGGAGGCCCCATAGGCGCCCCGCTTGACCCGCAGCTCGTCCCATAGGAGCCCGGTGGTGAGGAGGTGGGCCAGGACGGTCTCATGGACCGACTCGGGGCTGCCCAGCAGGGAAGCGGGGCAGGCGGCGGCCGCAAAGCCCACCTTGGCCGGAATGGCATAGGCCTCCCTCAGGGCGGCCGGCCCGGCCTGGCTTGAGGAAAGGGCCTCGGGCTCGGGGCCCGGGGCTCTTTTGGCCCGCAGGCGGCAAAGGCCTTTTTCCAGGCCTGCCAGGGCTCCGGGCAGGTCCTCCGGACCAGCGGTTAGGTTAATGCGCAGGCCCTCCCGGGCAAAGATCGAGGCAGCCAGGGCCTCGAGGATCTCGGGGCTTGGGGATCCTGAGCCCAGGGCGGATAGCCTGGAGAGGAAGCGGAACTGGGCCATGCCCCGCCAGAGGTCATCCAGGGCCAGGGCGCCTCCCCGGAAGGCCCCTGCCCTGGCTAGGGCAAAGGAATTGCCCCCGGGCACGAGGGCGGATACCACATCGTTGCAGAGCTCGGCCTGGAGGTCGAGGATTCGCTTCCGGTCCCCCCAGTCGGCGCCCGTGACAAGGTCGAGGCCGAGGGCCAGGGCCTCGGGGAAGCGCTCCTTTAGGGCCTTGAGCCGCACGATAGCCCAGGCGCCCAGGGCCCCGCCGCTTTTGGCCGAGCCCGTGCCCGCCTCTAGGACCAGGTTAAAGCCCCCGGCCTGGCGGGTCAGGAGGGCGGACATCTTGTCCCAGGCCTGGCCTGCCGTGCCCGCCGCGGGGATAACCCGGGAGAGGAGGGGGAGCCAGGGATAGTTAGCCCTGGCTAGCCCCTCGAGGGGAAAGGCCAGGTCGAGATAGATGATGCCGTTGGTATACAGGGGATGGATGGAGATGGGCCTATCCCCAAGGGTCCCGGTTTCCCGGGGAACCCGGTCCACGCTCAGGGGCAGGTCCCGTGACCTGAGCCGGGGCATGGTGGCCAGGGCCTCGGGGGAATCGGCCTGGGCCTGGATCCGGGCAAAGTTTTCCTGGCTGGCCCTGATGGAGGCTTCTTCCTCGGGACTCAAGGCGGCCTTAAGGGCCGCTAGGCGGCCAAGCTCGGCGGCTTCCTTTCTCTCAAAGAGGCCCGAGTCCGGGCGGGCGGTCAGGCAGGTCCTGTGGGGGTTGTCCAGGAGAACCCGGCGGACAAAGGCCCCGAGCCAGGCAGGATCGGCCTCGATTGTGGCCTGGAGTCTAGCTAAGGGTGCGGCGACGGCTAGGCCCTCGTCGGGGCTGTGGCCCCGGATCCAGGAGCGGTAGGCTCGGGTCATTACCCGGGTGCCATAGGTGCCCGAGCCTCGGCGGATCTCCTTGGAGGCAAAGACCAGGGAATGGAGGGCCGTGTCCAGGGCCTCGGCCTCGATCCCGTCCTTGGCGAAAGCCTCGAGGCTCGAGAGGATGAGGCCCTCGACCTGGTCCTCGCTGCCTTCCTTGCAGCCCCGCAGGCCAGCGCTAAAGATGGGCTGGCGGAGGTTGGTGTCCAGGCCCGTATGGGGGGACAGGTCTTCCCCCAGACCCGAGGTCCGCAGGGCTAGGGCCAGGGGAGCCCCGTCATGGCCCAGGAGGAGTTCGCCCAGGAGCTCCGCCGCCAGGGCCTCCGCGGGATCGGCCAGGGGGGGGAGGAGCCAGGACAGGATAACCGAGGTCTTGCCCTCGGAGCCCGCCTCGGGGGGGACGGCGACGACTTCCCTGCGAGGGGCAGTCCTGGCCTGGGCTACCGGCACGTCCTGTATGCCGCCCTGGCGGGGCTTCCAACGGGGGTTTTCCCGGGAAAGGAAGGAATCCTCGAGAAAAGCGAGCTGGCGGGCGGTGTCGATGGAGCCATAGAGGAAAATTCGGCAATTGGAGGGGTTGTAGTTGCTGGCCCAGAAATCGAGAAAGCCCGGATAGTCCAGGTCGATGATAGTCTCGGGATTGCCGCCCGAGTC
>JAKPBN010000194.1 GCA_029778945.1 Spirochaetota bacterium
CCCTGGGCTTCGGAATGGTCGGCCTCTGCAAGACTCCTATGCTCCTGTACCTCTCCACCTCGATCTGGACCCTGGGGGAGATAGTCCACGCCACCAACGACGGGACCTATGTGGCCAACCATACCCCCATGAGCCACCGAGGGCGCTTCCAGGCCGTCCTTCCCATCGTCGGGGGCCTGGGCTGGGCGGCCAGCTCGCCCATCGTGGGCAAGATCATAGCAGCCTCGGGCCTGGACCCGGTCTGGGGCATCCTGGCCCTGGCCGCGGGCGGGGCAGGCCTGGGCTTCGTGGTCCTGGGGATAGCCGAGGGCCGGAAGCCCAGGTCCGGGGCGGTTTGACCCCGGGCAGCGGAAAGGGTCAAGCCGCCTTTTAGAAGGCCGATATACTGAGCGAGGGACTCGTACTTTTTTCCTGAACCCTTTCCAGAATCCCGCCCGGAGGCTACATGATCGACAAGAGCGACCTAAACGGCAAAATCCTCTTTGACGACGGGGAGCATAAATTCATCTGGCTTGGCGCCGACACCGACTCCCGGCGAGGCGTCGTCCAGACCATGCAATACCTCATCATCGACAAGGGCAGGGGCTGGCTCCTCGATCCGGGTGGAACCCACCTCTTTTCCCGGGTGGTGGCGTGCACGAGCCGCTATATCTCCCTGGACAGGATCGAGGGCATCTTCTTCTCCCACCAGGATCCCGACGTCTCCTCGGGCATCGCCCTCTGGCTCGGGATCACCCCGGCGAAGATCTGGATCTCCGACCTTTGGCTCCGCTTCCTCCCCCATTTTGGCCTCGTGGACACAAGCCGGGTCACGGGCATCGAGTCCTCGGGCAAGGGCATCACCCTGGGCTCGGGGGCGCGGTTCAGCTTTGTGCCCACCCACTTCATGCACTCCCCCGGGGCCTTTTCCCTCTACGACGAGAGATCCCGGATCCTCTTCTCCGGAGACGTTGGGGCGGCGGTCTTCCCCGAGGGCCAGGACCAGCTCTTCAACGACGACTTTGCCCAGGTCCTGCCCTATGCCGAGGGCTTCCACAAGCGCTACATAGCCTCCAACGCCGTGGCCCGGCGCTGGTGCGAGATCGTGGGCAGGATCGACCCCTCCATGATCGCCCCCCAGCACGGGGCCATCTACCGGGGCCCTGCGGTCAAGGGCTTCCTGGCCTGGCTCTCGGGCCTCCGCTGCGGCCTTGACCTCATAGACGAGCTGTACAAGTGAGCGGGGCAGCAATCATGGCCAGCAGCCCCGAGCAGGACACCGAGCTCATCCTCGGCAATTACCAGGAGGCCATCGACCGCCTCGCCGCCGGCTTCAACAAGAGCATCGTCCTCGACGCCGTGACCAACCACTCCCTGGAGATCCTCGCGGTCTCCGTGGAGGGCATGGAAGCCTCCCTCTCCTCGATCGTCACCGCCTTTGAGGAGATCCGGGCCACCAGCCAGTCCACGGCGGGCAATGCGGAGCGCATCGACGTCATGATGGGGGACATCCTCTCCCAGAACTCCAAGACCGACGGGGACGTGAGCGCCCGGGTCGAGGAGGTCGAGGAGGCCACCCAGGGCGCCCGGAGGATAGCCGGCCTCTTTGGGGAGCTTCGGCAGAAGACCCAGAGGATCGAGGAAGTCACCCTCTCCATCCGGGATGTCTCCGAGCGCACCTCGATCCTGGCGATCAACGCCTCCATCGAGGCCGCCCGGGCCGGCTCCGTGGGCAAGGGCTTTCGCATCATCGCCAACGAGGTGAGGAACCTGTCCACCAAGACCGGGGAATTCGCCGAGCAGATCGAGGGCACCACCTCGGAGTTCCGCTCCACCGTGGCCGCCATCGACGCCCAGATGAAGGAATTCCTCGCCCTCCTGGAGCGCTTCCGCGCATCCTTCGCGGAGGTCCTGGTCAACTTCAAGGACAACGCCTCCAAGGTGGACGAGGCCGGCCGCTTCCTCTCGGAGATCTCGGGCTCCATCCGGGAGGAGACCCTGGCCCTCACGGACGGCCTGGACTCCCTCGAGGGCATCTCGGTGTCCATGAAGGACACCAGGGCCGTCTTCGGGGCCATCTCCAGGAGCCATGCCTTCCTCGATGAGCTCCTGGGGGTCAAGTGATGCGCAAGATAGTCGTCACCGATGACCGCTTTGGGGATGGGGCAGCCCTCGAGAAGTCGATCCTCGAGCCCGAGGGCTTTAGGGTCGAGGTCGCCTCCTGCCATACCCAGGCCGAGGTGGTCGCCGCCGGCCGGGACGCCGAGGGCCTCCTGGTCAACATGGCGCCCCTGGGCGCCGAGGCCATCGCCGGCCTCGAGCGCTGCAAGGTCCTGGCCCGCTACGGGGTAGGCCTCGACAATGTGGATGTGGCCGCCGCAGCGGCCAAGGGCATCCTGGTGCGAAATGTCCCGGGCTATTGCGACCATGAGGTCGCCGAGCATACCCTGGGCCTGATCCTGGCCCTGGCCCGCCGCATCCCCGAGCGGGACGCCGCCGTGCGCCGGGGCGAATGGAACGCGGTGGCCCCCGGAAAGAGGATAGCCGGCACAGTGCTTGGCATCCTGGGCTTTGGCGGCTCGGGCAAGGCCGTGGCCAGGGCAGGCCTTGGCCTGGGCTTCCGGGAGATCCTCGTGTGGAGTCCCCACATCAGCGCCGCCCGCATCGAGGCATGGCTCGACGGCACTCCGGCGAGTCTGGGCATCATAGTGAAGCCCGCCAGCTTCGCGGAGACCCTGGCCCAGGCCGACTGGCTCAGCCTCCACCTTCCCCTCCTGCCGGAGACCCGGGGCCTCATGGGCCGGGACGCCTTCGGGGCGATGAAGGACGACGCGCACTTTATCAACACCTCCCGGGGCGGCCTCGTGGACGAGGAGGCCCTGGCCGAGGCTATCCGCTCCTCCAGGCTGGGCGGGGCCGGCCTCGACGTCTACCGGGGCGAGCCCCTACCCCAGGACAGTCCCCTGCGCAGCCTGCCCAACATGGTCTTCAGCGACCACTCGGCCTATGCCTCCGTGGAGTCCATAGCCGAGCTGAGGCGCCGCACCGCCACCAATGCCCTTGAGGCGCTCCGGTCCACCGGGGCCTGAGGGCAGGCGGCCCAAGGCCGCAGGGAAACGAAAAAAAGGGCCGTCCCACAGCGGGGCGGCCCTTTTCTGGCTATCAGTGCCCTCCGCCACCCTCGGCGGGAGCGGCGGCCTTATTGGCCGCGAGCTTGGGCCGGGGGCCCACATGGAGGACCGAGACAACCTCCCCCGAGGGGGCGGTGGCCCTCTCCTCGTTGAGCCTGTCCCAATGGGCCTCCCCATGGTAGTAGAAGGCATAGTAGTGGATGCCGTCCAGGAGGCGGAGGTCGAGGCGATAGACCCCAGGGGAGGTCTCCTCCATCTCGTAGAGAAAGGGATCCCAATTGTTAAAGGTCCCGGCGAGGGTCACGACAAGCCCGGGCTCGGCCCTGACGAGAAAGTGCGCCGTGTGCCCATCCTCGCCCAGGAGGTGGTAGCGGCCAGGAACCTCATCCGAGAGGTAGGGGACCTGGGCCAGGGACACAAGGACTCCGGACCTAGTCTCTGCCTTCATGGGATTGAGGGGGTCGACTATCCAGGCCCCATCCACCACCAGACGGTACGCGATGGGCGATCTTGCCTTGAGCGGCAGGGGGAGGACGAGGAGGAAGACTCCCTGGCGGTTGCGCTCATAGGGGTGGAGGGTCGAGAAGCCCTCGGACTCGAAGGCCGCCGCCACGGACCTCCAGGGCCCCTTGGCGCTGAGGATAAGGCTGTCCTCAAAGACCTCGGGCTTACCGGCCTCCTCCATGGAGACTAGGCGGGAATGGAGGTCGAGGCTCTCCTCAGGCGTGCCCGAGGCAAGTCCGGCCTGGAGGATGATGGCGGACAGGGCGAAAAACAGAAGTGCTCGTTTCATGGTGGTGTGCTCCTCCGAATATCGGCCGCCCCGGAGGCCCCCTAAAAGCTTATTTCCTATACAAAGGGATATTTGTTCCGTTAATATAGGCGGGTAGCCATGCCGCGACTGACAGACATCGACCGCTTCAAGAAGGATCTCGCCGGTCTCGCGCGGGAATCCGAGGTCCTCGAGCGCTGGGGAGAGATCCGGGAGGATCCGCCCCCGCCCGAGGCTGGGGATGTAGCTCCGTCCAAGCCGGCCAAGGCCAAGGTCCTTCCCAAGCCCAAGCCCAGGCCTGTCCCCCAGGCCGATGAGGGCCTTCCCCCGGACTTCGCAACCCTCCTCGCCGACCTGCCCCTGGACGCGGACGCGGCCCTTGCCGAGGCCGGCGCCCCGCCCCAGCCAGAGGCCGACACCGATATCTCCGACCTCGACCTCGACTCCCTGGCCCCCCCGAGCTCCGGAGATCTCGACCTGGACTCCCTCCTGGGCCCGGGCCTGGAGCCCCCTCCGGAAACCGGGGCCGTGGAGGACCTAGGTGGCCTTGTGGACGCCTCGCCGCGGGCAGAGAGCCTCCCCGGCCTAGGCGAGGGCGAGGCGGGCGCTTTTGAGGGCCCCGGCCTCCTGGATGACCTTGAGGAGCTCGAGGAAGTAGGCCCCGAGGGAGGCCCTTCGGCCGCCCCCACCGAGGATTTTTCCGGCGCCGAGGCCCTCCAGGGCTTGGCGGACTTTGATTTTTCCGCCGAGGACCTGGGAGAAGCCCCCGAACAGGGCCCCGAGGAGACTCCTGAAGCCGGCCCGGCCGAAGCCCCCGATGACTTTGCGATGCCCGACCTCGCCGACTTTGGGACCGAGCCCGTCGAGGCCGCAGGGGCCGCCCCGGAGGCTTCGGGGGACGCCTTTTCCATACCCGACCTTGAGTCCTTCACCTCCCCTGGCCCCAAAGAGGCAGGCGGCCCGGGCCCGGAGACCGAGGCAGCCTCGAGCCTGGACTCCTTCTCCATAGACGATTTTGCCATCCCTGACGAGTCCCCGACGGCTTCCGCCAAATCGGGGGACGCCTTTGATGGCTTTAGCCTCGACGATAGCGGGACCGGCGCCTTTGACTCGGGCTTTGGCTCCGAGCTTCCGGGGGGCGGGGACTTTGGCTCCGTGGACCTCGATGGCCAGCTTGCCGCCCTGGGGGACGAGATATCCCCGGCGGCTACCTTTAATCTCGACAAGGACTGGGGAGCGGGCTTTGAGGTGCCCGGCGCTCCGGAGGAAAAGCCTAGCCCCAAGACCCCGCCCCGGCAGCGACCCGAGCTGGCCAAGGCCGAGACCGTAAGGGAAGTCTCCCTGACGGAAGCCCAGGTGGACAAGCTCCAGGACCGCCTCCTGTCCTTCCCCCTCAACCTCCGCCTCGCCGTGGAGGACTCCCTTGCCAACGAGCGCGGCACCCCGGCCCAAAGGTCGAAGCTTGTCTGGGCCCTGGTGGAGCGCAAGCCCTTTGACGACGTGGCCACCCTGGTCAGCAAGATCCTCAAACGACGGATCGCCATACCCACGGGCTACGAGAAGAGCACCGGCGCCGACTTCCAGGCCGAGCAGGGGAGCTTCCGCTACCTCCTGGCCCATACCATCCTCCCCATCGCGAGGACAGCCCTCCTCGTCCTCATCGGGGTGGCTATCCTGGGCTTCCTGGGCTGGAAATTCGTCTACACCCCCCTGGCGGCGAATTCCCTCTACCGCTCGGGCTACAGCCGCATAGCCCAGGGCCGCTATGCCGAGGCCGAGAAGTCCTTTGCGGACGCGACCAAGATCAAGGAGATCGTCTCCTGGTATTACCGCTATGCGGAGGCCTATGCCCAAAGGCGGCAATACCTCCTAGCGGAAAAGAAGTATTCCGACCTCGTCCACCGCCATCCGGGGGAGCACGAGGGAGTCCTGGCCTGGGCCCGCCTCGAGAGGGACCAGCTCAAGTATGCCGAGGGAGTCAAGATCCTCGACGACTGGATCCTCGTGGGGCCCAGCCGGGATCCTAAGTCCGGCAAGGTGCCCGAGACCAAGATCGACTACCTCAACAAGGATGCCCTCCTCCTCCAGGGTGACATCTACCTGGACTGGGCCGACGAGGCTCCGGTCCATTTTGAGGATGCTCGCCGGTGCTACGCGACCCTCATCCAGAACTATGGGATGGAGGACCTCTGGCTGGAGCGAATGCTCCTCTATTTTATGAGGACCGACAAGCTTTCGGAGATCCTCCCTCTCAAGACCCATTTCCTCGCGGCGGAGAAGCTCTTCCCCTCGGCCTCGACCCTGGCCGAACTCGGGGGCTATCTCTTCGACAAGGGCCTCCTCGAGGATGTCCACACCCTCCTCATCGCGGCCCAGGCCAAGGACAAAACCTTGCCCGAGGCCCACTACCACCTGGCCCGCTACTTCCTCAAGTCCAATATCCCCGACGAGGAGCGCAAGGCCCTGGGCAACGCGATCAAGTCCTTTGGCCTGCTCCCGGTCCTCAGCCCCCGCCAGGAGGCCATGTTCATAGACTCCTGGATCCGCCGGGCCAACGCCGAGTTCGGCGCCCGTCAGTACATCGCCGCCGAGGCCGACTATGCGGCGGCCGTGGCCGAGTACTCCAAGGCCCTGGACCTGGGCAGGATCAAGGCGGCCCCCCGCTTCGCCGCGGCCTATGCCGGGATGGGCAATGTGGCCTACTGGCAGAGGGATGACCTGTCCTCGGCCCTAACCTGGTTTGAGAAGGCCGGGGCGGAGGGCTTCGACAGCCCCGAGCTCCGCTACCAGAGGGGCTATATCCTCTACCGCCAGGGACGCATACCCGAGGCCGTAAGCCAGCTCTACCTCTCGGGCGCCGATGGCCATGAGAGCCCCTACCTGCTCTACGCTTTTGGCAACGCCCTCTATGCCCGGAAGGACTGGTCGGCGGCCGAGGCCTATTGGAGGAGGACCGTGGCGGCGATGGAGGCCGAGCTGGAGCAGATCGACCTTCCCGTGCCCAGCGAGAAGGCCTCCCATGCCGAGGTGGCCGAGCTCCTCATGAACGCCCGGAACAACCTCGGGGCCGCCCTCCTCAAGGCCTCCACCAGGACCGGGGATGCCCGCAAGCGGGCCGAGGCGGTCCAGGCCTTCACCGAGTCCACCCGGCTCTTTGACGGTCTCATGGGAGAGCTTGTGCCCCTGCGCAGGGCCGTCCCGGGAGGGGATGGCAAGCCCAGGAACCTGGGCCTGGAGAACCTCAACCTCCTCCTGGAGGCGAGGCGGGGGGCAGAGCCCCTCGTCTATGCCGACCTGGAGCGGAGCGTGGCCTTCCCGATGCGCTAGCTATTGGATTGGGTGTCGGGCGCGGGCATAAAAAAAGCCCGGTGGGCGATATTGGGTTTGAACCAATGACTTCTACCGTGTGAAGGTAGCACTCTCCCGCTGAGTTAATCGCCCACCGGACCTTCTTCTGTTGAAGGGCTGCGGCTTCGGGAGGCCGCAGGAACGAATCTAGCATTCGCCCTCGTCCACTGTCAAGGCAAAGCTCAGTACACGGTTTTATAGTGGACCCTGTGTTTTATTTTATACCTCTGCGATCCAGGCCCTGGTCTTCTCTCGATTTTGCCTTGCGAGGAAACAACTTAGCCGGTGACCGCTCACCCACTTATCATGGCACGCTACTTGCATGTACCTTAGATATAGGGCAAACAAACCCGAGGAGCAGGACTTTATGGGACAGCATGCTGAGACAGCCATTCTCCACCGGAGAGTTGGCGTCGGCGCTGTAGAGATCCGGATTGAACTCATCCGCAAGAGCATTCACCTTCTTATAGGACTCGTGCCCAGCCTCGCGGCCCTGATAGGCGCATTCCCGACAATCCTCATCCTCGCCTCAGGCAGCATTTTCTATACGGCTTGTGAATTCCTCAGGCTTTCCGGCCGGGATGTGCCCTTGGTTTCCCGGGTAACGGCCCTGGCGGCGCGGAAGCGGGATACCGGAAAATTTGTCTTGGGCCCGGTGACCCTGGGGTTCGGGGCAATGCTCGCCCTCCTCCTCTACCCCAACCCTGCGGCGTCGATCGCCGTCTATACTCTGGCCTTTGGGGATGGCCTCTCCAGTCTCGTAGGCAAGCTCTTTGGCTCGATCCGCCTCCCCTTTACCGGAGGGAAGTCCCTCGAAGGAAGCCTGACCTGCTTTACGGCGGTCTTTATCGCCTCCTATGCCTTGAGCGGCCATGGGCTAGCCTCCTTTGTGGTGGCCTTCTTTGCGACCATCACCGAGGCCCTACCCCTCAAGGATTTCGACAACCTGGTCTTGCCCTTCGTCTCAGGATTCCTGGCGCTTATTCTTCTCTAGCCTTAGCCGTTCCTGAATTGAAAGCCC
>JAKPBN010000200.1 GCA_029778945.1 Spirochaetota bacterium
GCTCGCGGATCTCGTTCTCGTAGAGGACGGCCGCGGGATAGTAGGAGGTGATGCTCGGCACCGGATCCTTGGGCCCCAGGTGGACCCTCAGGGTCCTCATCGCGTAGCCGCCCCCGAAGGTGTAGTCCAGCTCATAGCCTGTGGCCGTGGAGATCCCGAAGATCTGCACGAGGCGCCAGCTGTCGAGGAGGAGGGAGTCCACCTCCTTGACCAGGGAATCGATCCCCACTTCCTCTATGTCATGGATATCAGGCTCGCTCATCCCTTGGCCTCCATCTTGCCGGCCCTGCGGCTTTTCCTCATGTCCTTTCGCTTCCGGGCCAGGATCCCCGCGGCGGCGAGGACCCCGTCCAGGATGGACTCGGGCTTGGCCGCGCAGCCAGGGACATAGACATCCACGGGGATGGCCTCGGCTACCCCGCCCTGGATGTTGTAGCACTCGGCGAAGACCCCGCCCGAGTAGGCGCAGGCGCCTATCGCGACCACGGCCTTGGGCTCGGGCATCTGGGAGTAGATCTCCCTGAGCACGGACACATTCCTCTCGTTGACCCCGCCGGTGACGAGCAGGACATCGGCCTGCTTGGGGTCCCCTATGAGGACGACTCCGAAGCGCTCGGCGTCGTAGACCGGGGTCAGGCAGGCCAGGACCTCGATGTCGCAGCCATTGCAGGAGGAGGCGTCATAGTGGACCACCCAGAGAGAACGCTCGACACCCTTCATGGCATCCCCCGTGTGATGAGATAGAAGGGAATCAGGTTCCCCGCCCCCATGACGAGGGCCACGAGCCAGGCCATGGCCAGGGCCGTCTGCCAATTGACGCGGGCAGTCACGTTGTCGATGAGGATCACAAGGAAGAAGGTCGCCACGAGGCCGGCCAGGGCGACCCAGAGGTTGGCGCTGAAGAAGAGAAAGACGATCGCGTAGAGGTAGATGGACTCGTACCAGTGGGCCAGCTCCACGAGGCCCAGGGCGGGGCCGCCCAGGTCTACCGTGAGGCCCTTCACGAGCTCCTGGTGGGCGTGGTGGGAGGTGGAGATGTCAAAGGGGGATTTCTGGAGCTTCATCACGAGGACCATGACAAGGCCGATGTAGATCCCGGGCAGCTTGAAGATGAGGAGGGTCGGGGCGGAGTAGATCTCGTAGAAGTTGAAGCTCCTGGCCGCCTCATAGAGGCCCACGAGGGTCAGGATGACCATGGGCTCGTAGGCTGTCATGAGGATGAGCTCCCGCTCGGCCCCGATGGCCCCGTAGGGCGAGCCTGTGGAGTAGGCCGCGAGGACCAGGAAGACCCCGGCCAGGGTGAGGACAAAGATGATGAGGAGGATGTCCGAGCCCCAGAAGAAGAGGACTCCCGTGAGGATGGCGAAAAAGAGATGGGAGGCGACCAGGGGGAACTGGAGGCGGTTGACCGGGGCTATCCTCTTCGAGAAGAGCTTGGAGAGGTCGTAGAAGGGCTGGAGGAGGGGCGGGCCGATCCTCCCCTGGAGGCGGGCGGTCAGCTTGCGGTCTAGTCCCGCGATGAGGCCGCCGACGAGGGGGCCGAGGACGAGGTAGGCGAGGGCGGCAAAGTGCTCTGGGCGGAGGGTCATAGGAGTACCGTCCCTATCATGCTGATTAGGAGGAGGAGGCAGAGGCCCGAGCCCGTGCCCAGGACGAGGGATTCCTTGAAGATGTTCCCGAGATAGTAGTTCCTGAGGTCAATCTGGCGCTCGAGCCCGGCGGCCCCGGGATAGCTCATGGCGGGGGAGAGGACATGGCCCGAGGCATAGCCCTTGGAGAAGACCGCAGGCTTCTTGGAGATGAGAAGGAGGAAGCCCGGCACCACCACGGTCATGACGACCATCAGGACGGTGACGATGGCGTTGTTCCGGTCCAGGCCAAAGGTCTTGCCATAGGTCCCGAGGAGCCAGGGCTCGACGGCCCTGGCGGACACGAGGGGGAAGGTGACGCAGGCGGCTATCGCGAAGATGGCCAGGCAGAGCTCGGCCAGGAGCTCCTGCCTTGATGCCTTGGCCTCGAGGAGGCCCCGGGGCGCGTTGGGGTCGGGAACCCTGAGGAGGAGGCCGAGCCACTTGGTCCAGAAGAATACGGTCACCGCCGAGCCATAGGCCAGGAAGACGATCATGAGGGGGCTCACGATGGAGTTGAGGTTGATAAAGGCCTCCATCGCGGCCCACTTGGACACCAGCATGCCAAAGGGGGCGATGAACATGGCGGAGATGCCCACGACGAGGAGGATGGCAACCCGGGGCATCGTGGTCACGAGGCCCGACATGAGCTCCACGTCGAGGCTGCCGGTGCCGACGCTAGCCGTGCCCGTGCCCAGGAAGAGGAGGGCCTTGGCCAGGGCATGGAAGAGGATGAGGAAGAAGGCCACCCAGACGAGCTGGTAGGTCCCTATCCCGGCGCAGGTCACGATCAGGCCCAGGTTGGAGACCGTGGAGAGGGCCAGGATTCGCTTGGCGTTGCGCTGGGAGACCGCGGCGAAGGCCGCGCCTAGGAAGGTGATGGCCCCCACAAAGGCCACGAGGTAGCCCGCCGCGGTGCCCGAGAGGACGGGGGCCAGCTTGATCAGGAGGAAGACTCCAGCCTTGACCATGGTCGAGGAGTGGAGGAGGGCTGAGACCGGGGTGGGGGCCACCATGGCCCCAAGGAGCCAGGAGGTGAAGGGAAGCTGGGCCGACTTGACGATGCCCGCGATGGCCAGGAAGGCCGCGGGGGCCACCACGAGGGCCGCCATGGCCCCACCGGCCTTGCCCAGGGCCTGGAGGCGGTCGAGCTCCACCGTCCCGGCCCGGGCGGCGAGGAGGATGATCCCGACGGCGAAGGCTATGCCGCCGCCTAGGTTCATGTTGAGGGCGCGATAGGCGCTCTGCCTCGACTCGGGGTTTTGGGCATAGCCTATGAGGTAGAAGGAGGCGAGGGTTGTCACTTCCCAGAAGACGAGCATGAAGCGCAGGTCATTGGCTAGGACGAGGCCGTACATCGCCCCGAGGAAGAGGAACATCACCGAGGCGAAGCCCCGCCTTCTGTCCTTCACCTCGGGATGCTCCTCGGTGTAGGTCTGCATATAGCCCGAGGAGTAAAAGAGGATGAGGCCTCCCACGAGGCCCACGAGGGCCACCATGAGGAGGCTGAGCTGGTCGGCGATGAAGAGATTGGCGGCCTCGAGGCCCCCGGTCCAGCCCTCGCCGTAGATGGCCAGGCCCCCCTGGATGAGGGCCAGGCAGAGGGGCAGGAGCTTCCTCCCCCGGATCGCGATGATCGCTATAAAGGCCGCCATCTCCAGCTCGGCCGCAAGGATAGCCGTGTCGAGGCCCCTGGGACCTGGACCAGTCTGGTAGGGAAGTCCCCCTGCGGCACCTGCGGCACCTGCGGCACCTGCGGTGCCGGCGATAAAGGCCACCGCGAGCCCGGCCTGGAGTAGGGCTCCCAGGACCACGACCACTCGCCTGACTTCGTAGCGCTTAAATACAAGCACCGCGAGACCAAATACGCAGGGCGTCGAGAGGAGGATCCACGGGTTACTCATTTGCCCGAAGTCATAGCGATCCACAAGAAGGTTGTCAATAAGTTTGAGGTTAGGTTAACTCGATATAACTCGAACTAAACGGCGAATAGGTCCTCTGGTATTGCCTACTCGCTTTTCCCGTCCTAATGGGTAAAACAGTTTATTAAAATAAAAAACCCCCCATTCAGCCATGAAGGGGGGCTTGGCACCAACGCAAAGTCGGGTCCTAGGCCAGGCGTTTCTCCGGACTAGTGCCCCTGGCCCGGGCCAGGAGGGCCAGGATGGCCGAGACCGCCAGGCCCGCGAAGGCCCCAAGCTTCTGGAGGGTGGGATCGGCGAGGTAGGAGGAGCCAAAGCCCAAGAGGTAGCCCGAGAGAATGGCCGCAAAGAGAAGCCGGGGCTCAAGCTTGCGCTTTCCAATGGCCAGGATCGCCACCAGGAGGGCCGGGACTATCCCCGAGGTATAGCCCTGGTAGGTGCGCAGGAGGAGATCCACAATGTCGGTCTGGAAGAGGGCGATCACCGCGCCTATCACCGCGATCAGGGCTACCCAGAGCCTTACCCTGGGCAGGGACTTGCCCTCCAGGAGGTCGTTTTCCAGGATGCCCGCCGCGGTGAGGAGGACCGTGTCCGCCGTCGAGAGGATCGCCGCGAGAATGCCCAGGAGCATGAGGATGCCCAGGCCCTTGGGCAAGGCATTCTTGATGATCGCATTGAGCGGGTCGAGCTTGCCGGCGTCAAAGCCCGTGGCCCGGGCCCAGAGGCCGATGGCGGTGATGGCAAAGGCAAAGGCGAGCATGCCAAAGCCCGAGGTAAAGGAAGCTTTTCGTGCGTTGGCCGGGCTGTCCGTGGAGAGGATGCGGCTGAACATCATGGGGCAGATAAAATAGGAGCCCGCTACCACGACGAGGTAATAGGCCAGGTCGAGGGGGCCAAACTTGGGGGAAAAGAGCTCGATCCTGATCGAGCCCGGGGCCGGGGTCCGGGCTATAAAGAGCCAGGCCAGGGAGGCGAGCAAGGCGATCGCGAGGACCCCAAACTGGAAGAAGTCTGTCCGGAGGACTGACTTCTGGCCCCCGATGAGGGTGTAGACGAGGAGGAAGGCCGCGGCCGCCAGGACGGCCCAGGCATGGCCTAGGCCCGTCATGGTGGATAGGACCTTGGAGGCGGCCAGGAACTGGCCCGCGGCGATCCCGGTCCAGGTGAGGACAATGATCAGGGAGACGAGCTTGCGGCTGGCCCTGCCGCCCAGCTTGCCCGCGAGGTCTGAGAGGGTGAGGGCCTCGGAATCCCTGACTTTTTTCGAGAGGAGGCCGCCCTGGAGGAAGTGGGCCAGGGAGCCGGCCGCGACAAACCAGAAGGCCGCGAAGCCCATGGCGTAGGCCTTGCTCACGGTGCCGATCGTGATGCCCCCACCGATGGTGGAGGCGAGCATGGAGGCAATTATGAGAAAGCGGGGCTGGACCCGGCCGGCCACGAGGAAATTGTCAAAGCTGGAATTGTACTTGAGGCTCGCGAAGGCGATCGCGAGGAGCAGGGCACCGTAGGCGATTAGGATCCAGAGCATTAAAGACCTCCCGGGAGGCCGCCATCGTACACGGCGGGTCCCGGAAGGGTCAACGGCAGGGCGCCTAGGCCAGGGCCGGGCCGTCCGGGGCAGGCGTCGCGGCCTTGGCTCCGGGGGCCTCCTGGCCCAGGAGGGCGAGGAACTCGACCTCGTCCACGGTCTCCTTCTCAAGGAGGCGGGTGGCGACCAGGTCTATAAGGTCCCGGCGCTTGCCCAGGCTTTCGAGGACCCGGGCATAGCGGTCGGCTATGACCCGGGCTATCTCCTCATCCACATAGCGCTGGGTCTCCTCGCTGTATTCCCGGGCCAGGAAGGCGTCCTGCTGGCCGTAGGTCATCGAGGCTCCCCTCCGGGTAAGGGCCACGTTGCGGAAGCGGTCGGACATGCCAAAGTCGGTGATCATCCTGCGGGCTATGTCCGTGGCCCGGGTCAGGTCATTGGCCGCCCCGGTGGACACCTTGCCAAAGGCTATCTGCTCCGAGGCCCGGCCGCCCAAGAGGACGTCGATTTGCCCTAGGAGCTCCTCCTCGGCTATCACGTAGCGGTCCTCGATGGGGAGCTGGAGGGTATAGCCCAGGGCCCCGAAGCCCCGGGGGACAATCGATATCTTCTTGACCGGGTCGGCCCCGAGGGTCAAGGCCGCGGCCAGGGCATGGCCCGTCTCGTGGTAGGCTATGACCTTCCTCTCCTCGGGATTCATCACCCGGCTTTTTTTCTCGAGGCCGGCGACGATCTTCTCGATGGCCGCGTCAAAGTCGCCCTGGCGCACCTTCTTCCGTCCGGCCCGCACGGCCAGGAGGGCGGCCTCGTTGACCACATTGGCCAGGTCGGCCCCCACAAAGCCCGGGCTTCCCCTGGCCACCTTGGACAGCTCCACCCCCTCCTCAAGCTTCACGTTCTTGGCGTGGATCTTGAGGATCGCCTCCCGGCCGACCAGGTCGGGGCGGTCCACCAGGACCTGGCGGTCAAAGCGTCCGGGCCTGAGCAGGGCCGGGTCGAGGACATCGGGGCGGTTGGTGGCCGCCAGGATGATCAGGCCCGAGGTCGCGTCAAAGCCGTCCATCTCCACGAGGAGCTGGTTGAGGGTCTGCTCCCTCTCGTCATTGCCCCCCATGGGGCCGGTGATGCGGCTCTTGCCTATGGCGTCGAGCTCGTCGATAAAGATGATGCAGGGGGCCTTTTCCCGGGCCTGCTTGAAGAGGTCCCTGACCCGGGCGGCGCCTACGCCCACAAACATCTCGACAAAGTCGGCGCCGCTCATCTTGAAGAAGGGGACCTCGGCCTCACCGGCCACGGCCCGGGCCAGGAGGGTCTTGCCCGTGCCAGGGGGGCCCACGAGGAGGACACCCTTGGGTATCTTGCCGCCGATATCCGTGTATTTCCGGGGATTCTTGAGGAAGTCCACCACCTCGACGAGCTCATCCTTGGCCTCGTCCACCCCGGCCACATCCCCAAAGCGGGTGGTGACATCCCCCTCGGCGACAATCATCGCCTTGTTCTGGCCAAAGGCGAGGACATTGGAGTTGCCCGGGCCCATGCGGCGGAGGAGGAAGCGCCAGACGAGGAACATCAAGGCAAAGGGGAGGATCCAGTTGAGGGCAAAGGAGAGTATGGCGTTTCCCTCCCGGGACACCGCCGAATAGGTGACCTTGCTTTCGTCCAGGAGCCGGGGCAGGTCGGGGTCGTTGATCGGCACGGTCTTATAGACGACTCCCTTGGGCAGCTTGGCCGCGAGGAGGGAGGGAAGGGTCCTCGAAAGGCTTCCCGCGCCGGATTCCGGAACCGAGCCAGATTGGGCGGGAGGAGGGGCGGCATAGCCCGTAAAGTAGCTGGCGTCCATCTCGACTCTCTTGATCTCCCCGCTCCGGATCTTGTCCTTGAACTGGGAATAGGGGATGACGCTGTCATCCCCCTGGGTGAGGAAGAAATTGAGGGCTACCACGGCGACAAGCATTAGGACGACATAGCTCAGGGTGGAGCGGAGCTGGGGACCCCCGAAGCCCGGCTGGGGACCGGGGGCCCTGGGGCCACCCCGGTTTTTGGCGTCTTTTTTGCCCCCGCTCCAATCATTCTTGCCCTTCGGCATGCAAATTCTCCTTCGTTGGCCCCGAATCCGGCGGCCCCGCTGATCAATCTACTGACTTTGCCCGCCCTTCGGCTATCTTTCCATGGTCTTTACTAATTCCGTAAAAAAAGAATATTTTATCCATAACCTCTATGAACCGAGTCCACCTGAGCCTTTCCTGGAAATTGACGGCCCTCTTTGCCCTTTTCGGGGCCCTGATCTCCTATACGGTGATTATCGTGGTCGGCTCCCAGACGAGCTCGGCCATGGTCTCGGCCTCCACTTCAGTCCTCCGTTCCCTGGCCTCGACCCTTCTCCCCGATCGCTCCAATGCCGCGATTGAAGACTCCCGATCCGGCCTCGGGGCCTCTCAGGCCGGCCCGGTCCGGGCCCTTCCAGGCCAAGAGGACTCCGGCCAAGGTCCCGGGGACCTCTCCGGGCTTGAGATCCTCTCCCTCCTCCTCAAGCCCGCCCAGGGGCCGGGCATCTGGGCCCGGGCCTCGGCGGACAAGGCCGGCAGGCTGGAGCTCAGCCCCCTCGACCCCCGGGCCAGCGCCCGGGTCGACGCCCTGGTCCATTCGCCCATCCCCATCCACCTGCCAGCCTTTTGGGGCCGCAGGGACAGGATAAGCTACTACGCCGACCTTTCCCGCCCCGGGGATGACTGGCTCCTTGTGGCCGAACTCTCCCTCGATGGCAATGTCGCCATAGCCGAGTTCCGCAAGGAGGAGCCCCTGGTCATTCTCGGGATCCTCTTCTGGCTTGGGGCTGCTCTAGGCCTGTCCCAGGCCTTTGGCCGCCGCCTCGCCCGCCCGGTGAGGTCCCTGGCCGAATGGTCCCTGGACCGGACCAAGACCCTGGAATTCCGGGACCTTGCCCGGGGCGATGAGATGGGCTCCCTGGCGCGCTCCCTGCTCCGGATGCGGAATGAGATAGAGGACGAAGGGCGGGAGTTGGCCGACCGGGCCAGGGCCCTGGAATCGATGAATCGCATAGACCGGGCCGTCTTGGCCGGGGAGGCTAGGCAGATCCAGCTGGGCAAGGTCCTGGACGCCGTCCTGGACTATAATCCCGCCGAATTCGCCGCCATTGTGTCCCGGGACGCGGACGGCGGCGGTTTTGCCATCCTCGCCATGGCCGGAGCCTCCATCGATTCCGGCCGGCCCGGGGGCTTTGTGCCCGACCAGGACATCCCACCGGGCCTTATCGTCCGCTTCAGGGATCCCTTTGAGGTGGACCTGGCCGAGCTGGGCAAGGCCGTGGAGGCCTTCCTTCCCAAATTGGCCCCCGAGGCCCTGGCCCGCCTCCATTTCGTGAACCTTCCCTTCGCCAGCTCCGGGGGAGAGGACGGAGCCCTCGTCCTCATACGGGAGGGCGGGGCCGACCTGGCCCGGCTGGGCCTCCTGGCCGACCAGGCCGGGGTTGCCCTCAAGGACCTGGACCAGCGGGCCGCCAGCGCGAGGAATTGGCTCGCGGTGGTGACCTCCCTTGTACGGGCCGTGGACGCCAAGTCCGCCTGGACCAAGGGCCATTCGGACCGGGTGGCCGTCCTCTCCCGGGCCTTGGGCCGCCGCCTTCTCATGGATGGGCCAGAGCTGGACCGCCTGGAATTCTCGGCCGTCCTCCACGACGTGGGCAAGATCGGGGTGCCCGAGGCTATCCTCGACAAGCCCGGCCGGCTTACGGATGAGGAGATGGCAATAGTCAGGCGCCACCCCGGGGTCGGGGCCGGGATAGTCGAGGATATCCCCTCGGCCTCCCTGGTGAGGTCGAGCATCCTCTATCACCATGAACGCTGGGATGGCTCGGGCTATCCCGAGGGCCTCGCCGGGGAGGCCATACCCCTGGGGGCCAGGATTATCGCCCTGGCCGACGTCTATGACGCCATCACGGATGAGAGGCCCTACCGCCGCGGGATGGCCCGGGACGAGGCCCGGGCCTTCATGGCCTCCTCGGCCGGAACCCTCTTCGATCCCCGCCTGGTGCGGATCTTCCTGGAGCTCCTGGAGGAGGGCCTGCCCGAGGGATATCGCGGCAAGGAAGATTGACCTTGACCCTCTCTTGTCCTTTTCCGTATATTTTCATCGAACATACACCACTAAATCCACTGTGGTTCCACCAGGAGGAATACCCATGAAAGTGAAGCCCCTAACCGACCGCGTCCTCGTGAAGATCCAGGAGAGCGAGACCAAGAGCGCCGGCGGGATCATCATCCCCCAGACCGCCCAGGAAAAGACCCAGACCGGTCTCGTGATCGCTGTAGGCACCGACAAGGACGTGATCAAGGTCAAGGAAGGGGACAAAGTCATGTATGACAAGTATGCCGGAGCCCAGATCAAGATCGATGGCGCCGAGCACCTCATTGTCAAGATGTCCGATATCCTCGCGATCATCGAGTAGGACCTTCTTCTGACCCTTCCCGAGCCGGCCCGATGAGGCCGGCTTTTTTTTTCGGGGAAGGAAACCTTTCAACCTGAAAGGTTTCCTTCCCCGGGCCCTTTCCTTCCAAAGGGGGAGGGGAGGAAGAGGGGGAGGGAGGAAGAGGGGGAGAATAGAAAAAGCCGCCTGGGAGGGCGGCCTTGGGTTTGAGAGGTTTTGAGGATTATTGGGTGAGGATCTTGAGGACTTCCTCGGCCTTGGTGGAGGCCAGGATGGCGGCACGCTTTTCCTCGCTCTTGAAGAGAAGGCTCACCTCGGCCAGGAACTGGAGGTGGGGGCCGGTCTTGTCCGCGGGGGACAGGGTAAGGATAAAGATACGGCAGTCGAGCTGATCCAGGGCCTCAAAGTCGACCCCATTGTCCGACACGCCTATAACCGCCACAAGGTCGGCCACGGCATCGGTCTTGCCATGGGGTATGGCTATGCCGTGCTTCATGCCCGTGCTCATCCGGCCTTCCCGGTCCATCACGGCCCGGCGAGCCGCCACCAAGTCCTTGACCTTGCCGGACTTGGCGGCAACGGCCAGGAGCTCATCTATAATCTCTTCCTTGGTGCGGCCCTTGAGGTGGAGGGCTATCGAATCCTGCCCGAGTACATGCTTGAGGTCCATGGGCATATTCTACGGTCGCCCGCGGGGGACGTCAAGCGCTACGGAATTTTGTAAGGATAGCACCTATATGTAGAAACGTATTTCCTTTTCCTGCATATGCCCCGTATCCTTGGCCACGATGAGGCTGAGGCAGCCGGCCCAGAGGATATCCAGGAAGGCCCCGGCGGCTATCAGGGGAAAGGCTATGGGCACGATGATGAGGTAGCCATTCTCGAAGCCCTTGCCGTAGAGGGCGCAGAGGGCGGTCAGGCCCGTCATGGCTCCCCGACCGGGGGCCGCACCCAGGATAAGGGTGAGGAGGGGGGCGGTCGCGAGGATCCAGAGGAGGCTCCTCGGGGAGATGCCCAGGTGGGAATAGGAGGACAGGACGGCGATAAAGGCCGTCGAGGTCACAAGGGCCGTGCCGGCCCGGCCAAAGAGGATCACCAGGGGCAGGGAGACGGCGTTGGTCCTCCGCCGGATCCCCAGGCTTTCCTTGGCGTGCTTGGTCAGGGAGCCCAGGGGGAAGTAGACGTCCCCGGAGACCAGGGCCGCAAAGGCCGGAGCCAGGAAGGCATAGAGCCACTTGTAGGGGTGCTTCCTGCCGCAGGTGAAATAGAGGATGGCCGGGATCACGAGAAGGGTCACCAGGGCCAGCTCGATGCCCACCACGATGAGGAGGGGGCGGTAGACCTCGCTGCGGACGGCCAGGCGGAGCTCGAGGACATTGAGGGCCGTCACGGCGATCACGAGGATGCCCAGGAATTCGGAAAAGAAGGTGTTGATCTGGTAGAAGATCCTTGAGAGGGAGTCAAAGAGGCTGACCACGGGCTTGGTGGCGATCTTGTCATAGGAAAAGGCAAAGCCGAGGAGGATGGCCAGAAAATAGAGGGGGAGGATAAAGTTGCCCGAGTCGGTGAGGACGGAGAAGATGCTCGGCGGAAAGATGGCCAGGATAAGGTCCCGGATCCCTAGGACCGAGGCGGCCTGGGGGGTGTCGGAAAGAAGGGGAATCCGGGCGGGCTGGAGGGCGGCTGTCGTGAGGACCCCGATGAGGGCAAAGAGGGCCACCGAGACCAGGATAAAGAGGAAGGACCGGCCCAGGGTGCGCCAGAACTCCTTGTCCTCATTGAGCTCAAAGACCGCCACCGGGAGGGAAAAGAGGAGGAGGGGGAGGAGGGCGTAGCGGCCGATCCGTATGGAAAGCTCCCCCAGGAAGGCCAGGGTCCCGTGGAGGTTGGCGTCGTCCAGGGGCACGACGAGGGCGATGGCCGTGCCCAGGATGGCGCCGATGAGGTACTTCATCCATATCTTCATGGGCCTGAGCATAGCCTCGGGCCGGGACTACCGTCAATCGATGCCTCCTCCTTGCGGCTCCCCGGCCCGGCCGGTAAACTCAGCGGTATATGAGATTCATGAGCACCCGGGGGGCACCGCCCATCTCCTTCGCCGAGGCTTCCCGTCTGGGATATCCCCGGGATGGAGGCTTTTTTGTCCCCGAGGCAGGCACGGACCTCCGCTCCACCGTCTACGCCCCGGCGGCGGAGTTCCGGGATTTTATCTCCCTCGCCGCCGCCGAGATCCTGCCGGAGCTCCTCGACCCCTTTTCCGCCGCCGATTTGGCCCAGGACGTCTATGGCCGCATCCCCGCCCGCCATGCCCTGGGCGAGGACATCCTGGTCTTTGACCTGGCGGCGGGGCCTTCGGGCTCTGCCGCCGACTATGGGGCCGCCTTTGCCGCGTCCTGCCTCAAGAATATTCCCGGCTCCTCGAAGAGCCTCGTCGTGGCCTCGGCCGGAGGCCGGGACGCCTCGGCCCTGGTCGCCGCCTTCCGGGCCTCCGAGTCCCTGCCTCCACTTCTGATCCTCTGCCCCGAGGGCCGCGCCGCCAAGGTGCCAGCCCGGCTTCTGGAGGGCCAGGACAGGATCCGCATTGTGGAGGTCAAGGGCGGCCTCTCCGCCGCCCAGGGTCTTGAAAAGGCCGCCGCCGCGCGGGCCAGCCTTGGCGCTTGGCCCCTCCTGCCTCTGGGAGCCTCGACCCCGCCCCGCCTCCTCGGCAGGAGCCTCCTCCTTGTCGGCCTCTTTTCCCTGGCCCGGAAGGACCTTGCGGGGGACCTCATCGTGGCTGCCCCCCCAGGGGACCTCCTGGGCCTCGTCACGGGTTTGTGGACCTGGTCCTGGGGCCTTCCGGTCTCGGCCTTCCTCCTCCCCCGTCTCCAGGGCGAGCCCGTCAAGATCGCCGATATCCTGGCCTCAGCCCCTCCCCCCGGGGCCGAGTCGGGCCTCGAATTCCTCGCGGCCTTTGACCGCGACTTTCCCTTAGGCTCCCTGGTCCTCACGGCCACCCTGGCCTCGGCCGAGGAGGGGGAGTCGGTGCTCAAGGATGGCCTTGTCCTGGACGCCAACTCAACCTTTGCCGTCCGGGCGGCCCGGCACTCCCTTGAGGCCGGCCTGGAGGGCCATTCGGTCGTCCTCGTGCCCCGGTCCAATGACCCGGCCTGGGACATCTCGGGTCCCCGGGGCGGCCTTCCCCCGGCCGCCCTCATAGAGCCCCAGCTCGAGGCCCTCGAGGCCCTCCTCCCCCGGCTCTTCGGCTAGCCCCCCGCCTCCATGGCCGAGCTCGATCGTTCCATCCGCAAGCGGATGCTTGTCATCGCCCTCCCGGTGGTGGCCAACAACCTCATCGAGGTCCTGTATAACCTCGTGGACGCCTTTTTCCTGGGCAAGCTAGGCACCGCGGAGATCTCCGCCCCCTCGATAGCCTTTTCCATCCAGCTCTTCCTCATAGTCTTCGGGACGGGCATCGCCGGGGCCGGGATGACCCTGATCGCCCGGGCCAAGGGCCAGGGGGACAAGGAGAAGATGGGCTTTTACATGAACCAGGCCCTTCTCTTTCTCCTGTGTATCTCCCTCGTCCTCTCCGCCATCGGACTGATACTCTCGGGTCCCCTCCTCCGCCTCCTCGGGACTCCACCGGAAGTCCTCGGCTTTGCCCTTGTCTTTATGCGGACAAGCCTCCTGGGCCTGCCCTTTAGCTTTGTCTACTACGCCTTCCAGGCTGCCCACACCGCCATCGGGGATTCCTTCAGCCCCCTCAAGGTCCATCTGATCTCCATCGGACTAAACGCCCTCCTCGATCCCTTCCTCATCTTTGGGATCGGGCCCTTCCCGGCCCTGGGCGTGGCGGGGGCGGCGATCGCGACGGTCTTTTCCCAGGGCGTGGGGGCCCTGCTCTGCCTATCCATCCTGGCCCGGGGCAGGGGAGGGCTCAAGCTCTCCTGGGCCCAGATGCGTCCCCGCCGGGAGGCCTGGGCCCTCCTCACGGAGATAGGCCTTCCCTCATCCCTGGGCCAGGGCCTCTCTTCCCTGGGCTTTACCGTCCTCCAGGGGGCGGTCAACGGCTTTGGCCCCGCGGCCATCGCGGCCTTCGGGGTAGGGAATCGCATAACCGGTCTCTTCGACCTCCCGGCCCGGGGCATCGCCAACGCCACCACGGCCCTCGCGGGCCAGGCCCTGGGCGCCGGGGACGAGGCCAGGGCCCGGAGGACGGTCAGGATCGGCCTCGTCGCCTGCCTCGTCTTCATGACCCCCCTCCTCGTGGCCTCGGTCCTGTGGGGCGGGGACCTCGTGCGCTTCTTTGTGGACGACCCCGAGGCTATCCGCCTCGGGGATATCATGTTCAAGATCACGAGCCCCTCGGTCCTGATGTTCGGCCTCTACCTCGTCCTCACCGGGGCCTTCCAGGGGGCGGGAGCCACGAAGGTGATCATGGTCCTGGCCATCGTGAGGCTCTGGGTCCTGCGGGTCCCCCTGGCCTATGTCCTGGCCCGCCTTG